>JANNXN010000154.1:0-63128 GCA_031409595.1 Rhodobiaceae bacterium
CGGGTTTTCGCCAGTTGCGATCTTGGTCACGCCAGCAAAATCCACCGCGGCCACGCATTGCCCAACCGGCAAAGTGACGGTCGCACAAGTTGCCTTGCAAGTTTCAGCCATTCCGGTTTCGCAGCAATTGCACAGGACTGCCGAATTTGCCGATGCAACGGCCATAAACAAACTGCCGCTGGCCACAACAAGCGCTTTGAGAGTTTTCATTGAGGGTGCCTCCAAATCAAATCGCAGAATACCACCCATGAATGATTCCTGAAGTAAAAATTTCTGGCTTGATATGATGGCATGCTTGCGCTGAATAGGGGGCATGACTGAGGTTATGTTTTATCATCTGGAACACAAACCATGGGAGCAGGTGCTGCCCGGCCAACTCTCCAAGGCATTGCAACGGGGTTGGCGCTGCGTGGTGCAGGTTGGTAACGCAGATCGCGTTGAAGATGTATCTGAACTGCTGTGGAAAAATGATGCCGATATTTTCTTGGCTCATGGCGCCAAGGCTGACGGTCGTGCTGAAATGCAACCGATCTGGCTAACGGCAGCAGATGAAAATCCCAACGCTGCGAAAGTTCGTTTTTTCATAGAAGGCGCCAGTTTGGGCGATGTTTCAGGTCTGGACCGAGCCGTAATTCTATTCGATGGCAGAGATGAAGCCGCCGTCGCCGCAGCCCGAACCGATTGGAAACGCCTGAAATCCGCAGGATTTTCTATTTCCTACTGGCAACAGGATGAGAATTTACGCTGGATCGACCGCTCAAAAACGGAATCGCCAATATCAGAATAGTCCGGCATTGATCCACAGATGGGTAATGATGCTGGCCGCGTAGCCTATTGCAATTGCCCAGCTCCAACGCAAGTGGCCCATGAACGTATAACGTCCTTGCGCCTGTCCCATGAGAGCTACACCTGCAGCGGAACCCACTGACAACAAGCTGCCGCCAACGCCCGCTGTCAATGTTACCAGCAGCCACTGCCCCTGGCTCATCGCCGGATCCATGGTGAGAACCGCAAACATCAAGGGGATATTATCAACGATGGCAGATAAAACGCCGATTGCGATGTTCGCCGTGGTTGGCCCCAAATCCACGTAAAGAAATTCGCTGGCCATGGCGAGATAGCCCAACACGCCCAATCCACCGACGGCGAATATGATGCCAAAGAAAAACAGCAGAGTGTCCCACTCTACCCGTTCGATCTGCTTGAAGGAGTTGAGCGCCATGTCGTCGTCCTGCATGCGGGCACCGCGGCGTTGCAGGAAATACGACCACACCTGCAGATAGCCCAATCCCAGCATCATTCCGAGGGCTGGCGGCAAATGTAAATAGTTGCGAAAAGCAACGGCCGTGGCAATCGTCAGTGCGAAGAGAACAATAACTCCAGCCGCCCCTGGCTTTGCGCGAACGCTATCCGCGCTCGCTTCGGGCGCAGACTTCGGAATGGCAAACTGCATGATGAAGGCCGGCGCCAACCAATTCACCGCTGATGGAATAAACAGCGCAAAGAATTCGAAGAACTGCAGCTTGCCCTTTTGCCAGACCATCAAAGTTGTGATGTCGCCAAAGGGGCTGAATGCACCCCCGGCATTTGCCGCAACCACCGTGCTGATGCAGGCAAGCGCCATGAACCGGGGCGATTTGTTGCCAATTGCAAGTACAACCGCGCCAATGACAAGTGCCGTCGTGAGATTGTCCAATACGCCGGAGAGAAAGAAAGCAACAATGCCGGTAAGCCAGAACAATGAGCGGTATGAAAGGTTTATTGACGTGAGTTTCACCCGCAGAACATCAAATACGCGGCGCTCTTCCAGCGTGTTGACGTAGGTGATGGCGACCAGCAGAAACAGGAACAGCTCGCCATATTCAAAAATCACATGCTGCGCTGCTGCTTCCGCTTTTTCGCCCATGCCAGCGTTGGAATAAGCCAGGCCGATAAGCGCCCAGATCAAACCCGCAGCAACGAGAACCGGCTTTGATTTGCGGAACTTCGTGGTCTCTTCGAAAACCACCAGAGCGTAAGCTGCAACGAAAATTGCAAGGCTGAGATAGCCAAACCAGCTCTGGGTGAGATCAGGCATTCAGCATGCCTTCTTGCAATTCTAGCCAGTGATTTTCCTCGCGCTCCAGCTCGGATTCGAATTTGGCTTTCAGGCGTGCAAAATCCGCTGCCTTTTTGGGTTCCTGCGCATAGATTGTGTGATCTGATAGCGCCTGCTCAAGCACAATAATCTTATCTTTTATTTTCAACATCTTGAGGTCCAACTCTTGAAGTTGTTTCTTAAGAGCGGGTGTCATCAATCTTTGCTTGGGCTTTGGTGTGGGTGCAAACCCGGTGGCCACCGCAGCAGCGCGCTCGGGCTTCTTCGCGGCTGTCCGGCCCAGCACCAGATCAGTATATTCATCCATGTCACCATCAAATGGTTTCACAGTTCCATCATGCACCAGCCACAGCGTATCCACGCAGGTTTCAATGATATGGCGATCATGGCTGATGAGAACCACAGCCCCCTCATAATCATTGATCGCCATGATCAAAGCTTCGCGGCTATCCACATCGAGATGGTTGGTAGGTTCGTCGAGTATGAGGATGTGAGGTCCATGGAATGTGGCCAGCATGAACAGCAGCCGGGCTTTTTCACCGCCTGACAAAACCGAACACTTTGAATCAGCAAGCGCAGCGCCAAACCCCACTGCACCCAATTTGGCGCGGCGCTGCGATACGGTGGCATCGGGCATAAGTTGCGCCATATACTCGTAAGGGCTGCGGTCTTCGGAAAGTTCATCAAGCTGGTGCTGGGCGAAGTAACCCATGGTGATGCGCGGTGGATGGTGCATCTCGCCATCGCAAACCTTCAGTTTGCCGCACAGCAATTTCGCAAATGTGGACTTGCCATTTCCGTTTGAACCCAAAAGCGCAATCCGGTCATCCGGGTCCATGCGGAGCGTGATGTTTTTGAGAACCGGTTTCGGCCCGCCATAACCCACCGCAGCCTTGTCCCAACGCACCAGCGGCGGCGCCAGCGCGCGCTCGGGATTTGGAAACAGGAATGGCGCCACGCGATTTTCGACAATATCGGCGATTGGCTCAAGCTTGGCCAACGCCTTCATGCGGCTCTGCGCCTGCTTGGCTTTCGATGCCTTGGCCTTGAAGCGATCAACAAAGGCCTGCATGTGGTCGCGCTGCTCTTCCTGTTTTTTCTTGAGCTTGAGGGTGAGCGCCTGTTTCTCGCGCCGTTGCCGCTCAAAATTATTGTAGTTGCCCACATAGAGCGTGAGCTTTCCCTGATCGAGATGCAGGATGGAATCGACTGCTTCGTTCAGCAGGTCACGGTCGTGGCTCACCAGCAAAATCGTGTGCGGGTAATCGCGAATGTAACTCTTGAGCCAGATCGTTCCTTCTAGATCGAGGTAGTTTGTGGGCTCATCGAGCAGCAAGACATCAGGTGCGCCAAACAAGGCGGCCGCCAGGGCGACCCGCATGCGCCAGCCGCCAGATAAAGCAGAGCAGGGGCCGTTCTGCTGGTCCTCGGTAAATCCAAGGCCAGCCAGAATAACCGCCGCCCTGGAATGCGCCGAATGCGCATCGATATCCGCCAGCC
This sequence comes from Rhodobiaceae bacterium, assembly GCA_031409595.1. Lineage (GTDB taxonomy): Bacteria > Pseudomonadota > Alphaproteobacteria > Rhizobiales > Aestuariivirgaceae > Aestuariivirga. Next base: position 3,599 of record JANNXN010000154.1, read on the forward strand.
GGATTTGAATTTCTGCAATGCGGTGTGGATCGGTTGCCGTCTCTGCTTCCGACAAAAGCGCCTCGCGCTCCTTGTCGCCTGCCATAACAGTGTCGAGCAGGCTTTCAGACCCCCCCGGCGCTTCCTGCGCCACGGTGCCGATGCGGGCATTTTTAGGCACACTGGCAGAGCCGGATTCAGTGACCAAATCACCCAAAATAAGCTTTAAAAGTGTGGATTTTCCGGTGCCATTGCGCCCCACCAGGCCAACCTTATGGCCATCCGGCAATGCCGCAGAAGCGCCTTCAAGCAAAAGCCTGCCGCCGATTCTATAGGTCAGATTGTTGATTTGTAACATTGCGGCCTTCTAGCGGTAGAAGGCGAACCTGGGCAACTCTATTATCGCATTGACATCCCTCATGTTGCGCTGCACAAATCCCCTCGCACAGTGAGGTGCGCACATCAGAAAAAGGGAATGATGGTGGCCGAGGAAACTTCCTACATTGACGAAATAACCGTCATGTTGCGCAATCTGCTCCGCCAGGTCATCCGCCAGCGTGAACCCGCCGTGCTGACAGTGATCGATGACCCGGAGGCGGCCTCAGGTATTCCCCCACACCTCATTGAACATGCCCTGCAAGCCATCGGAATATGGCTGCAGCTTTTGAACATTGCTGAAGAAAACGCCTCCATCCGCTATCGCCGCCAATCTGAGAAAGAGGGCGGGCCGGATGTTGTATCGGGGTCGCTCTCACATGCGCTTTCGCAAGTTGCAGCTTTCGGCGTAACCCAGGATAGAGTTCAAAAAGCGCTGGACACGCTCGACGTACAGCCCACGATTACGGCGCACCCAACCGAGGCCAAACGCGTAACAGTTTTGGAAATTCATCGCCGCATCTATTTGAAGCTCTATGAGCTTGAAAGCACGCGCTGGACCCCGCGTGAACGCAAAGGCCTGCTCAATCTCCTGCGCAATGAAATTGACCTGCTGTGGATGACCGGTGAAATCCGCATCGAGAAACCAACAGTTGAATCAGAAATTTCCTGGGGCCTGCATTTTTTCCGCGAAACGCTCTTTGACCGCACGGCATCACTGTGTGATCTGCTGGAATTCGCTTTACAGCGCCACTATCCTGAAATTCCATCGCGCGTGCGTCCACCGCTGAAATTTTCATCATGGATCGGCGGCGACAGGGATGGCAATCCGTTTGTGACAGTTGCCACCACCCGCAATGCCCTCGCTGAAAACCGCCGCGCCGCCGTTGAACGGCTGTCCAAACGCTTGACTGATTTGGCTCAACTGGTTTCGTTGAGCGAAAGCGAAGTTACAGCGCCGGAGCATTTCTACACGCGGCTCGCTGGCCAGCTTGAAGCGTCAGGTGCGGCCGAACAGATTAAACAGCGAAATCCGACCGAGCCGTTTCGGCAGTACTTCAGCGCCCTGAACCTCCGACTGACCGGGAAGGGCGCAAAGCCTTTTCAAAACGTGGACGAATTGCTCTCCGAGATCACGGCTGTCGAAAACGCCCTCGTCGAAATGAAAGCTGTCGGCATTGCGGCAACGCTGGTGCGTCCGGTGCGCTGGGAAGCGGAGATTTTCGGATTTCGCACCGTGAGCCTTGATCTTCGCCAGAACACCACGGTGATCAACCGCGTGTTGCAGGAAATCTGGCACAAGATGAACCCGGTCTCAAAGACCAAACCACCGGAACCCGGAATGCCCGCGTGGCAAAGCTGGATTTCGGACGAACTCAAAAAACCCCTGGGGTTCCTTCCCCAGTTCCGTGGCGTGTCAGATGAAGCGCGCGAACTGCTCGATCTATTGCTGCTCGTGCGCGAAACTCTCGATGGCCCCGATCCAAAATCCATCGGCGCATTCATACTGTCCATGACCAAATCCGCCGCAGATGTGTTGGGCCTGTACTTGTTGGCGAAATATTGCGGCCTTTTCAGCGATGAAACCAGCACCGTGAGTTGCAGGCTTGCCATTGTGCCGCTCTTTGAAACCATCGATGATCTGCGCAGCGGCGCTGCCATCATGACTGAACTCCTCGCCATTGACGTGGTGAAAAATTCAGTGGGCCGCCAGGAAATCATGCTGGGCTATTCCGATAGCAACAAGGATGGCGGTTTCTTTTGCGCCAGCTTTGAATTGTTTGAAGCCCAAAGGCGGCTCATTGCGGTGGGAAAAGCGGCTGGCGTGGAAATCAGTTTCTTCCATGGTCGCGGCGGTTCGGTAAGCCGTGGCGGTGCTCCCACAGGCCGCGCTATTGCGGCTCAGCCCGCAGGCACAATCAACGGTCACATGCGGGTGACCGAGCAGGGCGAGGTTGTCTCGTCAAAGTTTGCCAATCGCGGCACAGCTCTCAACAATCTGGAAGTGCTGACGTCAAGCGTGCTGGTACACACATTGAAATCCGCCGAAGAGCCTGAGCTTCGCATCAACACAGAGCACCAGTCTGCTGTTGAGGAAATCGCGCGTCTGTCATTCAAGGCCTATCGGCGGCTGGCCGAAGACAAAGCGTTGCTGAATTACTTTCATGCGGCAAGCCCCGTGGAGGAACTGGCATTGCTGAAACTGGGATCGAGGCCAGCCCGCCGTTTCGGCGCCAAAGGCATCGACGACCTCCGCGCCATTCCCTGGGTTTTCGCCTGGAGCCAGAATCGCCATTTGCTCACGGGCTGGTATGGGCTGGGCTACGCGTTGGATGATTATTTCTCAGCCCGTGGCGCAGAAGGTTTGGTGTTGCTGCGCGACATGTTCAAGAAATCCCGCGGCTTTCGTTTGGCCGTGGATGAAGTCGAAAAGTCGCTTTTCCTGGCCGACATGAAGGTGGCCGAAAAATATGCTGAACTCGTGCCGGACCGGGTGGATGCCGAGCGCATTTACGCTGTAATCGCCCACGAACACCGCCGCACCAGCCGCGCCATTCTGGAGCTCACAGGGGCCAAAATCCTCTGCGAGCGCTTCCAGGGCTTCCGCCGCCGGTTTGACCGCGTCCGCCCCATTGTTGACCGCGCCAATCTTTGGCAAGTCCAACTCCTGCGCGAAACCAGAGAGGGCAAGCGCGACGACAAACTGAACATGCCGCTTTTGATGACCATGAATTGCGTGGCGCAAGGCCTGGGCTGGACGGGTTAACACCCCCATATTGCACGCGTCCTTTTTCAGTGTATGATTTGGCAACTAACCAAAAGGGAGTTCTAAATGTTGATTACAGAACGCAATTTTCTCGCGGTTGCCGCAATGCTGGCATTTGCGACATCAGCTTCGGCTGCCGACATGATTGGCAATTGCGAGGTTACTGGAGCCAAGGGTTCCATTCCGCTGGCAGCCCCGGCGACCGCAGGCCAGCTCACCGTCGCAGTGTCGCTACCCGCACCCATCTGGTGGAACGGCGATACGCCTGAGTCCGTGAAAGATGGCATGGAATATTGCATGGCCGCCGAAATTGCATGGCGCGCCGGTTACGACAATCTCACCGTCATGAACGTCGGTTGGGATGCCATGATCGCTGGCCAGACATCCGGATTTGATTTGGCAATGTCAGAAATTTCCATCACCGAGGAACGCAAAGCTGTCCATGATTTCTCCGTGCCCTATTTCAACTCAGACATCGGCGTGTTGGCCCGTGCTGACACTCCGGTTGACGAAAAATCCATCAAGACATCAAAGGTTGGCGTACAGCAGGCAACAACAGGGGCCGCCTATGCGACCGACAAGCTGGGCATCACTGACGTGCAGGTTTACCCAGAGCAGGGTGACATGTTCGCCGCTCTCCGCTCCGGCCAGATTGACGCAGCAGTGACTGACACATCAATCGTGCTCGCTGAAGAAGTGGCAACGGCGGGCGCTTCAAAAGTCGTGGGCCAATACAAGACTGGCGAAACCTATGGCGCAATCTATCCCAAGGGAAATGCCAACAACCCAACCATCGACAAGATCATCCAGTCCATGATCGATGATGGCACCATCCGGAAACTTGGCGATAAATACCTGGCTGCAGCTTGGGGCAAAGACCCGGCGTCAGTTCCCTATTTCAACCCATAAATCTTGAACGGCATGAAACAAGCTGGAGGCGCGTCGGTGAACGGCGCGCCTTCCATTCATCAGCGGGCTGATGGTTTATCCCTTGGCGCCTTTTTGTTTGCCTTGTTGTGTGGCCTCTTCGCTTACATGACAACACAGGTCGTCCGTAGTGCACTCGATAGCCTCAATGTCTATTCGGTCGTTTGGGAATTCATCTTCGGGTTGGCAATCCTTGCCGTCTTCACCTTGGTCTGGCCAGCTTGGAGGTCCCTTCAACTGGCAAAGTCTGCCCGTGCCTGTCTGGCAAAGGGCGACGTGGTCCAAGCCCGCATCGACACGGCAGCCTCGCGTGAGTTTGCCCTCAGGACATTCGGCTGGGGCGTATTTGCCGTCATGATGCTGGGCTTCATCAGCTTTGTGTTGATGAACAATGTCGCTGTGGGCAAAACCTTCTTCTTGCTGCCATTGATGCAAGCCAAATGGTGGTTGGTGACCAAGCAATTCCTCATCAACAATGTTTTCATATTCATTGTGGCGGAAATCCTGGTTCTGATTTGGGGCCTGATCGTCGCCCTGGCCCGCCTCACCCCAGGCCCTGCCGGCCAACCCATTCGCGCCCTAGCCATACTTTACTGTGATATTTTTCGCGGCCTTCCAGCCATCGTGACGCTCTATCTCATTGGCTTCGGAATCCCGACCTCCGGGCTTTCTGACTTGATTGTGCCGCATATCGTAGGTCTCTTCACCGACCTGTCCACCCTGACACCAGCAGCATACAAAACCGCCATTCGCGTGCCCGTAAGCTGGTGGTGCATTCTGGCTCTCACACTCACCTATGGGGCCTATGTTGCCGAAGTCTACCGCGCTGGCATCGAAAGCATTCATCAAAGTCAGACGATGGCGGCCCGCTCGCTCGGCCTTTCCTACATGCAAACCATGCGTTACGTGGTCGTGCCGCAAGCCGTGCGCCGCATCATTGCGCCCCTGTTGAATGACTTTATCGGCCTGCAGAAAGATACTGCGCTTGTGCAGGTCGTGGGCCTGATCGATGCTTTCAACCAGTCGCGCATTATCGCTGCCAACGCCTTCAATCTGTCTGCCGTTACTGTCGTCGCAATCCTCTTTGTACTGATTACCATTCCGCAGGCCCGCTTCGTTGATAAATTGATGGAGCGTGACAACGCCCGCATCAGGGCAGGGGGCTGACGATGGCTTTCCTCGAAATGAAAGGTGTTGCCAAGGAGTTTGGCCCAATCAAGGTTCTGCGTGGGCTTGATTTGGAGGTGAACGAACATCAGGTGGTTTGCCTGATCGGGCCATCGGGTTGCGGCAAGTCCACACTGCTGCGTTGCATCAATGGGCTGGAACAAATTCAAGGCGGCGAAATCCGCCTGGCCGGTGACCGTGTTTCGGGCCCCGGCGTGGATGTGAACAAGCTGCGCCAGCAGGCCGGCATTGTGTTCCAGAGCTTCAACTTGTTCCCGCATATGTCCGTCATGGAAAACGTGACACTGGCCCCCATCAAAGTCCTGAACATGACCAGGGCTGAAGCCGAGGCCAAGGCCATGGTGCTGCTGAAGCGTATCGGCCTCGAGGCAAAGGCCAACGAATATCCAGACCGGCTGTCTGGCGGCCAGCAACAGCGCGTCGCAATTGTCCGAGCGCTCGCCATGGAACCCAAACTGATGCTGTTGGACGAGATCACATCAGCACTCGATCCGGAACTGGTTTCCGAGGTCTTGAACATTGTGCGCGATCTGGCCCAGCAGGGCATGACCATGCTGCTCGCCACCCATGAAATGGGGTTCGCCAGGGAAGTGGCCTCAAAAGTGTGCTTTCTCTATGAGGGTGTCGTTCACGAGGAAGGCCCGCCGGAACAGCTTTTTGGCAATCCTAAACAGGATCGCACGCGCGGGTTCCTCAAGCGGATTATCGAGGCAGGCAGGCTTTGATCTCCGTTCATCTCCAGTTCAGGCTTGTGGCACTAGGAGCACAATTGTCACATAGTTCTGCCTTATAGGGACACTAGATAAGGCGAATAATTCACCTATTGGAGGAATGAATGAAGTTTACCCCACTTGCGGCCAGTCTCATAGCCTTGGCCTTGTTTTCGGCACCCGCACTGGCGACCGAACAGCAGGAATTGATAATTTTGGCTCAAGCGGAAGCCCCCCAGGAAGTCTTGGATTTTCTGGCGGATGAAAAGGCTTTGGCCGACTATTCGGCTGAGGAACTTGCTACGCGTTTCAAGCAAGCCCGCAAGCTTTCAAAAGCCGATGGCCTGGCGCCAGAAGTGGCCGACAAGCTCAAAGAGGTTGCCAAGGCCGTGCGCGCCGAAATCGCAGCCCGTGAGGAGCAGGCGGCCAAGCCCGCTGAAGAACAACCCGCCGCAGAGCCGCCTGCCGCAGAACAGCCAGTCATCGAACAGCCAGTAGTCGAACAGCCCCCGGTCGAGCAGCCAGTCGTCGAACAGCCAGTCGTCGAGCAGCCCCCGGTCGAGCAGCCTGTTGTAGAACAGCCAGCAGCCGAACCACCGGCAGCAGAAGCCCCGGCCGAAGTGGCAGCTCCTGCGCCTGTTGAGGTTCCTGCAGAAGTGACCGAACTCCTGAACGACCCGCGACCGCTTGCTGAAATGTCGCCGGACGAATTGACCAAGCGCGCGAGGACTGCCCGCAAATTCTCAAAAGCCGACAATCTGCCCGAAGAAATTCGCAATCAGCTGGCTGAAATTGCAAAGGCAGCCCGGGGTGAACTTGTCTCCCGCGAGCAGCCCGCACCGGAGAAGGCCCCCGAACAACCCCCAGCTGTTGCGGAAGAAGCTCCAGTGGTTGTTGAACCCCCCGCTGAACCATTGCCAGAACCGCCGCCCGCCGTGGTGGAAGCACCTCCGCCAGCGGCCCCTGCAGAAGCCGCACCAGTTGTGGTGGATAAATCCCAGGCCACAAAACTTGATGGTAATGCCGGAACGCCCGAGGCGGAAGCCAAGGCCCAGGAATTTCTGGCTGACAGCCGCCCGGCAGATAAATTGACCGACGATGAATTGCGCGCCCGCGTTGATGGCATCCGCGAATTGATGGCGGGCAATGAATTGTCCCGCGACACGGAGCGCACCCTCCGCAAGAAACTCAAAGTCGAGCGCGATATTTTGCGTGATCGGGTGGCTGCAGCAGAGGCTGCCGCCCAGCAAGCAGCCGCGCCGAAGAAGGAAGAGACAACGGCCGCCAAGCCTGCCGACAGCAAACCAGTCGTAGACAAAAGCAAGAAATTCAATATCTCAATTGAATTCGTTCTCAATGATCGCAGGCCCTCTGAGGAGCTGGAAGATTATGAGTTGGAGCGTCGCCTTGAGGTCTATCGTCAATCGGCATACGACAGGCAATATGATCAAGAGCAAAGAGACTACTGGCGCGCCATGATGGAGCGCGATCAATATTTGCTGCAGCAACGCCTGTTGCGCGAGCGCCGTGATCGCAAGGCGGAACTCGCTGCCCGCTATGACGATGAAGAGTATGATGTCGAAATTGACCAGGAGTATCAGCCGGACAAACCTCGCCACGATGTTTATGCCGCTGAGGTAGACGACGAGGAACTGGAGGATGTTCTGGTGTCGGCGCCACGAACGAAACCCAAACGTAAATATACCGTTGAGGAAATTGAAGACTCGCCCGACCTGCGCGAATCTCTGCCGCGTGTTGAAATCGACACCGTGAGGTTTGGATTCAACGAAGCCTTTGTTCGAGCCGAGGAAGTGAGCAATCTTGATCGCATCGCCGAAATCATGGAGCGCATACTGGCCAAGCATCCGCGCGAAGTTTTCCTGATTGAAGGCCATACGGACGCCGTGGGTTCTGATGCCTCAAACCTGGCGCTATCGCGCCAGCGCGCAACGGCGATCAAGAAGGCATTGACAACCTACTACGTTATCCCGGCGGCCAATCTTCAAACCGTTGGCTATGGCGAGCGCTATCTCAAAATTCCAACCGCCGAAGCCGAACAGGAAAACCGCCGCGTATCAGTAAGCCGTGCAACCGCATTGATCGGCGAGCTGGAAGAATAGCAGGCCACCAAACCCAACAGTTCTAGAACGAGCTGTTGGGCTCTTTCAGAAATGCAATTTCTTCATCCGTTGATTGTCGGCCAAGAATGGCATTGCGATGCGGAAAGCGTCCAAACCGGTCGATGATGACTTTGTGGGCGAGCGCATATTTTGTCAGCTCGGCGTCTTCGAGTTCACCCATCAGTTCAACTGATCGAACCTGGTCCGCCGCATTTTCACTGTGCTCGAAAGGCAGATAGGTAAAGAGCCTCTGATGCTTGGTCATGGTCTTGTCCAATCCTTGATCAACAACTGTTCGCGCCATTCCCAAGGCCAAAGGATCAGCAGCAAAAGAACGTGGCGTACCGCGGAACATATTGCGGGAAAATTGGTCAAGCACGATGATGGCAGCAAGCATTTGAGACGTGTCGCGAGAGGATAGTCTGTGACTTTGAGCCATGAGCTCCTCGTGCACCCCGAGAAAACGGCTGCGAATTTTTTCGTCCACAGCATCGTTCTTCTTGAACCAGTCAGCCTGTTCCAGTTCCTCAAACCAGAACCGGTGGACATCACCAACCCACGTATCATTTTGAAATGCATCAGGCATTGCATGTTCCTCTTTTGCCACTGGTAACTACCCCCAACCGCAAAGCCTTGCAACTTTGCTTTAAGCTGCGTAGAAGGCCCCATTCAATTCAACATACAGGGACTTAATATGGCCGTCGAACGCACTTTTTCCATCATCAAGCCAGATGCAACACGCCGCAATCTGACCGGCGCCATTAATGCCAAGATCGAAGGTGCGGGCCTCCGCATCATCGCCCAGCGCCGCACCAAGTGGAAGCAGGTTGATGCCAAGAAGTTTTATGCCGTTCACGCCAAGCGCCCGTTCTACAAAGACCTGGTGAAATTCATGACCTCCGGCCCCATCGTCATGCAGGTGCTTGAGGGCAACAACGCGGTTGCAAAATATCGTGAAATCATGGGGGCTACGAACCCTGCCAACGCCGATGCAGGCACCATCCGCAAGGAATTCGCCGAGTCAATCGAGGCCAATTCAGTGCATGGCTCGGACAGCGCCGAGAATGCCAGAAAAGAAATCAAGATGTGCTTCAAAGCCGCCGAGATCGTAGGTTAAGGTCATGTGGGTCGTTCTTTACATTGCTTCGATTGTGGCGGTGAACTGGCTATTTGTGTCAGTCCCCCCGCTGTCAACACCGTTTGGTAGTTTCTATCTCGCAACGGTTGTTGTGGGACTTGTTTTCGTGCTGCGCGACTATGCCCAGCGTGAAATCGGCCACAAGATTTTGCTGGCAACATTGGTTGCCGGCATCATCACCTGGTACATGACCAGCCCGGAATTGGCGATTGCCAGCCTGACAGCGTTTTTCATCGCGGAAATGGCTGATTGGGCCGTATTCTCCTTTAGTCGAAGGCCATTGCAGAGCCGCATCCTGGTCTCCAGCCTTATTGCGGTACCTCTGGATACCTTGGCGTTTCTTTATATTTCCGGTTACCTCACGCCAGTGTCGTTTTCCACGGAGATTCTGAGCAAGGCCGTAGGCGTCGGCATCGTTTGGTATCTGCTGAAACTACGTGAAAACTCGAAGCAGGCTACAGCGGTTTAGGTGTTGGGAACTTGAACCATGGGAAAAACGCGTCTCGAGGCCTTTAGCGATGGCGTGATCGCTATCATCATAACGATCATGGTTCTGGAATTGAAGGTTCCGCACAGTGCTGAACTATCAGCGTTGTGGGAACTAAGCCCCGTGTTCCTCAGTTACGTATTGAGCTTTGCCAACATTGGCATTTACTGGAATAATCACCACCACCTCTTGCATGCCATCAAACGCGTGAGTGCCGGCATATTGTGGGCCAATTTGCATTTGTTGTTTTGGCTTTCGTTGCTGCCATTTACCACGGGCTGGATGGGTGAAAACCACTTTGCGACCTGGCCGGTGGCACTCTATGGCGCAAACCTGCTGGCCGCAGCCATAGCCTATACAATTCTCGTTACTGCCATCATCAAAACCCATGGAAAAGAATCTGATATTGCCAAAGCCATCGGTTCGGACTTCAAAGGCAAAGTGTCACTCGCCGCCTATGTAGTTGCCGTTGCCATGGCCTTTTATTATCCGTGGATTTCAGGGGCTCTCTATATAGCCGTTGCGTTGATGTGGTTCGTGCCTGATCGCCGAATTGAGCGAATGTTGAAAAACTGATCCTACAGGAATTCACCCGGCTCAGTGCGGATGACTTTCCTCACACGCTCACGATATGAAATGTAGATGGCGCAGGAAATGAGGATCGCCACGCCAACAAATGTCCAAAAATCCGGAAAGTCGCCGAAAAAATACCAACCGCCAAAAACAGCCATGACGATTTCTGTATAGCCCAGCGGCGCCAGAAGCGAAGCTTCAGCCAACCGATAGGCGTGCGCGATCAGATAATTGCCGAGCGTGCCGATAGCCCCAAGCAAGAGAAACAGCAGCCATTGTTCTGGCGTTGGGGAATGCCAGAATATCGCAACGGCCAGTGATGTAAAAACAGTGCCCGCAAAATTGGTGTGAAATATTGTGGCTACTGGCGCCTCGTCAGCGGCGATCTTCCGCGTAAGCAGCATGTAAATGGCAATTGATGCGCCCGATCCCAGCGCCATCAGCACGCCGGGTGTGATGCTTTGAAATCCGGGGCGAATGATGATCAGGGTGCCCAGAAATCCGACCGCAACCGCCATCCAGCGCCTGATGCCGACATTCTCGCCCAATACAAAGGGTGACAACAGCGTGATCACCAGGGGCTGAACAAAGAAGATCGCCAGCGTCTCGGCAATGCCCTGAAACTTCAATGCCCAAAAAAACAGACCTGTTGTCGTGATCAAAAGAACGGCCCGAAACGCGTGCATGAAGGGCCGCCGTGGCCAAAGTCCCGCCACACCCTCTGATTGTAAAACAAATGGAGCGGTCATCAACATGCCGAACAAAAGCCTCGCCCAGACGATCTGAATGATCGGAACATTTTGCTGGCCAAGGAATTTTGCCACAACATCCAGGAATGGCAGCACCTGCATTGCCCCGATCATGAAAGCAATTCCCGTTAACGTTTGGCGCTGCGCTGGCATTGCGCCTAGCTAAAGCATCGGCTGGGTATTCGCAATTCGTTTACCAATTGGGCGCATCATCAGGGCGTACGTGTATTTGGAGCTGTTTATGAACGAATCAATCGACATAGCCGCTCCGAGGCCTGCCTGACCTTCAGGAGGTAGAGATATCTCCGGCGGCGCCTCGGACGGCGAGACTGGAGGACTAATGTTAAAACTGACCACTGCAATTGCGAGCCTGACAGTCCTGGTATTGGCAACAGCCAGTCCAGCTGAGGCTCAGTTCCCCTGCGGCAAGCGCGCCGATTTCATCAAGACATTGGCTGATAAATACAACGAAACCACCAAGGCTTTGGGTATTGCCAATCAGACAAACTTGGTTGAAGTTTTTACGTCGCCAAAAGGCACATGGACCATCATGGTAACCCAGCCCAAAGGCCAGACCTGCATTATCGCTGCAGGCAGCTCTTGGGAAGATTTGCCACCCAACAAGAACCTGACGGCACTCTAAGCTTTCAATCTGGCGTTCGTTGGATCCCAAGGTGATTCGGCAACAATTTTTGCTGGGCGCTTCTGATTGAACATGAGAACATCAAGCTTGGTGCCTTCGGCAACGAGCGCAGGCTGGACATAGGCAAATGCCAATGACTTCTTGACGGCATGGCCGAAGCCGCCTGATGTCGTCAGACCCACTATCTGGTCGCCGCTATAAACCGGTTCGTTGCCAACGCAGTCACAATCCACGGTGTCGACTTCCAGGCACACAAGTTTGATGCGGGGGCCACGCTGGTGTTTGCTGAGGCTTGCGGATTTCCCTGTAAACTCCCTGTTATCCATACGAATGAAGCGTTCCATCGACGCTTCGTACATATCAATTTCAGCGGTAAGTTCCGAACCCCAGCCACGGTAGGATTTCTCCATGCGGAGCGAATTCATGGCATAAGTTCCGAATAATTTCAGTCCGTAGGGTTTCCCAGCCGCAAGCAAACTCTCGAAAATTTGTGGCATTTTATTCATGGGCACATGCAGCTCCCAGCCCAACTCGCCCACATAATTGACCCTCAGTAGTCGGACGTTTTTGACACCCGCAACCGTGGCTTCCTTGCCGGTGAGCCAGCGAAAGGCCGAGTTAGAAAGATCTGTAATGGTGCAATTTTGCAACACTTCCCGGGATTTAGGCCCAGCCAGCACGAGAACTCCGAAATCGTCAGTAATATCAGTTACTTCGACGCTCTCAGCGGCGGTTCTGCGCCATTCGAGTTGGTCCTTGTCATGCAACTGCGCAACAGCGGCGGAAAGCACATAGAAATGCTCAGCCCCCAACCGGGTGACAGTTATCTCAGATTCGATGAACCCGTTCTCGTTCAGCAAATGGCCAAGAATGATCCCACCATCTTTGGTTGAAATCTTGTTGGCGCAAATGCGTTCGAGGAACACGTAAGCGTCTTTGCCCTTCACATCGTATTTTGAGAAAGTGGACAAGTCCATGAGCCCGACACGCTCGCGTACCGCCATGGCTTCCTCGCGAACCGCGTCAAACCAGTTTGATCTTTTGAACGAAAAGTCCTCGCCTTTGCCGGAGGCATCATACCAGCGCGGCCGCTCCCAGCCGAATATCTGACTGAACTGTGCACCTTCCGCCTTGAGCTGGTCGTACAGGCTGGACTTGCGAAGCCCGCGGCCAACTGTGTGTTGCTCGCCCGGCTTGTAGCAATAATACATGTGGTGATAGTCGGCGATGGAAACTTCCGTGGTGTAGTCCTTGGTGGCCCAATTGCCAAAGCGGCGCGGGTCAAATTCCCGCATATTGATTTCAGCCTGGCCATGCACCATCCACTGCGCCAGATACTTGCCCGCTCCGCCGCCCTGGCAAATGCCAATGGAAGCTCCACAATGCATCCAATAGTTTTTGGGGCCAGGTGCGGGGCCTGAAAGGTAAGTTCCGTCCGGCGTGTGGGTGATGGCGCCTGAAACGATATTCTTCAAACCAGCCTCGCCAAACAATGGCAGCCGCTCACTGGCTTTTTCCAGCCAAGGTGTCAGGCGGTCCAATTCCGGCGCCACCAGCTCGCTTTCAAAATCCCAGGCTGGCGGTTTCCCATCCCAACACACATGCGCCGTTGCCGTTTCATAGGGGCCAACCAGCACACCATGAGTTTCCTCGCGCAAATAAGCGTGGGAGTAGGGGTCTCGCACCACTGGCAACTCAATCTCAAGATCGATGAGTTCCTTCAATGGCTCGGTGATCATATAGTGATGCAGCATATTGACGATGGGAACATTGTGGCCTGTCCATGAACCCACCACGTCACAATATGAGCCAGCCGAATTTACCACATGCTGGCAAATTATGTTGCCCTGCTCGGTAACAACCTCCCATTCGCCAGAAGGGAGGTTTTTGATATCCACCACCCGTGTGCGCCGATAGATTTCCGCTCCCAGTTGCCGCGCACCTGCTGCCATTGCATTGGTGATGTCGGCAGGGGCCACATGGCCATCGCTCACCGTGCGGAATGCGGCCTTCACGCCGAATGTTTCAAGGAAGGGGTGATACTGCTTGATTTCATCTGGCCCGATCACCTCGCACTCATAGCCGGCAAGCTTCGAAACCCCGTAAACATATTTGAACCAGTTTACTTCCTCATCAGTCGTCGCCAGCCGCAAGCCGCCGCAGCCATGCCACGACACAGCTTGTCCCGTAAACTTTTCCAATTTTGGATAGAGCTGGGTGCCATAAAGATGCACCTTCGACATATTGAGCGAGCCATTGAACTGCGGACACTGCCCCGCCGCATGCCAGGTGGAACCGGATGTCAGCTCCCCCTTCTCAACAAGAACCACATCGCTCCAACCCTCAAGCGCCAGGTGATAGAGCAGCCCGACGCCCATAACCCCGCCACCAACCACCACGACACGCGCATGCGACTTCATCAAAATCTCCCTAAGTCAAAGAAGATAGCCCGCGAGAGCGTGATGCCTCAAGGTCCAGTTTGTGATCGCCAGGTGAGACAGATTCACCATACACAAAGCCGCATCGCCTGGTTGAGGCAACAACGCATCCCTTGGAAAACTCACTTCAGTATCAGCTTGTTGATCTCATACAGCATCAATGCCGTGGCAGTTGCGACATTCAGTGATTCTGCGCCATTGCGCATGGGAATGCGGACCAGGCTATTACAGCCCTCCGCTAATTCGTCTGAAAGCCCTGTCCCCTCGCTGCCCATCAGAAGAAGAATCGGCGACCTATAGGTGCGCCGAAAATCGACTGTGGCCTCCATCCGCGTGCCAACGGATTCTCCGGTCCATGCCTTGCACAATTCGACCAGGCTTAGTGTTTCCATTTCAATCAGCGGGACAGCGAATATCGAACCCGTGGTTGCCCTGATACAATCGGGCGAGTAGGGATCACAGCAATTGCCTGCGAGGATCACCCCGGATGCGCCTGCTGCGTCGGCGGTGCGAATGATGGTTCCCAGATTGCCGGGGTCGCGGATATTTTCCAACCCGACCCAAACACCCGAGTGTGTGACATCAGAAACATAACGCTGCTTGAAAGTGGCCAAAGCCGAATGCGGGTTGTTCAAGCCGCTCATCGCGGCCATGATCTTTTCGCTCACCAGCATAGGCAGCGTTTGCCCCCACGGCGATATTGGTTCAGTGGAAATCAAGTGCCCGGGCGCCCATCCCAATGTCCGCGCCCGGTCCAGCATGTCCCAGCCCTCAGCCACAAACAGGCCCGTTTCACGCCGGAACTTTTTCTCGGACAGTGAGCGAATGAGCTTGATTGCGGGGTTTTGCAGTGAAGTAACAGGGGTCATGACGGGCACTATAGTTTCGGCTATATCTTCCGTCCATGAACATTCAGCGCAACATCAAAACCGGAATTTCCGTCTGCCCCCATGATTGCCCTTCGGCGTGCGCCCTGGAAGTTGAGCTGTTGGATGAAAACACGATTGGCCGTGTCCGCGGCGCTAAAGATAATACATACACCCTCGGTGTAATCTGCGAAAAAGTTGCCCGCTATGCCGAGCGCATTCATCACCCCGATCGATTGCTCTATCCCCTGAAACGCACCGGACCCAAGGGCTCCGGACAATTCAAACGCATCTCGTGGGATGAGGCGATGGATGAAACCGCCAATGCATTTCTGAAGGCCGAAGCGGAATTCGGGGCGCAATCTGTCTGGCCTTACTACTATGCAGGCACCATGGGCCTTGTCATGCGTGATGGCATTGAACGGCTGCGCAACACTAAGGGCTATTCCGGCATGCATGATACGTTCTGTATCGCGCTCTCATGGTCTGGCTACTATGCCGGTGTTGGCAAGATCGCAGGCGTTGACCCGCGAGAAATGCAGAAGTCGGACCTGATCGTGATCTGGGGTGGAAACCCGGTGAACACGCAAGTCAACGTGATGACCCATGCTCTCAAAGCCCGCAAGGAGCGTGGCGCCAAAATTGCGTGTATTGATATTTATGATACCGGCACAATGAAGCAGGCGGATGTGAAACTGCTCATCCGTCCCGGAACCGATGGGGCGCTTGCCTGTGCGGTGATGCATGTCTTGTTCAGGGACGGCTTGGCCGATTGGCCGTATCTGGAGCAATACACCGATTGCCCCCGCGAGCTTGAGGAGCACTTGAAAACCCGAACGCCGGAATGGGCCTCGAAGATTTGCGATATTCCGGTTGCTGACATTGAGGCGTTCGCAAAACTGATCGGCCAGACGCCGCGCACATTCTTTCGTTTGGGCTATGGCTTCACGCGTTCGCGCAACGGCGCGGCAAACATGCACGCTGTCTCATGCATTCCCGCAGTTACCGGCGCTTGGAAAAATGAAGGAGGCGGCGCACTGCATTCCAACAGCGGCATGTACAAATGGAACAAGACACTGATCGAAGGCACCGATGCCATAAAGTCAAAAGTCCGCCACATTGATCAAAGCCGCATCGGTCCGGCCCTGCTGGGCGATGACTATGACCTTGCGGGCGGCCCGCCTGTTAAAGCAATGCTCATTCAAAATACCAATCCAGCCTCCGTTGCTCCTGATCAAACCAAGGTGAAGCAAGGTCTTTCGCGCGAAGATTTGTTTGTATGCGTGCACGAGCAATTCATGACCGAGACAGCGCTCTATGCCGATATCGTGTTGCCCGCCACCATGTTTCTGGAGCACGATGATATCTACCAGGGCGGTGGCCATCAGCACATCATGTTCGGTCGCAAGCTGATCGAGCGGCCCGGCGAATGCCGCACCAATCACGAAGTGCTATCGGAGCTCGCGCGGCGTGTCGACGCAGAGCATCGCGGCTTTGACATGGAGCCCCGCGAAATTATCGACTGGACATTAAAGCATTCAAGGCGCCCCGGTCTCGATGAATTGGATGCGGCCAATTGGTTTGACGTGCAGCCTGATTTTGAAACCTCCCATTGCCTGAACGGCTTTGGGCACCCCGACAAGAAATTCCACTTCAAGCCGGATTGGACAGGCGCTGCCTGGCACTCGCCTGAAGGAGCATTGGGACCAATTGGCAACATGCCAGAACTACCTGACCATTGGAACGTGATTGAGGAAGCAACCGAAGAATATCCCTTCCGGCTGGCCACCAGTCCGGCGCGGGCCTTTCTAAATTCCAGCTTCAACGAAACGCCATCTTCATTGAAGCGGGAAGGCAGGCCAACCCTGTTTGTGCATCCCGAAGATTTGGCGGCAGCCGGAATTGCCGATGGAGCAAAAGTGAGAATTGGCAGCGCCCGCGGTATTGTAACACTCCACGCCAAAGCCCATCACGGTCAAAGGCGCGGCGTGCTCATTGCAGAATCGATTTGGCCAAATGAAGCTTTTGAGGACGGGCAGGGCATCAACACCCTGACCGGTTGTGATCAGCCAGCTCCTGCAGCGGGTGGAACCTTTCATGACAATCGGGTGTGGTTGCGGCCAGCCTGATGAACCCCATGTGAATGGGGAATTCAGGTCAGGCTCAGGCAGGTGCCCGTAGAGTGAGGCCAAGTTAAACGCCTGCCT
The DNA here is from genome assembly GCA_031409595.1 of Rhodobiaceae bacterium. Classification (GTDB taxonomy): domain Bacteria; phylum Pseudomonadota; class Alphaproteobacteria; order Rhizobiales; family Aestuariivirgaceae; genus Aestuariivirga. Next base: position 20,766 of record JANNXN010000154.1, read on the forward strand.
TGCCAAGGAATCACCAATGAAATTTGCCAAAACAATAGCAATTCTGAGCCTGGCGTTGATCACCACAGGTGATATAGCGTTTGCCGGCAATGAAAGCGCTCAATCGCGAACACAAGCTTCATCTGCAAACACACAGACAGCGATCAGGCACCTGAGATTGAAGCCAAAAGCCCGCCAGGTCATCATGATTAACCAGTGATTAACCTTACTGAGTCCGTCCCGCCAAGTACTTAAAAAGAATCATTTTCTTCTGCCATAGAATCGTTCCACGCTGCGGCCATGAACAAAGCCTGCCGGACGAAATCCAATTTCGTGTTTTTCTTGATAGCCACACTGTTGGCACTGGCGACGATTGCGCCAGTTGCCGTGATGGCAGCCTAAGGCAAGCGGGAAATACGTTCCGTCAGCAATTCAAAGAAGCCTTCCGCATTGACGGATCTGCAAACTGTGGCGTTGGGTTTGCGGTCGGTTACCTTCCACCAATCCACAACAGTCATCCCCATTGTCAGTTCTGATTCGCACTCGATTGCCACATTCACATCGCGTGATTGGAAAAGTTCAGGCTTCAACAACCATGCCATGACACAGGGGTCGTGCAATGGTCCACCGTCTGTTCCATACTTCTGCTCATCAAACCGCTCAAAGAAATCCAGCAGAGCAGCTGTTGCCGGACCAGATTTGTTTTTCATGGCGCGGAATTTCTCAACGCGCACACGGCTGGTCAGCACCTGGTGCGTGCAATCAAGTGGCAGCAGCGTAATGGGAATGTCGGCGTCAAATACAACGCGCGCCGCCTGTGGGTCCACATAAATATTGAATTCTGCAGCGGGCGTAACATTGCCGCCCTCAAAAAATCCACCGCCCATTGCCACGATCCGATTGATGCGAGACGCAATGCGGGGTTCGCGGTTGATGGCGAGCGCGATATTTGTCATTGGGCCCAATACACAAAGCGTGACGGTTCCGGCTTCACGCGCCATAAATGTGTCTATGATGAATTCAACGGCATGTTGCTTCTGCAATGGCATCATCGGGTCGGGCAGCACCGGGCCGTCCAGGCCCGTGCGCCCGTGCACATGTTCGGCAGTCACCAGCGGACGAACCAGAGGCCGGAGAGCACCGGCATAAACCTTGATTTCAGGTCTTCCGGCCAGCTCACAAATTTTCCGGGCATTGAGTTCAGTTAGCGCAAGCGGCACATTTCCGGCTACTGCAGTGATACCCAGAACTTCAAATTCCGGCGAGGCCAAGGCCAGCAGAATTGCCACGGCATCATCCTGGCCGGGGTCCGTGTCGATAATGATTGGCATCGGTTTAGTCATGTTTTCTCGCTTTGGATTTGAAGGTTTTCCTCAGATGATAGGTGAGCGCCAAGGAAATGCAATGCCGCAAAGCTGCCTCAGGTGGCGTTTCTTCCACTTTAAATTCAATGCTCCTGTCGCCAATGAATTTCATTTCGTCGCGGTAGAGTTCCCTGAAATCGCGGACCAGGCCCGACGTACAGATAAAATACATGGCATATTTGGTTGGGTCGTTCTTGAACCCGTCAATCCGGATCGTGCTGCCGCTGCCTGTTTCCGGGGTGACAAAACTCGGTTGTCCCCAGCGTACGGTTTCCTCCAGCCTTCCAACTCCGGGGGTTGCCTTGGCCACATCCATTATCATTTGGCGAAGCGCCAGCAGCCTGTCTCGGACAGGTTCAGGGTAGGTGCGGTAGTTTGGTTTGGATTTGGTCAAGTGTCGAGATACCCCATAGTCGCCGTCAAATTTATATCTAACGCTGCTGACAGCATGTTGTCAGTAGTGGTAGCATAACAGGAAGAATGCGCAGAGCTGACCGCCTATTGCAACTGATCCAGATTTTGCGCCGGCACCGCAGGCCGGTTACCGGAGAACTGATGGCTGGCGAGCTCGAAGTGTCGCTCCGAACAGTCTATCGTGACATTGCGACGTTGATCAATGATGGTGTTCCCATTCGCGGTGAAGCGGGCGTGGGCTACGTATTGGGTGAGGGCTACGACCTGCCGCCGCTCATGTTCACGACCGATGAACTGGAGGCCGTCATGCTGGGCCTGCGCTGGGTCGCCAGGCGGGGCGATAGTGATCTGGCCCGCGCGGCCCTTGATACAGTTGCCAAGATCGGCACTGTGTTGCCAGAGAAACTCCGGCCATTCCTCTATGATGCAGCGCTCCTGGTGCCACCCAAATATCAGCACGCAGCAGACAAGATCAATGTCGCGCAGTTTCGCGCCGCTATTCGTGATGGAAAGAAAACAGCGATCAGTTATCGCGCCGAAAGTGGTGAAGAAACCAGCCGCACCATCTGGCCCATCGCCATTTCCTATTTCGATGCCCAACGCCTGATCATTGCATGGTGCGAACTGCGCAAAGCTTTCCGGTCTTTCCGCACTGACCGGATGGTAGCAATGGATGTATTGGCTGAAAAATATCCGGAGCGCCGCAAAGTGCTGCTGAAACGTTGGCTGGAAGAAGTAAGCGAAGAAACCGGCCAGCCGACGCTGGATTTATTTATGTGAGGGCAACCTTGGCCAGCGCCTGGGGGTAAAGCCTGTGCTCGGCTTCCAGCACGCGGGCGGACAATGTCTCCACCGTGTCGCCGGGCAAAACCGGAACCTGTGCCTGTGCGATGACTGGCCCGCCATCAAGTTCCGCCGAAACAAAATGCGCCGTGCAGCCATGAACTGTGGCGCCCTCGGCAAGTGCGCGCTCATGGGTATGCAGGCCTTTATAAAGCGGCAGCAGCGAAGGGTGAATATTGATCATTTTCCCGGCCCATGGCTCGAGCAGCACCGGCGTCATGATACGCATGAAACCAGCGCAGGCGACCAGGTCCAATTTTTGACTTTGAAGATAGTTGTTGAGCGCTGCATCAAAGCTTTCGCGCGAGTGATAACTCCTGTGATCGACAACATGCGTCGCAATTCCTTTGGCCTTGGCAAGAAGCAGACCGCCAGCATCGGGACGGTTGGAAACCACGCAAATAATATCCGCCGGATAAGCCGGGTCACACGCGGCTTCAATCAAGGCGGCCAAGTTTGATCCGCGGCCCGAAATCAGGACGCCAACGCGTTTCCTTGTCATCTGACTCTGAGATTGCCGGTTGTTGCCACTTGCGGTTCTTTGCCCCGGCGCTTGCGAAGAGAGCCAAGCGCCACAACTTTTTCGCCCGACTTTTTCAAGGCTGCCGAAATGGCCTTTGCATCCTTCGACTTCACAACCACGATCATGCCCACACCGCAGTTGAATGTGCGAAGCATTTCATGAATTGACACGCCACCGGTTTTCTCTAGCCAATCGAACACGGCGGTGTAAGGTACTGCATCCAGATCAATTTCCGCAACGCAAGCCTTTGGCAGAACGCGGGGAATGTTTTCCAGAAATCCGCCGCCAGTAATATGGGCCAATGCTTTGACGGATTTGCTTTTGGCAAATACTTTCAAGAGTGATTTCACATAAATTCGTGTGGGAACCAGCAGTGCTTCGCCCAAGGTTTTGCCATTTGCAAAGGGCGCATCGCCGCCATAGCCCAGCCCACTGATTTCAACAATTTTGCGAATGAGCGAATATCCATTCGAATGCGGACCCGAAGAGGCCAGCCCCAATATGACATCCCCCGGGCCAACGTCTGCAGCGGGTAAAATTCTCTTCCTCTCAACAGCCCCCACGGCAAATCCGGCGAGATCATAATCCTTGCCGTGATACATGCCGGGCATTTCCGCGGTTTCACCGCCAATGAGCGCGCATCCAGCCTGGCGGCAGCCATCCGCAATGCCTGCAATCACATCCCGCGCCTGGCCTACATCAAGTTTACCCGTGGCGAAATAATCGAGAAAGAAAAGCGGTTCAGCGCCCTGCACGATAAGGTCGTTGACTGACATGGCAACCAAATCAATACCCACGCCGTGATGTAACCCGGTTTCAATGGCCACCCTCAGCTTTGTACCCACGCCATCATTGGCAGCCACCAGCACGGGATCTTTGTATCCGCAGGCTTTGAGGTCAAACAATCCGCCAAAGCCGCCCAGCGCCGAATCAGCGCCTTTGCGGCGGGTTGCGCGGGCCAGCGGCTTGATCGCGTCAACCAATGCATTTCCAGCGGAAATATCAACTCCGGCGTCCGCATATGTGACGCCGTTTCTTGCCGCTTGTTTGCTGCTGCTCATGCCGCTAGTTTGCCCTAATTATAAGTGGAGTTCGGTGCTAAGGAGGCCTCTTAGCCTGAAGTGGCGCACGAATAAAGCGTGATGGTGGAAAATCACCAAGGGAAATGGAGCGGTTGACGGCATGATCTTGCGGAAAATGTGGCTGCTTTCCATGGCCACGCTGATCATGCTCTGGTGGGGCCCGGCGGCCCAGGCGGGCGGCCCTGTCGAAACCAGTGTCTTCGCCGTCCAGGGCGTTGAAGTGGATGTAACCGACAAAGACGCTGCCTCCGCCAAAAACAAGGCGCTGATTGATGTCCAGATGAAAGCCATCGTGATGCTGGCACAGCGGCTGGGCAATGAATCCCTCGCCACCGTCATATCAAGGATGAATGCCGAAGAGGTGCTTCCCCTGCTGAAATCGCTGTCGATAGAAGAAGAGAGCACCGGCCCCGGCCGTTACATCGGCAAATTCACCGTCAGGTTCCTGCCCACGAAAATTTACAACCTCTTCGCCCAATATGGCGTCACTGTTGCGGCTGATCAGGCAATCCCCATGCTGGTTATTCCCGTGTGGAAGGTGGGCGATCAGGTCGTTCTCTGGGAGGATAACCCCTGGCGGCAGGCGTGGATCAATCTCCACGCCGAACAAAGCCAGGTGCCCCTGATCATTCCACTGGGCGATCTGGAAGATGCCAATGCCGTGACAATCGAAGACGTGCTTGAGCTTGCCCCAGTAAAGCTTGAAGCATTGCGCCGGCGTTACGGCGCCAAAACCATACTGGTAACCACAGCCGAAGCCACCGCTGATGGGGGTGTTCGTGCGTCAATGTCGGGCAACTCAGAATTGGGAAACATCAAATTCGACAAAACGTTCACATCAGATCCGCCAACGGTGGAATCCTCGGCCACCCTTGCCGCATCGCGATTTCATGCCGTGATGGTTGATAAGTATCGCGCCGACAAGCAAAAGGCCGTTGCGCAGGCGGTCAATGACGGCAGCACCGATGGCGACGGCGAGTCATCCTCAATTCCCGTGGCCGTGCCCTTTTCCAGCCCCTCTGAGTGGAACCGCATTCGCTCTCGCATCCTGTCAACACCTGACATCATCGGTGTTGATGTTTCAACGCTGGCTGGCAATGGCGCGGTCATTCGTCTCATGTATGTTGGCGACTTGACTGATATCCAAAGTGCCGTTCAGGAAATGGGACTGAAGCTCGAAAAGGTAGGAGGCAGCTGGGTAATCCAGCCGCTCCAGTGACCCCCATGAACCTCCCAAACTTCATAACAATAGGCCGCATCCTCCTCGTCCCGTTCACCGTCTGGCTCATAATCTCCGGTGAATACGGTTACGCGTTTTTTGCCTTTGTGATCGCAGGCGTCAGTGATGGCGTGGATGGTTTTATTGCGCGCCGCTATCATCAGCACACGGAGCTTGGCGCATACCTCGATCCCATTGCCGACAAGGCATTGCTGGTGTCAGTCTATGTCACCCTCGGCCTGCTGAAATTCGTGCCAGCCTGGCTCGTAATACTTGTCGTAACGCGCGATATCCTGATCGTCGGCGCTGTCATTTTATCATGGGTGCTTGGAAAAAAAATTGAAGTAGCGCCTTCAAATGTCAGCAAGGTGAACACTGCGGCGCAAATCATACTGGCGGTTTTCGTGCTCGGATTCCTGATGCTTGAGCTCGATCTGCAAATGATCCAGTTTATCGGGTTTATTGCTGTTGGGTTTTTGACCTTCGGCTCCGGCGCGCAGTATATGTGGACGTGGGTGCAACACATGGCCAACGGCAAACAGGAGTAGACCAACCATGACGCTTCAACGGCAAGTCTCCTTCTGGCTCGTTTCGCTTGTGGTTTTCATCATTGTGTTGTGGTTGCTCAGCCCCATCCTGCTGCCCTTCATTGCGGGCCTCGTGCTGGCCTATTTTCTTGATCCAGTTGCAGATGCACTTGAGCGCCTCGGGCTGAACCGTGTCGTGGCAACATTGGCAATACTCGGCCTGAGCATTCTTCTGCTGGTGCTGGTTTTGCTGCTCATTGTGCCGATCATCGGTGACCAGATCGTGAAATTCGCGGGCGAGCTTCCGTCCCTGGCGAATGCCTTGTTGGCGCGCTTCAATGAGCTGGCGCCGCAATGGATCAAGGATGCAATTGCAAAGTCGGGAGCAGACGTTCAAGGCTCGGTCACGGACATTGCTGGCAGGGCGGCGGGCTGGTCAGCGGCACTTATTGCTTCGATTTGGTCCGGCGGCTTGGCGCTGGTAAATTTGATGTCGTTGCTGGTTGTCACACCTGTTGTGGCTTTTTATCTGCTGGCGGATTGGGATCATATCGTGGCCAAGGTCGATGGTTGGCTGCCGCGCGATCATGTGGACGAGATCAGGAAGCTGGCGACGGGTATTGATGCAGCCATGGCGGGTTTTATCAGGGGGCAGGGCACCGTCTGCCTGCTGCTCGGCATAATCTACGCGCTTGCCCTTTCGCTTGCCGGATTGAAATTTGGCCTGGTGATTGGCTTGGTGGCAGGCTTGCTGAGCTTCATCCCGTTTGTCGGCGCCGTGCTCGGCGGCATCATGGCGGTGGGCGTGGGGCTGGTGCAGTTCTGGCCAGATTACGGCAGCATCCTGATCATCATTGCAATATTTGTCGGTGGCCAATTCATTGAAGGAAATTTCCTGTCTCCTAAACTGGTAGGCAGCAGCATCGGCCTGCATCCGGTCTGGCTGATGTTTGCGCTCTTCACATTCGGCTACATTTTCGGATTCGTTGGTTTATTGCTCGCTGTGCCGTTGGCCGCCGCCGCAGGTGTTCTGGTGCGCTATGGGTTGGCGCAATATCTGGCCAGCAAACTCTATCGTGGTGTTCCAGCCGAAAAGCCGGTGCGTAAAATTTCGAAATGACAGGCAGTGGCCGACAACTCGCATTCAATTTGCCTCACCGCCAAGCTCTTGGCCGCGATGATTTTCTGGTGGTCGGTTCCAACGAAGCAGCCGTTGCCCTTGTCGATCAGTGGCCGGCGTGGCCGGCAAATGCTGTGATGCTCATAGGGCCACCCGGCAGTGGAAAATCGCATTTGACTGAAGTCTGGCGTCAGCGCGCCAAAGCCAAACGAATCCAGGCCAGCGAAATTCAAGTTGCTGCAGCCCCCGAATTGCTGCTGGGGGGTGCGCTCGCTCTTGAAGATGTATCAGAATCAAATTTCGATGAAACCGCACTGTTTCATTTGCTCAACCTGGCCAAACAGCAATCGGCAAGTGTCTTGCTAACGGCACGAACCCGGCCGCAGCAATGGAAGATTGCACTGCCCGATCTCGCCTCAAGGCTGCGGGCTTTGCCCTCAGTGGAGATACTGCCACCCGATGACGCCCTGTTGCGGGGCGTGTTGGTGAAGCTGTTTCTAGATCGCCAGATATCCGCAGAGGAAACAACGATTAGCTATATGTTAACCAGAATGCCGAGGTCGCTGGAGGCCGCACGCACCCTGGTTGACGAAATTGACCGCCGCGCACTTGAAGAAAAGGCTGAAGTGACACGGCCATTTGTTGCCAGAATAATGAGTGATTTCAATGCCCCGGAACTTTTTGGCGACGCCGACTAGGCTTTTTAACGCCTTGCTTTCACCAATCTGTCATAACTGCAGATTATCCAGTAATATGAAGCATTTCCACAGGACCTATCGATGAACGACACCTCAACTTCGCAAGGCTTGAGCCAGATCGGCATGAACGATCCGCGCCGGTTTTATAACCGCGAGCTGTCGTGGCTGGGGTTCAACATGCGGGTGCTCGAAGAAGCCTGCAATCGAAATCACCCTTTGTTGGAACGGCTGCGATTTCTCTCGATCTCGGGAAATAATCTCGATGAGTTTTTCATGGTGCGTGTCGCAGGGCTGGTGGGACAGGTGCGCGAGCAGGTTGTCGAAATCAGCGATGATGGCCTGAACCCATCTGAACAACTCGAGCGCATCCGGAAATTTGCCCAGGAGTTGATGGCCGAACAGGATCTCCGCTGGCTTCAGCTAAAGCAGGAGATGGCTGACAACAACATCATGATTGTGGGTGAAGATCATCTTACAAGAGATGAGCATAAGTGGCTGGACAACCGCTTCCTCGAATATATTCTGCCGATTGTAACGCCAATCGCGATCGATCCCGCTCATCCATTTCCCTTCATTCTCAACCGTGGTTTTATCATCGCACTGGATTTGAAACGCCGCAGCGATGGCGGGACCATGAACGCGTTGATTCCAATTCCGCCACAGCTTGAGCGGTTCATCCGGCTGCCTGGGTCAGCGCCCCGTTTTATTTCACTTGAGAATATGCTGCGGGTTTTCCTGCCAAAACTTTTCCCTGGTTATGATGTGTTGGGGCAGGGGCTGTTCCGCATCATCCGCGATAGCGATCTCGAAATTGAAGAGGAAGCCGAAGATCTCGTGCGCCTGTTCGAGACAGCCATCAAGCGCCGCCGCCGCGGCCAGGTGATCCGCATGGAAGTGGATGCCGATTGTCCGTCCGGCATCAGAAACTTCATTGCCGGCCAGCTCGATGTGAGTGATGACGTCACTGTGAATTGCCATGGCCTTGTGGGTTATGCCGATACAAAACAGTTGATTCTTGACGAACGGCCTGATCTGAAATTCTCGCCCTATGTCGCGCGCTTTCCCGAACGCGTGCGCGATCATGGCGGCGATTGCTTTGCGGCCATTCGCCAGAAGGATTTTGTTGTTCATCACCCTTACGAATCCTTCGACGTTGTTGTGCAATTCATCCTGCAGGCCGCCAGCGATCCAGACGTGGTTGCGATCAAGCAAACGCTGTACCGCACGTCCAATAATTCGCCCATCGTGGCAGCTCTCGCCAAAGCGGCGGAAGCTGGCAAGTCCGTGATGGCCCTGGTTGAATTGAAGGCACGCTTCGATGAAGAGGCCAATATCCAATGGGCTCGGGACTTGGAACGCGCTGGTGTGCAGGTGGTGTTCGGCTTCATTGAACTTAAAACCCATGCGAAGGTATCGATGGTGGTTCGCCGCGAAGGCGGCGGCATGCGAAGTTATGTGCATTACGGCACCGGAAATTATCACCCGATCACCGCCAAAATCTATACGGACCTTTCTTTCTTCACCTCCGATCCTGCCTTGTGTCGCGATGCTGCGCGGCTGTTCAATTTTATTTCGGGTTACGCCCAGCCCGAAGACCTCGAAAAACTGTCGCTGTCACCCATTAATTTGAAAGCCCGATTGCTGCAAAACATCGAAAATGAAATTGGCCATGCCAAGGCCGGTCGCCCTGCGCAAATCTGGGGCAAGTTCAATTCGCTGGTGGACCCCGGCATTATTGATGCGCTTTATGTGGCAAGCCAAGCCGACGTTAAGATTGATTTTGTGGTGCGTGGCATCTGCTGCCTGCGGCCGGGCGTGCCGGGACTTTCAGAAAACATTCGCGTGAAAAGCATTGTCGGACGCTTCCTTGAGCATTCTCGCATCATCTGCTTCGGCGCTGGCTACGGTTTGCCCCACGCCAATGCGCTGGTTTACATCGGGTCCGCCGACCTCATGCAGCGCAATTTGCATCGCCGCGTCGAAACCCTGATCCCGATCGAAAACCCCACGGTTCATGAGCAAATTCAGGACCAGATCATGGTGGTGAATTTCAAGGACAACCAGCAAAGCTGGCAAATTCTGGCGGATGGTTCGGCCCGCCGCATTGTTCCGGGGCCGAAAGAGGCGCCATTTAATGCCCATGATTATTTTATGAACAACCCTTCTCTGTCTGGACGTGGCCGCTCGCTAAAAAGTAGTGTATCCAACGGAAAATCAATCCCCAAGGGAAAGTCCAGGATTCGGAAGTGAGTTGGCACAAGGGTTTTAGGACAGAACCACCAAGCTATCGACCGGTGGCGGTTGTCGACATTGGTTCAAACTCCGTGCGGCTTGTTGTCTATGATGGATTGCGCCGTTCACCCACTCCTGTTTTCAACGAAAAGATACTTTGCGGTTTGGGCAAGGGTGTAGCCATCACTGGCCGGTTGGCAGAAGGGGGCATCGTTCGCGCCCTTCAGGCCTTGCGCCGGTTCAAGACCCTCACCAAGCAGATCGGCGTGAAGCAGGTATTTGCCGTTGCAACTGCAGCAGCGCGTGAAGCGAAAAACGGCCAGGAATTCATTGAGAGTGCTGAAGAAGCCATTGGCGTGGGAATCAATGTGTTGAGCGGCAAGGAGGAGGCGCGTTATGCGGCCTTAGGCGTTATTGCAGGCATCCCCGAAGCAGATGGCATCGTTGGCGACCTGGGCGGCGGCTCCCTCGAACTGATCGATGTTCAGGACGGCAAACTGCGTGACGGCATCACCCTCCCATTGGGACCACTGCGCCTGATTGACATGTCCGGTGGTTCGATGAAGCGGGCCAAGGAGATCGTCGACGAATATCTGGAAAAAGCCAAGCTGCTCGAGAACATGAAAGACCGCAGCTTCTACGCGGTGGGCGGCACCTGGCGAAACCTGGCCAGGCTTCACATGGCGCAAAACAAATATCCCCTGCATGTGTTGCATCATTACTCGATGACGCGCCAGCAGGCCTCATCGGTTGCCGATCTCGTGTCCGGCCTGTCCGCATCATCGCTTCGAGATGTCCGTGAGGTTTCAAAAAGCCGTACCGACACCCTGCCATTTGGCGCACTCGTGCTTCATCGTTTGTTGGCCAAGTGCAAGGCACGAGATGTCGTTGCGTCTGTCTATGGCGTGCGCGAAGGGCTGCTCTATTCCAAACTCCCTCGCCGAAAAATGCAATCGGACGCCTTGTTGTCGTCGTGCTGGGATTTTGCCCGGCGCTATGCAAGATCACCCGAACATGAGTTGGAATTATGCGACTGGACCGACCAGATATTTGGCGCGTCTGGTTTCAAGGAAACTGAATTGGAAACCCGCCTGCGTTACGCCGCCTGCCTGCTCGCCGACATAGGGTGGCGCGCCCATCCTGATTACCGCGCTGAACGGTCGCTGGGCATGATTTCACAGGCAGCCTTTGTAGGCATTGATCACCCGGGACGTGTGTTTCTAGCGCTTACAGTTTTCTATCGTTATGAAGGCGTGGAATTGGGTGACGGCCTGGTGAAGCTTCTGGATGATAGTCACATTGCGCGCGCCCATCTGTTAAGTTCGATCTTCCGCCTGGCCTACATTCTTTCCGCCGCCATGCCCGGCATGTTGCCGCGGATCGGGCTCAAAATGGCCGAAGGAAAAACTCTTCAGCTCATTTTGCCAAAGAAGTTGCAGGACTTGACCGGTGAGCGGGTGGAGAAACGCTTGGCAGGCCTTGCCGCCGAAATGGGCCGTATTGCTAAGGTTGTGATTGAATAATCACAGCGCGGCCGTCCCTGAAGCCGATCATCGCGCGGCCATGTTTTAATTCAAGCGCCACATTGCCAAACACCTCCCGCCGCCAACCGTGCATCAGCGGCACGTCAGCATCATCGCTCTCGGCAACCGCTTCAATGTCCGAAGTATTGGCCATGAGCTTGGGCGCCAGGCCTTCGCGTTCGCAGACGATCTTCAAGGCCAGTTTCAGTATTTCAGCCGCAGCCTGAACGGCTTCACTTGTATCGTCACGCCCCCAATTTGCGTGGGGCAGGGTTTCGGGATCACGTGCCAACCCATCCTTGATTGCTTTCAATAGTCCGTCGCCCTGCCGCGAATTTCCCATTCCCCGGGGAAGTGCGCGCAACTGGCCCAACGCCTCTTTGGTCTGCGGTATCTGAGTTGCAATTTCTGCCACCGCATCATCCTTGATGACACGTGAGCGCGGCACATTTTTTTCCTGCGCCTCCAGTTCCCGCCAACCCGCAACCGCAATCAAAACAGCTAGCTGCTTCTTGGATTTCAGGCGAACCTTGATGCGCTTCCAGGCATCCTCAGGTTCAGTACGATAGGTTTCGATCGCGGTCAGAATATCCATCTCCTGCGCCAGCCAGGGCTCACGTCCCGTTGCATCAAGTTCGATTTTCAATTTCTCATAGACCGTGCGCAAATGCGTGACATCGGAGAGCGCATAGGTGAGTTGTTTTTCAGTGAGCGGCCGCCGCGACCAATCCGTGAAGCGCGATGACTTGTCAATTTGCGCCTTGGCCAGTTTGCGAACGATGGACTCATAGCTCACCTGATCGCCAAACCCGCATACCATTGCGGCAATCTGCGTATCAAAAACCGGATGCGGCACCGTGCCGGAGAGATGCACCATGATTTCAATATCCTGGCGCGCTGCGTGAAATATCTTCAATACCTTTTCATTCTTCATCAGCTCAAAAAATGGTTTGAGATTGATGCCCGCAGCCATGGGGTCAATAAGGCCGTTTATTTCCTGCCCCGCGATTTGAACCAGGCAGAGATCGGGCCAATAGGTGCTTTCCCGCATGAATTCCGTATCGACGGTAACGAAATCTTCTTGTGCCAAGACCTTGCAGAGCGTGGTCAGCGCCTTTGTATCTGAAATGAGTTCCATGGGACCACCTCGCCCGAGTCTGAGGCCGAGGTCAAGGCTTCATCCAAACACCCGTTTGAAAATAGTTTCCACATGCTTGGTGTGATAACCGAGGTTAAACAATGACTTGAGTTCGTCAACTGATAAATGCGTTGAAACTTCCTTGTCAGCCATAAGTAAATCAAGGAAGTTTCCTTCGCCTCGCCAAACCGGCATGGCATTCCGCTGCACGGCCGCATAGGATTGTTCCCGGCTCATGCCCTTTTGCGTCAAAGCCAGGAGGATGCGCTGGGAATGGATGAGCCCACCCAGCCTGTCCAGATTGCGCTTCATGTTTTCAGGATAGACCAGCAACTTGGAAATGACGCCGGTGAGCCGATGCAGGGCAAAATCCAGATGCACGGTGGCATCCGGCCCGATGCCGCGCTCCACCGAGGAATGCGAGATATCCCGTTCGTGCCACAGCGCCACATTTTCAAGCGCGGGCACCGCAGCAGAACGCACCAATCGCGCCAAACCTGTAAGGTTCTCAGTCAGCACCGGATTGCGCTTGTGGGGCATTGCCGATGAGCCCTTTTGGCCAGGCGAGAAATACTCCTCAACTTCCAAAACCTCTGTCCGCTGCAAATGGCGAATTTCTGTGGCCAACCGCTCGATTGAGCTGGCAACGATAGCCAGCACCGAGAAATACATCGCATGCCGATCCCTGGGGATCACTTGTGTCGATACGGGTTCTGGCGATAGACCAAGCTTCTTGGCCACATATTCCTCCACCCGCGGATCAATGTTGGCGAAAGTGCCAACCGCTCCGGAAATGGCGCAGGTCGAAACCTCCAGCCTTGCCGCCACCAGCCGCGCCCGGCACCGCTGAAATTCCGCAAAGGCATAGGCGAGTTTCACGCCAAATGTGGTTGGTTCCGCATGGATGCCATGGCTGCGGCCAATGCAGACCGTATCCCGATGTTCAACCGCACGGTTCTTGAGTGCTGCCAAAAGAAAATCCACATCAGCAATCAGCAAATCAGCAGCACGCACCAGTTGAATATTGAAACAGGTGTCGAGCACGTCTGATGATGTCATGCCCTGGTGCACGAACCGCGCCTCTGGCCCGACGATTTCCGAAAGATGCGTCAGAAACGCAATCACATCATGCTTGGTTTCAGCCTCAATGGCATCAATGCGGGCCACGTCAAAAACCGCGTCACGCCCTTTTTCCCAAATCTTCGCAGCAGCGGCTTTTGGCACAATGCCAAGCTCGGCCATGGCATCAGCCGCGTGCGCTTCAATCTCAAACCAAATCCGAAACCGCGTCTGCGGCTCCCAAATCCGGGCCATCTCAGGTCGTGAATAACGAGGGATCATGTGATCTTCTTTTTAAAACGCGCGGAACGTTATGATAGTGGTTGTATCTCGAATGCCGGGTATGGGCTGCAGCCTCTCGGAAACAAACCGCCCAATGTCCTCGTTGTCTTCCAGATAGAACTTCACCATCAGGTCGTAAGTTCCGGCAGTTGAATATATCTCTGAGGCGATTTCGGCGTCCGCGATGGCAGTCGCCACCGCATAGGATTTGCCGAGTTCGCATTTAATTTGGACAAAGAAGGCTTTCATATCGAATCTCTATCAGGGGAAGGGCTGGGTTTCAGCATACTTGGCCGCCGACCATTTGTACCACACGTATTTGGCGTCTTTGACATCACCTTTGGAATCCAGCGAAAGCGGCCCAAGAACCGTATTAAGCGTATTTCCGGCCCGCAACCACTGGGACATGGCCTTGCCATCAAAGCCCCGGGTTGCCGTCGCAGCCTGGGCAAAGGCCTGGACCGCCGCATAGGCATGCAATGTGTGGCCTTCAGGATTGTAATTGGCGGCCTTGAATGCGGCAACGACAGTCCGTGCGGCCTCATTCTTCTGTGGATCAGGGGTGAAAGTGATCAGGGCGCCTTCGCCAGAAGTTCCAGCCACGGCCCAAAACTGCTCCACCAAAACCGCGTCGCCGCCCACGAGAACCGCTTGCGAAACAAAATCCCGCAGTTGCCGTATCAGCGTGCCAGCTTCGCCAGCATAGCCACCCACATAGACTACATCAGCGTTGGCGCTGATGATTTTCTGCACAATGTCATTGTAGTCATTCTGGCCGGGTTTATAGCTTTCGCGCACTTTCTCGGCAACGCCACCGGCGTTAAGAGCGGTCTTGAACCTGGCGGCCAGCGCCCCGCCATAGACCGAGTTGTCATCCAATATGGCCACACTTTTGCCGGCGTAGGCCTTGGCGATGGCGCGGCCCGCAAACGCCCCTTGCGCATCATCACGGCCTACAACCCGGTGCACATTCCAGCCGCCTTCAGTGGTGAACTTGGGGCTGGTGGAGGAGGGGCTGATCATGATGATGCCTGCTGCCTCGTAAATCTTTGCAGTGGCAATCGATGAACCCGAACAATAATGGCCGGCAATCAGCTTCACGCCCTTGGCCACCAGCTGGTTGGCAACGGCGACCGCCTGCTTCGGATCGCAAGCATCGTCAGCAGCCTCAAGCACCAGCATTTGCCCGTTCACGCCGCCGGCCAAATTGATATCGGCTACAGCCTGCTCAGCCCCCCGCCGAAGCTGCTCACCAAGAGCTGCATACTGCCCCCTCATCGGGCCAACAGTTGCAATCAGGATATCCGCCTGGGCGGCGGTTGCAAATACAGCGAGCAACGTGATTGCGGATAAGAAGCTAGCCAGTCGGGTCATTCATGCGTCGCCATTTTTAGCCGTGGTAACATTCTGATAGCTTTGCCACAAAAATAAAAAAAGCCCACGCAAAATTTATTGCGTGGGCCCGTATCAGCAAAGTCGCAAGTTATTGGATTGATGGATCCTCGGCATAGGTGCCGTTTGCGAATTTGTACCAAACATACTTTGCATCCTTGACATCGCCCTTTGCGTCAAGGGCAAGATTGCCCAGAACGGTTGGAACGACGTTGCCAGCGCGAAGCCATTCGGCAAGCTTCTTGTTGTCCTTGCCACCGGTTGCTGTCACAGCTGCTGCATACATCTGGATCGCGGCATAGGTGTAAAGCGTGTAGCCTTCTGGGTCGTAGCCTTCAGCCTTGAACTTTTCCACAACTGCCTTAGCCTCTGGGATCGCGCGTGGCTCAGGAGCGAACGTGAAGATCATGCCGGTCGCTGCTTCGCCAGCGATTGTCCAGAACTCGGCGTTATTCATCGAGTCGCCCGAAAGCATCTGGGCGGCAAGACCCTGTTCGCGCATTTGCTTCAAGATGAGAGCGCCTTCCGTGTGATAGCCGCCGATATAGACAGCATCAATGGTTGCATCTTTCATCTTCGAGACCAGAGCGGAATAGTCTTTTTCCCCTGGATTGAAGGATTCATTCAGAACTTCCGTAAGTCCGCCTGCATTCATGGCCTTGCGGGTTTCATCAGCCAGGCCCTTGCCGTAAGCAGACTTGTCGTCGATGATGGCAACGCGCTTGCCAGCAAAAGTCTTGGACATATATGCGCCTGCAACTTTGCCTTGAGCATCGTCACGTCCACACACGCGGCCAACGTTCCAGCCACCTTCGTCTGTGAAGACCGGATTTGTGGAAGCTGGCGAAATTTGCAGAATGCCTTCTTCTTCATAAACCTTTGAAGCGGGAATTGAAGAGCCCGAGCACAGGTGGCCAGCTACGAATACAACACCCTTGGATGCCATCTGGTTGGCAGTTGCAACAGCTTGCTTAGGATCGCAGGCATCGTCACCGATCTCCAGAACCAGTTGCTCGCCAAGAACGCCGCCAGCAGCATTGATGTCTTTAACGGCCAATTCAGCGCCGCGCTTATATTGTTCGCCAAGTGCTGCGAGCTGACCAGTAATCGGGCCAACGGTCGCAATTGTAATATCAGCAAGCGCTGTCGTGGCGCTGAGCGCTGCGGCAAAGCTCAATGCAATGCCTGAGATGATAAGTTTCTTCATAAAGTCGTCTCCCTTGTTCTTTCTGACTTCGGTGTCTTCGGGGTTAGCATGCCCCTTGGAGCCTATACTTGCTCGAAAGGGGCATGATTGGAAAGGGAAATCCGATTTCCCTGTGTCAAATTCTAGGTTTTTTGTGTTTTTGACCTCCAGGCCAGCGGTCCTGACCTTTCGTAAAGCCATGGATATTGCGTGATCATCTGGTCAACGCGCTTGAGGCGGTAGCCGAGCAGGGCGAAGGCCATGAGAATGAGCGTATGGGAAAAAAACTCAAATCCTGAAAACAGTTCATGCTCGTAAAGCGCAAAGTGCAGGAAACGCACACCTGCGCTGAGCGGGAGCATATAAAACAGCAGCAAGCCAACGGGCCGCCATTCCTTGGCCAATGTCCGGCCTGCCAAAAAGGCGGCACCCCCGCCAAGCACAATGGTGAGGAGCAGAAAAACGGCAACGCTGCCTTCAACAATAGCGGGCATGATCAATGGCCTCCTTCGAGGTAGGCGGCGCGAACTTCAGGCCGCGACAGCAATTCCTTGCCCGTTCCCGTCAATGTGATGGCGCCATTCACCATGACATAGGCCCGGTGCGCCAGCCGCAGCGCATGGAAGGCATTTTGCTCGACCAGAAACACGGTGAGGCCCTCGGTCTCGTTCAACTGCTTGATCGTTGAAAATATCTGTTTAACGATGAGTGGCGCCAGCCCCAGCGATGGTTCATCCAGCAGCAAAAGCCGTGGCCGCGCCATCAGTGCCCGACCAATCGCAAGCATCTGTTGTTCGCCGCCCGAAAGGGTGCCGCCGCGCTGGCCCTGCCGCTTTTCAAGAATTGGAAACATCTTGAAGACCCGTTCAGCATCACCGCTGAAATGACTTGGATCAGCAACAATTGCACCCATCTGCAGGTTTTCCAGAACCGTCATGCGCGGGAAGATGCGCCGCCCCTCGGGAGCCTGCGCCACGCCCGACCTTATGATTTCATGGGTAGGCATTTGGGTAATGTCTTTGCCGTCGAAAACAATTTTCCCGGCGCGCGCCCGCGGCGAACCGCAAATTGTCATCATCAGCGTGGATTTGCCCGCGCCGTTCGAACCGATGAGCGTTACGATCTCACCCTGCTTGACGTCGATATCAATGCCCTTGAGAGCTTGAATCTTGCCGTAAAAAGCCTGAACACCGCGTGTTGTCAGAAGGGCATCGGTCATTTCCGCCCCCGGGGTTTCTTGGCCGCAAGCGTCATGACCTCGGGCGCCACGTCAGCGGCCTCCATTTCATCATCAACACCGAGGTAGGCGCGAATAACCGCAGGATCATTGCGAACATCCGCCGGAGTTCCATCGGAAATCTTCTGGCCGTAGTCCAGCACAACAACGTGGTCCGAAATTCCCATCACCACGCTCATGTCATGCTCGATCAGCAGCACCGCGATGCCGTGGTCTTTGCGGATGCCAAGCAGCAATTTGTTGAGTTCATCGGACTCGCGGGGGTTGAGGCCAGCGGCTGGTTCATCAAGGCAGAGCAATCGCGGCTCGGTGCACATGGCGCGCGCAATTTCAAGGCGGCGTTGATCGCCGTAGGGCAGGTCGCCTGCGGGATCGTCGGCCCGGTCCATAAGGTTGATTTTCTCCAGCCAATACTTGGCGTTCTCAATTGCCTTGTTTTCCGCGCGTTTGTAGTGGCCACTGCCAAGAATTCCGCCAATGGTGAAGCCCGATGCAACCATCAGCGTATTGTGCTGGGCCACCATCAGGTTTTCCAACACGGTCATGCCGGAAAACAGACGAATGTTTTGAAACGTGCGCGCCACCTTCGCATGACGCGTAATCAAAAAATCATCCATGCGTTCGAGCAAAAATTCTCGTCCCTCGGGATGTTTTAGCTGGATCATGCCTTCGGTCGGTTTGTAGAAACCCGTGATGCAGTTGAACACCGTGGTTTTGCCCGCACCATTGGGGCCGATGAGGGCCGTAATTTCTCCCGGCGCCGCGCTGAAGGTCAATTCGGAGATCGCCGTCAATCCACCAAAACGCATGGTGAGCTGCTCGACGTGGAGCACTGGATTGCTATCCCAATTTCGCATCAACCATGCCCCTGCGACACAAGATCACCCGATACGGATTTCCGCTCCTTGATAAACACAGTGGGAGCGCGCCGGGTCACAAAGCCTCGCGGTCTGAACCGCATCATCAGGACCATGGCCAGACCAACTGCCAGCATGCGGAACTGGATAGGGTCAGTTCCTTCCGGCATAACGGCTTTGAGGAAGTTCATTTCGCGGAACAGTTCGAACGATCCCATAATCGCGATAGCGGCAAACACGATGCCGATTTGTGAACCCAAGCCACCCAACACAACGATTGCAAGAATGATGGCTGATTCCAGATAGACGAAGGATTCAGGTGACACGAAACCCTGCCTTGCTGCGAAGAAACTGCCCGCGAAGCCGCCAAACATGGCGCCGATGGCAAAGGCCGTAAGTTTAGTGTTGGTTGTGTTGATGCCCAGGGCGCGGCAGGCGATTTCATCTTCGCGCAAGGCTTCCCAAGCACGCCCAATAGGCAAGCGCCGCAAGCGGTTGGTTACGATATAGGTGAGCAGGGCCAGAGCCAGAATGACGTAGTAGAGGAAAATATAGAAATGGATGCGATTGTATTCGAGGCCAAAGAAAGCGGCGAAGCTGCCTTCCTGATCCTTGAATGGCAGACCAAGGAAAGTGGCCTTGGGTACGTTGATGCCCTGCGGCCCGTTGGTGAAGTCAAACCAGTTCACCAGCACAAGCCGAATGATTTCACCGAATGCCAAAGTGACAATCGCCAGATAATCTCCTCGCAGTCGGAGAACTGGAAAACCCAATATCACACCCCAAGTGGCAGCCAAAAGTCCCGCCAGCGGAAGCGTTATATAAAATGCCCATGGAACAACGCCATCGCCAAACCACATGGGCAGATAAACCGTTGAGAGAAGTGCGTAGGCATAGGCCCCAACAGCATAAAACGCCACGTAACCCAGATCGAGAAGGCCCGCGAGACCCACAACAATATTAAGGCCCCACGCCAGCATGACGTAAGTCAGGATATAAATCGCCAAATCGATGGAGCGCTTGTCCCCCCAGGTCAATACCGGAAACAGTATCGCCAATGCCAACATTGCAGGCGCAACATATTTGCCAATCTCGCCAAATTTGACAGCCGGCAATACAGATGACTTGGCAGTAGGCGCAGCCACCCGGTTCCAAATGAAAAGGTGAAATAGCAAGCGACCGAGCACAACGATTGCAACCAATGGCACCACCAGATACCAACGGCTCGTTAAAATCAGCGAACCCTGGTTCATCGTCGTTTTGAAAGTAACGATTGGCGTGAGAATGAGCAGCGCCAGCGCACCGCTGCCAGCCAAGTCCTTGCCGATCACTTGCCAGTCATAGTTGGGAGTGGTTTTTTCGATCTCAGCCACGGTCTAAACCTTCTCAACTTCGGGTTTGCCGAGCAGTCCCTGCGGCAGGAAAATGAGCACGATGACAAGAACCGTGAAGGCCGCCACGTCCTTATACTCAACTGTGAAATAGGCTGACCACATAACTTCAATCAGCCCGATCACCAATCCTCCAAGCATGGCGCCTGGAATTGAGCCAATGCCGCCGAGCACAGCCGCCGTGAACGCCTTGATGCCCGCCAGGAAGCCCACGAAGAAATCAGTCACGCCATAATACAGGAAAAACAGCATGCCAGCGAAAGCCGCAAGGCAGGCCCCCATGATGAAGGTGATGGAAATGGTGCGATCAACGTCAATCCCTAAAAGCGCCGACATTTTCATATCCTGCTCACAAGACCGCTGCGCCCGGCCAAGCGAAGTGCGCTGAATAAGCGTTGTGAATACACCCATCAATACCAGTGTTGAAATGATGATAATGATTTGCATGTTGGACAGCTTGACGATGAATTCGCCGCTTTCATTCACCCGCCTGGCTATTTCATAGCTGCCAGTGATAATGGGTTGGATGGGTTTTGGCCGTCCTTCCTGGGCGATGCGCACGAACTCCTGCAAGACGATGGACATGCCAATGGCTGAAATCAGCGGCGCCAGCCGGAACGAGCCGCGCAACGGCTTGTAAGCCAGGCGCTCAATTGACCAGTTGTAAGCTGAAGCAATGATCATGGCGATCACCACAACCAGCGCCAGCGCCAATATGATGAGGAAGGCTCCGCTGCCGCCGGTAACGCCAAGGGCCAGAACCACGATGAAGGCCACAACGCTGCCCACCATGAACACATCGCCATGGGCAAAATTGATCATGCCGATAATGCCGTAAACCATTGTATAGCCAATGGCGATGAGGCCGTAGATTGATCCGAGTGTGACGCCGTTTATGAGCTGCTGGAGGAAATACTCCATGCGCCCCCCTTTTTTGAATTTTCCAACCCATGTCCGCAGCGCATGAGACGACTGCGTTTTCACACATGGTCATAGAGACTTCCAAAATCGAATACAAGCCTGCGCTAGTTTTTCAACATCTTATTGGTTTTGCGCACCAGGCCTTGCAACTGCGAAGGCTTCTGACCAATTTTGCCGCACTGCAAAAAACGCTTGACCCTATATCAATTTGATATACAAATTACATATATCAATTTGCTATATAACGGATTGTCATACAAATGAACGTACGCACGCTGTGTCTGGGAATGCTCTCTTTAGGAGAAGCTTCCGGCTATGAAATAAAGAAGGGCGTCGAAGATGGCCTGTTCAGCCACTTCATCGAAGCAAGCTACGGCTCAATCTATCCGGCACTCAATCAATTGGCCGTCGAAGGTCTGGTAACGGTTCGCGAGGAAGAGCAGACCGGCAAACCAGACAAAAAAGTCTATGTTATTACTGAAGCAGGCAAGACATCGTTGGCCAAGGCAATCAAAGTCTTGCCGGCCAAGGATAAGTATAAGTCCGAGTTTTTGTTTCAGATGCTGTTGCAGGAATATGTTTCACCCGATCTGATCCTGACAGCTATTGACAAGCAATTGAGCGATTTGAACCAGGACCTGCAGCACATCGCCGAATGCCGGGCCATGGAATCAAGCGGAGTGGGATCGCGTTTTGTAGCGGATTACGGCCACGCTGTTGTGACAGCGGGTGTCAAATGTTTGGAACTCAAAAGGGCCGAGCTTCTGCAGCAAAAAGCTGCACAAGCCGCCGAATGATTTTGGAGAATATCAATGATACGTCGCGTAATATACTTCCTTCTTGTGACCATCGTTCTGGGTGGACTTGCGGGCGGCATCGGCTTTTACGCCTTTGAATTCAAACCCAAGTTTCTGGCTGAAATCATTCTGGGTTCGCCCCAGCCTCCCGCAACAGTTTCAGCCGAGGCAGCGCGCACCGACATCTGGCAACCGCAGATTACCGGCATCGGCACGCTCGCGGCTGTGGAGGGCATTGATATCACCCCGCAGGTTGGCGGCGTTGTGAAGGAAATCAATTTTGAATCGGGCCAGGAGGTTAAGCAGGGTCAGGTTCTCGTGGTGCTCGACACCGACACGGAAGTGGCTGATATGCGCAGCCTTGAAGCCCAGATCGCCAATGCCACAAGTGAACTGAGGCGCAAGGAAATTTTGGTGGCAAGGGGCATTTCGGCGCGCAGCGATCTCGACAATCTTCGCACCCAGGTTGAAACACTTACCGCGAGTATTGATCGCCTGAAGGCCCAGATCGCACAGAAATCCATTTATGCTCCATGGGACGGCAAACTGGGTCTGCGCGAAATCTCGCTCGGCAGCTATTTGGCGCCGGGCCAGAAAATCGTTTGGTTGCAGAAGATTAACCCGATCTATGCAGACTTTACTGTGACTGAAGCCGACTATGGCCGCATGAAGCGGGGCCTGCGAGTGACAGCAAGCTTTAATGCTTGGCCGAACGAAAGCTTCAGCGGCGAAATTGTGACCATGGATACGCGCATGTCCGATCAAAGCCGCATGATCACCGTCAGGGCGGAGATGGCAAATCCTGAAAAGCGGTTGTTGCCTGGCATGTACGCCGATGTGCTGGTTGACTCTGGTACGCCTGAACAGGTTGTTACCGTGCCCCAGACAGCTGTCACGTTCTCCCTCTATGGCGACAATGTATTTGTGGTGGTTCCCGCCACCAAATTGGATCCCAAGGCCAAGGCGGAGGAACTGGCAATCGAACGGCGTTTTGTTAAAGCAGGGCAGGCCCGCGACGGTCGCGTTCACATCGTCAGTGGTCTTCAGCCGGGTGATCAAGTCGTCACCGCCGGGCAGAACAAGATCGACCAGGGATCAAAGGTGGTGATTAACAATTCCGTCGCGTTTAAGGCCATCGATTCAGCGACGACTCAGTGAGGATGATAAGATGCATTTTACTGATATCTTCGTAAAACGGCCTGTACTTGCAACAGTTGTAAGCTTGCTCATCCTGTTGGCGGGCCTGCAAGCTGTTTTCCAGTTGCCAATCCGGCAGTTCCCCGAGGTCTCTGACACCAAGATACAGATCACCACGGCCTATCCCGGCGCCAACGCCGACCAGATCAAGGGTTTTATCACAACGCCCTTGCAGCAGGCGGTCGCGTCCACCGAAGGCATCGACATTATTGAGTCAAATTCATCCCAGAACGTTTCAACCATCACATTGAAGCTGCGTCTCGACGCCGATGCTGACCGCGCCCTTGCCGACGTGCTCTCCAAGGTGAACGAAGTTAAGGGCGTGCTGCCTGAAGAAGCCAGCGATCCGGTTGTGCAGCGCACGACAGGCGCAGGTTTTGCGTTGATGTACATCAGTTTCAAGAGCGACCAGATGTCATCGCCTCAAATCAGCGATTATCTTGACCGGGTTGTAAGACCCAGGCTGCAGGCAATCAATGGCGTGGCATCTGCTGAAATTCTTGGCGGATCGACTTTCGCCATGCGCGTTTGGCTGGATCCTGACAAGATGGCTTCCCTTGGAATTACTCCGCTTGATGTGCGAACCGCGCTGGCGGCAAACAACTTCACCACGGCCGCGGGCGAGGTGAAAGCCGCGCTCACACAGAAAAACATTAATGCGCAAACATCACTTGAAACCCCCGAGGATTTTTCAAACCTGATTGTTGCAACGCGCGAGAATGCTGTGATCCGCCTTGGTCAGGTTGCAACGGTAGACCTGGGACCGCAAAACTACAACTCAACATCGGCTTTTGATGGCGTCAAAGCCGTGTTCATGGGCATTCAGACAACCCCCGATGCCAACCCGCTTACGGTAATATCAAATGTCCGTGCGGCCATGCCGGAGATACAAAGTGGGCTCCCACAGGGTCTGGTGGCGGACATCGCCTATGATGCCACCGAATTCATCAACGCCTCTATCTGGGAAGTAGGTAAAACCCTAGGTGAAGCCGCACTCATTGTCGTGGTTGTCATCTTCTTGTTCCTTGGAAATTTCCGTTCAACGATTATTCCCGTTGTCACCATTCCGCTTTCGCTTGTTGGCGTGGCGCTGGTGCTGGTGGCATTTGGCTATTCGATCAATTTGTTGACCTTGCTGGCGCTTGTGCTGGCAATCGGGCTTGTGGTTGATGATGCCATTGTCGTGGTGGAGAACATTCATCGCCATATTGAAGATGGCATGAAGCCTTTCGATGCTGCAATTCTGGGTGCGCGCGAAATCACCGGTCCCGTCATTGCGATGACCATCACGCTCGCGGCCGTCTATGCTCCGATAGGTCTGACTTCAGGGCTAACCGGCGCATTGTTCCGCGAATTTGCGTTCACATTGGCGGGAGCCGTGATCGTGTCGGGCATTGTCGCGTTGACATTGTCGCCCATGATGACGTCCAAGCTCCTGAAATCACACGAAACGCAGAGTTGGTTCGGAAGGCTTGTGGAGCGGGTGTTCGGTGCGTCGCAAAGGTTTTATCGCCGCCGCCTTGACGGCACGATCAGGCAGCGTTCGGTATTTGCATGGATCGCGGTGCTGACCGTCGTTCTCTCAGGCGTGCTCTATCAAGCGATCAACCGCGAGCTGGCGCCGGCAGAAGACCAGGGCGTGTTGTTCGCCTTCGTGAACGCGCCGGAACACACCAATCTTGATTATCTCACGACCTATACGGACAATCTCACGGAAACATTCCTCAAGGTCCCGGAGAAACAGAACCTTTTTGCCATTAACGGTTTTCCCAACACCCATTCGGCGTTTATGGGACTCATACTCAAACCCTGGGCGGATCGCGAGCGCTCTGATCTTTCAGTGATGGGCGAACTGCAGCCAAAATTCAGCGATGTTTCCGGCGTCAATATTTTTGCTACAGCGCCATCCGCCATTCCTGTTGGCGCTGGTGAATTGCCGGTTGAATTTGTTGTAACCTATCCCGGCGACTACACACGGCTTGCCGAAGTTCTTGAGACGCTGAAGAACGAGGCCAACAAAAGCGGGCTGTTCATTTTCACCAATGCCGACCTGCGTTTTGCGACGCCGCAGGTTGAACTCATTGTTGACAAGGACCGCGCAAACAAACTTGGCGTGACGATGCAGGATGTGGGTGCGACACTTGCCACCTTGCTGGGTGGCAACAACGTGAATCGCTTTACTGTGCAGGGCCGTTCCTATGAGGTTATTGCCCAAGTGCCGCGCACGGAGCGCTCCTCGACGGAGCAAATCCTCAAGTACCGGGTGCGCGCTGCTGACGGATCAATGGTGCCGCTTTCTTCTTTCATCAATGTTGGCCAGACCGTACAACCAAACGGATTGTCCACATTCCAGCAGCTCAATTCGGCCACTCTGCAGGGCGTGCCATTTCCTGGCCGCACAATCGGCGAAGGCATTACATTCCTGAAGCAGAAGGCCGAAGAAATCATGCCGCAGGGCATGTCCTATGATTTCAAGGGTGAAAGCCGCCAGTTTGTGAATGAAGGCAATGCGCTGGCGACAACTTTCGCGTTTGCTTTGCTGCTTATCTACCTGGTGCTCGCGGCGCAGTTTGAAAGCTTTCGCGATCCGTTCATTATTTTGATTGGCTTGCCCGCAACAGTGTTTGGCGCGCTGTTTGTTTTGTTTATTCTGGGCGAAGTCAATGGCGCCATGCAGAACAACCCGCCCATCAACCTGGGATCGGGCACAATCAACATCTACACACAGATTGGTTTGGTGACGCTGATCGGCCTCATCGCCAAGCACGGTATTCTGATGGTTGAATTCGCCAACAAGTTGCAGGAAACCCAAGGCCTCGACAAGCACACAGCTATCAAGGAAGCGGCGGCTGTTCGTCTGCGCCCCATTCTGATGACTACGGCCGCCATGGTCATCGGTGTCGTACCGTTGCTCATCGCTGACGGTGCGGGCGCCAGAAGTCGTTTTGACATCGGCATTGTGATTGCGGCTGGCATGACCATCGGCACGATGTTCACGCTTTTCATCACTCCGGCGATCTATTCCTTCGTTGCGCGGGATCGGCGTAAAATGGTGGACATTGAAGCAGAAGCGCACGATGTGGTGGCGCTTCCTGCTCGACGCAAATCGAAACTGAAATCGTCAGGCGAACCGCCTATGAGAGAAGCGGCTGAGTAGTCAGTCAAAAAACATGGAATGTCTGGGAAGGGCGGCTTTATGCCCTTCCTGGCGAACTTTGTCGGCGGTGCTTGCCACCGGATTATATGGAGAAAAAACCGAATGCGTAAATCTTACCTTTGGGCAGGCGCCATCACGTTGGGACTGGGGCTCTGGATGGCCTCGCCCTATATAATTGGCGCAGTAGCCACCAACGGTCATGAAGCAACTTCGGGCGCTGGTCCAGCAACAGCTTCACTCTACACTGGCGACGAACCAGCTTCTGGTGGAATTGGCGGGGGATCGAATAAGGCTGAAGCGGAAAAACTGTTCAAGGTTCGCGTTAAGACATTCACCGCTTTGCCACGGGTGGCCGTTGTAACCGCCAATGGCGTTACCACCGCATCAAGGCGTGTTGATGCGCGCGCTCGCACCAATGGCACCGTTATGGAGTCCTTCTTCAAGCAAGGTCAAAGTGTGAAGACAGGAGACGTGCTGTGCAGGCTGGACAAGGCTGACCGCGAATACAATCTCGCACAAGCCAAGGCATCTCTCGCCAGCGCCCAGCGCGATTTTGAGGCAACCGAACGATTGGTGAAGAATTCCTATGCAACGGAATCAAAGTTGTGGGCCGACAAGGCTCGCCTTGATGCCGCCCAGGCGCAGGTCGAAAGCATAGAGACAGATATGACCTATCTCGAAATCAAATCTCCGGTGAATGGCGTTCTGATTGAGAAGCCAACTGAGGCGGGAAGCCTCCTGGCGCCCGGCGGCATGTGCGCAACAGTGAGTGAGCTCGATCCGCTTTTGGTTGCCGTTCAAGTCAGCGAGTCCAGTATCCCCTATGTCGTTGAAGGCATGGCAGCCAAGGCCAAGCTTGCAACCGGTGAGGAAGTTGAAGGTAAAGTCCGGTTCATTTCTAAAACCGCCGATCTCACCACCCGTACCTTCAAGGTCGAGCTTGAAATAGCCAATCCCGGCGAGCGTATGCGCGAGGGTGTCACGACAGAGCTTTCTGTTGGACTGCCACCCCAGTTGGCGCAGAAATTGCCCGGCTCCATTCTCATTCTCAATGATGCCGGAAAATTTGGCGTTCGTGTTCTGAACGACGACAACACAACCCAGTTTCAATCCGTTGAAGTTATCGCCCAGGAAGTTGATGGCATGTGGGTATCTGGCCTCCCCAATACGGTGAAGATCGTGACGTTGGGCCAGGACTATGTGCGCGACGGTGAAAAAATTGAGCCCGTTTTCGAAACAGCTGAGGCAACCCCATGATAGGCTGGCTTGATAGCATTCTGGGAAGGCCGCGCGCTGTTCTCTCGGCCATGCTCGTGCTGGTGGTGGCTGGCCTGTTCGCCTACATCACCATTCCCAAAGAGAGCAATCCGGACATCACGATTCCGATTTTCTTTGTGTCCACATCGGTGCCCGGAATTTCGCCGCAGGACTCCGAGCGGCTGTTGGTAAAACCTATCGAGGTTAAACTGCGGGGGCTCGAAGGCCTGAAGCAGATTACCTCCGTGGCCCACGAGGGCCGTGCGGCAATTATCGTCGAATTTGAATCCGATGTGGATATCGATAAGGCGTCTCGCGACGTGCGCGAAAAGGTTGACGAAGCAGCCCCCGAACTGCCCGATGATGCGACCACACCTGTCATCAGCGAAATCAATTTTAGTTTGCAGCCGACCATTCTTGTAGCGGTTTCCGGCGATGTTCCAGAACGCACGCTGGATGCAAAAGCCAAGGAACTGCAGGATGCCATCGAGCGCATTCCAAGCGTTCTTTCTGCCAACCTCACGGGTCAGCGCGACCAGGTTCTGGAAATCATCGTCAACAAACAAAAACTCGAGTCCTATGGCCTGGCGCCAGCCGATATTTATAACATCGTATCCCGCAATAACCTGTTGATAGCCGCAGGTTCCGCCGAGGGCTCAACTGGCCGATTTAGCGTAAAGGTTCCAGGCCTCGTGCAATCGGCAACTGATCTGCTCACGATGCCCGTGAAAAATTTCCGCGGCACTGTCGTTACAATTCAAGACGTAGCCGAAGTGCGCCGCACTTTCGAGGACCGCAAGCGATACGCGCTCTATAATGGCCGCCCAGCGATCACCATCGAGGTGGTGAAACGCC
Source organism: Rhodobiaceae bacterium (assembly GCA_031409595.1). GTDB lineage: Bacteria > Pseudomonadota > Alphaproteobacteria > Rhizobiales > Aestuariivirgaceae > Aestuariivirga. The sequence goes on from JANNXN010000154.1 coordinate 49,016, forward strand.
AGGGCACCAATATCATTGAAAACAACGCCGAGGTTCGCAAAGTCACCGAGGAGTTGATGAAAACCTGGCCAAGCGCCATGCACGTAAACTATGCGCTGGATGAATCCAACACCATCAAGGACGTCATCCAGTCGCTTGAGGATGCAGTTATTTTGGCAATCATTTTGGTGATGGTTCTGGTCGTGGCATCGCTCGGCCTGCGCTCAGGCATTCTCGTTGGCATTTCAATCCCGACATCGTTCCTCATCGGCTTCTTCGCGATTGCCATGATGGGCTACACGGTCAACATCATGATCATGTTCGGCCTCATCCTGTCGGTGGGCATTCTGGTCGATGGCTCCATCGTGCTTTCCGAATATGCCGATCGAAAGATGGCAGAAGGATTGGCGCCAAGGGATGCTTACATCGGCGCCGCCAAGCGCATGTTCTGGCCCATCGTCTCATCAATGGCCACAACAATTGCCGCCTTCATTCCGCTGCTGTTCTGGCCAGGAATCGCCGGCGAGTTCATGAGCTATTTGCCAGTGACGGTAATCACGGTTCTGGCTGCCTCGCTTTTGACCGCAATGGTATTTGTGCCAGCGGTTGGTTTCTTTATCGGCAAAACCGACAAGGAAACCATGGAGCAATTCGGCCACTTCGCTGATGACGAAAAGGCGGACTTCCGCAAGTTGAAGGGCTTCACTGGCCTTTACCTGCGCTTTATCGAACGCATCATCCGTCATCCAATCCTTGTGGCAACGGCCGTGTTTGGGCTGATGGGCGGCATTGTGGTTACTTTTGCCACCCACCCGACGGGCGTTGAATTCTTTGTCGATACTGAACCAGAACAGGTGAACGTCTATGTCAGGGCGCGCGGCAACCTGGGCTCGCCCCAACAGCTTGCGATCACCCGCGAGGTCGAAAAGCTGGTGACCAAAGTTGACGGCATCAAAACCTACGCAACCTATGCCGGCCCAACGGGCAGCACTGGAGCATTTGGCAGTAATGATGTGCCAGCCGACGTCATCGGTCAGATTCAACTCGAACTGCGCTCGGTGGGACAGCGCAAGCCCTGGAAAGAAATGAACAAGGAACTGGACGCTGCGGTAGCCGATGTTCCGGGCGTCTATGTTGAAGTGCGCCCTCTGGAAGGCGGCCCGCCGTCAGGCAAAGACATCCGCTTGCAGATTACGGCTGCCAATCGGGATGCTGCTTTTGAGGCGGCACGCCGCATCGAAAATCACATGCTGAATGATATGGAAGGCATCCAGGATATTGACGATGATCTGCCCCTGCCAGGCTATGATTGGACACTCACCGTTGATCGCGAAGAGGCCGGCCGCTATGGCGCCGACATTCTATCTGCTGGAACGCTTGTTCAACTGGCAACAACAGGCGCAAAAGTTGGTTCCTATCGGCCCGACGACAGCGAGGACGAAATTGATATTCGCGTGCGTCTGCCCGAGAATGAACGCTCCATAACCGCAATCCAGGACATGAAGCTCACAACACCCGCAGGCCTTGTGCCCATGTCAAATTTCGTCACGTCCCAAGCGGTTCCCCTGGTGAATGTGCTTTATCGTTTCGATGGTGTTCCGTCGATCTTCGTGAAAGCCAACGTGGCGCCAGGAGTTTTCGCAAATGACAAGGTTGCCGAACTTGAGAAATGGATCGCAACACAGAAGTGGGGCGATGGCGTAGGCTTCAAGTTCCGTGGCGCCGACGAAGATCAGCAGAAGTCATCCGTATTCCTGATGAAGGCCCTGATCGCTTCGGTGTTCATGATGTTCATGATCCTGATCGTGCAATACAACAGCTTCTACCACGTCATGATCACCCTCTCGACAGTTGTCATGTCGACAGTTGGCGTCATGCTGGGCATGTTGGTAACTGGCCAATATTTCTCCGTCATCATGACGGGCACAGGCGTGATAGCGCTGATAGGTGTTGTGGTCAGTCACTCCATTGTGTTGATCGATACCTTCCATCGCTTGACCGATGCAGGCCAGAACGGCATTGAAGCCGCCATCCGAACCTGTTCCCAGCGCATGCGGCCAGTGCTTCTCACATCGATCACGGCAATGCTCGGCCTCCTGCCGCTGGTGTTTGAGCTGAACGTCAACTTCTTCACCCGTCATATTGGCGTTGGCAGCATGACCAGCGCCTGGTGGGTTCACCTGTCCACCGCCATGGTCTTCGGCCTCATGCTGGCAACCATCCTGACGCTGATCCTGACGCCGGTGTTGCTTGCAGCGCCAACAGTCTTCCGCGAAAAGCGGGCAGCCAGAAAAGCCGCCAAACAGCCAGCGGCAGCGGGTGTGCCAGTCAATGACAACAAGGCCAACAAACGCGCAATGAAACTGGCGGCAGAGTAGGCGCTCCAAGCGCGTTCGCGTTCAAGCGATACGCACTTCCGTCATCATGCCGCTTGCCATATGATAGAGGTGGTGACAATGCAAGAACCACGATCCTTTCGAATTGGCATCGAAAGCGATGGTGACCGGGTTGTGGGCAGGCACGATAATCGTATCGCGCAAGGCGCCTGAAAACCGTCGTCCACCAACGGCGACCACCTGAAAATGATGGCCGTGCAAATGCATGGGATGCATCATGCTGGTGGGGTTCATGAAGGTCATCTCGACTCTCTCGTCCTGACGGACATCAAATGGCTGGTGCTCGCCGTGCACACGGCCATTGATCGTCCAGCGATAACCCGGTTCCTCACCCAGCATGATCGTGAAGGCCTTATCCGCTTGCTTGTCCGCCAATGGGTTTGCCGCTTGCAGCTGGGTTTCAAATGCGAGATCAGTCGCAGCCTGCGGCTTGTCCGCTGTGCCCGACAGTTTGGCAATCGACGCACCTGCAGTGGCCAGGATAATGCCAGTGACAAACTGATCAGCTTCGACCTGCGCCAGGACTGGGAATGCGCCACCCTGCGGCGGGATATCGACCAGAAGGTCGACGCGTTGCCCTTGTGCAAGTGGATAGGCAGCCTGTTCATTGGGCAGGCATGATGAACCATCAACAGCGATGCAGCGGGACTTCAATCCTGGTGTCGAGATGAAGAACGCTGTCGCGGTTCCCCCATTGATGATGCGCAACCGGACGAGACCGCCTTTCTCGACGTTGACCACATCAGGATCATCCAGGGTTCGATCATTGGCGAGATAGGCATCATATTTGACATCGTTGGCGTGGGTCTTGCCCATCATGCCGCCCGACATCATTTTCCCCATCATGCCGCCACCGCTGCTTGTATGTGCGCCACCTCCGGAAAGCTCGGCCAAAATTTCCTGCGGTGGCCGGAAAGCAAAGTCGTGCAGCATGATGACAACATCCTGAACGTCGCCAGCATCCTTTTCAATGGCTACCATCGGCGCTGCCAGAAGTTGTTGCTCGCTCAGACTGTGCGAATGAAGCCAGTGCGTGCCGGAGGTCAACTCAAAATCATGGGCGTCGGTCTGCCCGATACCGAGCGTCCCGCCATCCGGGCGCGCTCGGTCCTGATTGGCAGGCGCCTTGATCTGCCCATGCCAATGCATTTGCAGCGGTTCACTCGCTGAATTCAGAATATCACCGGAAAAGCGATCACCCGCTTTTGCCAATATGCCGGGCTTGCCACCCACTCCCAGCGCACTGAACACTGTTGCCGCCTTCTTGTTCACCTCAAGCGTACGCGAGGCGATGGTAAGGATCGGCGTTGCCGCGAAAGCTGGTGACCATGATGCACCGGTGACGAGCGCACCACCCATCCCGGCGGCGGCTGTGAGAAGGGATCGGCGATTTAGGACTACAGGCGTTTGATTATTGTTCATGGACAGTTCCTCTGATTTGCGTGGCGTTCCGTTTCGGATTTGATGTTTACAAATCTGCTATTACCTTTTCGAGCTTCGCGCGAACTTGTGCGGCGGCCTGTTTCAATGCCGGATTATCGATTGCCTGCATGGAGGCAACCGGATCGATTGCAGCGACTTCCATCCGGCCATTGCCTGCGTCACGAACAATGACGTTACAGGGCAACATTGTGCCAACCTTGTTTTCGAGCTTAAGGGCTTCATAAGCCAGTGTCGGATTGCAGGCGCCAAGAATCCTGTAACTTGGAAAATCGACATCGATTTTCTTCTTCAAAGTCGCACTGACGTCAATTTCCGTAAGGATGCCAAAACCCTCCTTTTTCAAAGCGTCCGTCGCACGGGTTACCGCCTCATCGAAAGATACGACAAGCATTTTGCTGAGATAATATGGCATTTTTTAATATCTTCCTTTTTACTTGCTGAAAAATAGATACTTGGTCAGTGCGGCCACACAAAGGATAGCGAGAGCAGTGAAAAGCAGACCTCCCTCAAAGCTAACAACGCACAATTCAATTTAATGTTCCGGCGAAGGTAGCAAGGAGCATTACCCGGCCCCAGCTATCAGGTTCTTGACCCATTATCGTTGCGCCAGATCAATGTCATGGTCAGCGCGTGCGGGTATGCAGCTTGCAAAGTTACCTTTGTGGGACTTCGATGGCGGGCGCTTAAGCAGCCCTCAGGCTGTTTAAAGCCAAGGATAGCCTCCCCAGTCCCTTTTCCAAATCTGCTTCACTTGCAGCGAAGGAAAGCCTGATCGAGGTATTGGCTCCAAAAGCCGTACCCGGCACCACGGCCACGCCATGGCTTTCAAGCAGCCAGTCACAAAGCGCCTCCGGTGTATCCAGAACATGATTGCCGGACTTTGAACCGAGCAAGGCTGAGACATCGGGCAGGGCGTAGAAAGTGGCAGGGATCGGTGCGATCTTAACGCCGCTGATGCTCTTGAGTGCCGCAAGAACCATGTCGCGGCGCGATTTGTAACGGAGCCGCATGGCTTCAACAGCATCGCGCGGGCCCTGCAGCGCCTCAATCGCCGCCCGCTGCACAAATTGATTGGCGCCCGTTGTCATGGTGCCTTGAATGCGCGCCATGGCTTTCGCAATAGGCTCAACAGCCGCCGCATATCCAAGCCGCCAGCCCGTCATGGCAAAACTCTTGGAAAACCCATTCACCGTGATCGTGCGCTCGCGCATTCCGGGCAGTGACCCAATCGACGCCATCTCGCCCTCAAAAATGATGTACTCATAGATCTCATCCGACAGCACCATCATATGGGGGTGCGCCAGAACGATCGCAGCAATGTCCTCAAGTTCACGGCGCGACCACAGCGCGCCGCTGGGATTGCTTGGCGAGTTCAGGATCAGTAGTTTTGTGCGAGGCCCCACCGCCGCCGCTATCCGCGCAGCGGGAACCTTGTAATTGTCGGAAATTTCAGACTGCAGCACAATCGGCGTTCCTCCGGCAAATCGCACAGTCGTTTCATAAGCCACCCAGAAGGGCGCCAGCATGATAACTTCATCGCCCACATCGATGAGCGAAAGAATGGCATTGGCAATGGCCTGCTTCGCCCCATTGGCCAGAACGATTTCGGACGCCGAATAGTCAAGATCATTTTCAACCTTCAACTTTGTTGAAAGTGCTGCCCTGAGTTCGGGAATGCCGGGCACCGGAGAATAGTGGGTGAAGCCAGCCTTCATCGCAGCGGTCGCCGCATGCTGTATACTGTCCGGCGTGTCGAAATCCGGTTCGCCCACCGTAAGGCTCACAACATCATGGCCCTTGGCCCGCAAATCACGGGATTTTTGTGCCATACGTATGATCGCACCTTCATCGGCAACAGCGGTTCGGGCAACGAGAAGCGAGGCGGGGTCGAATTTTTTCATTCTCCCGATATGCCATGCCGAACTTGCCGCGTCGAGACTTCGCAGGCATAAAGCACCCATGGAAAAACTGATTTTATGCATGGTGAGTCTGGCGTTGCTGGCGGGTTGTTCGGCCACTCCAAAACCAAGATTTGTCGAACCCACAGTTCAAACCAACTCGCGCTCCGAACCCATCTATTATAACGGCAAAACCTACCAACTCGACTATGACTTCGACGAAACGGAAAAGCTGTTTGCCATGCGAATTTCCGGGCTGGGCGCCAAGCAACAGCGCGACGCCGTGAACATTGCGACATCTGCTCTGGGTTATTTCGCCTGTCCAGATGGGCAGCGTGGCAAGATCATGAATGCTCCCACCTACGCCAGCGGCAAGTGGGAGCTGCTTGGTAAATGTGCGTGAGGAGCAGTCTGCCGCCGCGGGCTAGAAGTGCTGACCTGCCATTTTCTGCCTGGCCGCAAACGGCACAACGGTTCGGTTCGGCGTATGGTCAGCAACAGCAACTGTTTGCTCCCACAAATCATTTGGCAGCAACGTAAGCGCTGCCACTTTAGCAACATACTCCTGGATCCGCCGGATACTGGTCATAACGGCAAACAGTCCGAGCCAAGTGGCCAGAACGCAGCCCAAGTAAACCAGGAGAATGTTCGACATTGGCATTACGTGGTTGAGCTCTGAAGCCTTTCCGAGCACAAATGGAACAGCCCATGAAACAACCGAGACACTGCCAAAGAAAGTCAGAATGCCAATGGTCTTCTTGCTCACCCTGTCAAACAGGCGCAGCCCGATCGAATTGTGAAGGAACGGCAGAACTTTGCTGTGCACAAAAATTCCATTGACTGTCAGCGTGACAACAATAAATATTTTGGCCCAAAGTTTTGGATTGTTCAGGTATTCCGGATTTCCCATGGAGTTGACCAGAATGAGCCCCGTGCCCGTCACCCAGAGAATGATCAATCCAACTGAGACAATATGGGCAAGAAATTCCACCTGATGAATTGTATAGGCGCTCACAGGCCGAATGGCACCGCGGGTAAACACTGTAAGGTCTGCAAGAACGGCTCCCCCAAGCCCCATGATGAGGCCAACAAGATGGGCAACCTTGATGACAGTCAGAAAAGTCAGGTCAAACATTAATACTCTCCGGTTACGCTGAACCTACAAACAGAGGCGTGTTGTCAATCTGTTGGTGCAGCCTTGCCCTGGTTGATTAAGCCGCGCGCTGTATCGTTTGCTGGTCGTCTATGACAACCGGGTTGACATATTCCAGCGCATCAAGGCGTTGTTGAGCTGCTGCCATGATATGCCGGACGAAATCCTGAATGCGGAAGGCATTGCTCATGACAGCAAACATGCCAAGCCATGCCGCTACAACGCAACAGACATAGACCCACAAAATCGTTGCCGCCGGCGTTACGTAGTTAAATTCCGAAGCTTTGCCGAGAACGAATGGGATTGACCACGACACCAGCGAAATGGCTCCCAGCAGTGTCATGCCAAGAATCTTTCTGACCGGAACGCTCTCAAACAGCCGCCTGCCAATTGCCGTATGCAGCATGGGCAGAATGATCTTGTGTATGAGAACTCCATTAGAAGTGAGCATGATCACAATTGCGATTTTTGCCCAGAGTTTCTGGTTGGTGAGATATTCTGGATGAAGGGCAAGGTTGTGCCAGATGAGTGCTATGCCGCTAATCCACAATATCGCGAGCCCCAGCGAAACAATCTTCGAAAGAAATTCAGTCTGTCGCACTGCGTAAGGGCTTACTGGCCGCAGCACGCCACGCGTTAAAATCGTGAAGTCAGTCAGGATCGCACCGCCAAAACCCAGAATAAGGCCTGCCAAATGAGTAACTTTTAGAAATGTTAAGAATGACAAAAAGAACATGCCGCCTCTCCCGCTTCTGAGTGGTTTTTTTGAGTCTGCTATTTTGGAATTGCTGGTTTTTTGAATTTACTGATTAGTGAATCGGTAAGTCAGGGTGAGGGGCGGCAGTCTGTCCCTGTTTTTCCTGTCCCGAGCCGCAAAAGCTGCAAACCTAGTCAAAGTCAACGATCCAGCCCGCCTTGCGATAGTTGAGAGAAGCTTTATTGACCTTTGCATAATCGACCCCTGGTCTTCATTGGTTGTTAATGACACCCTAAATCGAAATGCATGAAGAAAGCGTATCGCGGCCGCGAGCGATTTTAATAACATATAAATTAAATAACAAAATCAAGTGCTTGCAATTGCAACAGCGGTTGTTTCCGAAGAAAAAGAAAGCCATTTCAATGACTTGAAAATTTTATGGTTCCTCCAGCCAACAGCAGTGTGTGGAAAACAAAAATTTTCCGTCTCTATCCCAGCCGCCGGTCAATCCAGTCGCGCGTTCTGAAATATCGGCCAACCCAGGGCAAGAACCACGTATTGCCGGTGTAAAGAGGATGGCTGGGAAATTCCGGTTGGTCGAAAGCGCAAATGCGATTGGTCATGCCGGCAATTTTGCGCGCCGTTTGTCGGCCCAGATAGGTCATCATGGCAATGCCGGAGCCATTGCACCCCAGCGCATAATGGAGGTTTGCAAATTTCCCCATGTGGGGAAGTTCATCCAGGGTGAAGGCAACATTTCCGGTCCACGCGTGGGTAACTTTCGCACCTTTCAATTGCGGGAAGCGATCCGTCATGAACTTGTATAGAATGGGGGCGGTCTCCATCGGGTCCGTGTGGCCAAATTTCGCCCGTCCGCCAAATATCATGCGCTTGCCATCGGGCGACATGCGGTAATAAGTGAGCACCCTTCGCGTATCCGCAATGGCGCGGTTCTTGGGGCTGAGCGAAGCGGCAAGATCAGGCGCCAGTTCCTCGGTTGCAATAATGTATGAACCCACGGGAACCACGCGCCGCTTGAATTCCGGCGTGACATCACCCGTATAACCATTGGTGGCGATGATCACGTCGCCCGCTGAAAAATCTCCCCGCGGCGTCTCAACACGCCAACCCGTTGCCTTTTCGGTGAGCCTGGTAACCGGCGTATGTGAGGCTATCAGAACGCCCCGCCTGAGGCACAGGTCCAGCAGTCCCTTGAAATAGAGGGCAGGGTGCAGGTGCGCCGAGCGCGCCACCACCATGCCACCCCGGTAATAGTCTGAACCGATTTCCTCCCGCTGGCGATCAGGCGGCACGATGTAGGAGCCGGCATCCGAAGCATCATTGAGGAGCGCAACCTTCTTGGCCATGTCATCAAAATGGCTCTTGCACCAGGCCCCCAGAAAATACCCGGACTTCGTCCAGCCACAGGCAATTTTTTCCCGCGTAATGAGCTCTTCGATGTTGGTAAAGGCGTCAGCCGCATCAGCCAGATAAGGTGCTGCCTGTTCAGCCGGCATGGGTTTGGACAGATAGCGCTTTCCAACATTCACGCCACCCGAAACCATGCCCCCATTTCTGGTTGAAGCGCCAAAGCCAGGTTCATTGGCATCCAGCACAATGCAATCCATTCCCAGCGCTGTCAGTTCGAGCGCTGCGGAAAGCCCCGCGTAACCAGCCCCCACAATGCACACGCGAACAGATTTTGGCAGATTTATTTCTGCCAGCGGTTGCGGGGCGTAGGCCTCCCACCAAAAGGGCCGGGCCTTGAAATCATGATGGAAAATTGAAGCTGTCATGACTTGGAACTCGCACGATTTTCACGCGCTTTGCAAGTGGGAACTTGTCTCAATATTGCCACTCGACCTCGCCACTACAATGAACTATCTTCGCCAGCGGACGGATCATTGTTTGGGATTGAGTAAAATGTTGAAATGGATTCGCCTCGCAGTTTTGATGTTCGCACTGGTAGTTTCGGCTAGCATGGCCAGAGCTACCCAGCAGGTGGACATTACCATCAACAAAGTATCCCAGAAAATGATGGTCAAGGTTGATGGCGAGCTGGCCTATGTCTGGCCCGTGTCAACGGGGGCACGCGGCTATGAAACGCCCAGTGGAAAATATCGGCCGTTTCGCATGGAGAAGGATCACTTCTCCAAGGAGTGGGATGATGCCCCCATGCCCAATTCAATATTCTTCACGCCCCGTGGCCATGCCATTCATGGCAGCATGTATGTGAAAAGCCTGGGCCGCCGCGCCTCGCACGGCTGCGTTCGCCTGAGCCCGCAAAATTCAGCCAAGCTCTATGCGTTGGTCACCAGGGTAGGCATGCAAAACACCACGATAACCTTGCGTGGCGGCTTTTTTGATGGCGGCTATATTGACGAAGCTGCCCTGGAGCAAACGGCGGGCACAGTGAAAAAGAAGCTGCGGAAGGGCGTTCATTCCATCGGGCAATTCCTCAGCGATTTTTGACAGCGCCCTTAAAACTTGACAAATCGATGCCCCCATGCGCTTTTCCGCGCCATATCAAGGGACATTGACAAACATGACGCACGCCTATCGAAGCCACACCTGCGGCCAGCTCGGAATTGACCATGCGGGCCAGGACATCAGGCTTTCAGGCTGGGTTCACCGCGTGCGCGACCATGGTGGACTTCTGTTCATCGATTTGCGCGATCACTATGGCCTCACCCAGATTGTTATTGATCCGGCTTCATCCGCCTTCAAGATGGCGGAGAAAGTCCGCTCCGAATGGGTGATCAGGGTTGATGGCAAAGTCCAGCCGCGTCCCGCCGGAACCGAAAACCATGAACTGCCCACAGGCCTCATTGAAATAGCCGCAACCGAAATTACGGTGCATTCAGAAGCCAAGGAGTTGCCGCTTCCGGTGTTTGGCGACACCGAATATCCGGAAGACATTCGCCTCAAGTACCGGTTCCTCGATCTGCGGCGTGACCGCATCCACGGCAACATCATGAAGCGTGGCGCCATTATTGACAGTTTGCGCGCCCGCATGAAGGGCCAGGGTTTCTTCGAATTCCAAACGCCAATCCTCACGGCCTCATCGCCCGAAGGTGCGCGCGATTATCTGGTGCCAAGCCGCGTGCATCCCGGAAAATTCTACGCCCTGCCGCAGGCGCCGCAACAGTTCAAGCAGCTTCTCATGATGTCGGGCTTTGACCGCTATTTCCAGATCGCGCCCTGCTTCCGGGATGAGGATGCCCGCGCCGACCGCTCACCCGGCGAATTCTATCAGCTCGATATAGAAATGAGCTTTGTGACACAGGAAGATGTGTTCGAAGCGGTTGAGCCGGTGCTGCGCGGCGTGTTCGAGGAATTTGGCGGCGGCTTGCCCGTCACCCAGAAGTTTCCGCATATCCCTTACGCGGAAGCGATCCGAAAATATGGCACCGACAAGCCTGATCTTCGCAACCCGATTGAAATGGATGAAGTCACAAGCCATTTCAAGGAATCAAGCTTCCCGGTTTTTGCGACCCTAGTTGCCGCAGGTCAAAGAGCTTGGGCGATTCCTGCTCCGGGAGGAGGTTCGCGAGCTTTTTGCGATAGGATCAATGACTGGGCAAAGGCAGAGGGCTACCCAGCAGGTCTTGCCTATATTTTTTGGCGAAGTGAAGGAGAGGATGGAGCTGCTGGGCCAGTTGCAAAAAAAATAGGCCATGAAGCAACAGAAGCGATTCGCAAGCAGTTCAAACTCGCCGTTGGTGACGCGATATTCTTCTTCGTCGGACCACTAAAATCCATTCACAAAGCAACAGGAATGTTTCGGACGAAAATTGGAACTGATCTTAAACTGATCAAAGAGGACGAGTTCAAGTTTTGCTGGGTCGTCGACTTCCCGATGTATGAATGGAACGACGAGGAGAAGAAGGTGGACTTTTCCCACAACCCATTCTCCATGCCCCAAGGTGGGCTGGAGGCGCTCGAAACCCAGGATCCGCTCACCATCAACGCCTATCAGTATGACATCGTCTGCAACGGCGTGGAGCTTTCATCGGGAGCCATCAGGAACCACAAGCCGGACGTGATGAAGAAGGCCTTTGAGATTGCGGGTTATCCGGAGGATGTGATCATCGAGAAATTCGGCGGCATGTACCGTGCCTTCCAATACGGCGCACCACCTCATGGCGGCATAGCGCCGGGCGTGGACCGCATCGTGATGCTGCTGTGCAACGAGCCCAACATCCGCGAAGTGGTCCTCTTCCCAATGAACCAGCAAGCCGAAGACCTGTTGATGGGCGCCCCCTCAGAAGCCACCCCCAAACAACTCCGCGAACTCCACATCCGCCTAAACCTGCCGGAAGCGTAGAGCGCGATCAGTTTAGAATGACGCTAAAATACCACCGTCATTCCGGCGCACGCGGGAATCCACAACCACAAGCGCCCCTACCCAAGTCTGGATTCCCGCGCGCGCGGGAATGACAGCAGTTTTCTATTTCAATCCAAACTGATCACATCTAATCAGTCGTTCGCCGAAACTGAAATGCCCAGCAGGTCAATGGCGGCGGCCGGATTGTTCGGGTTCATCGACATCAACTGCTGAACCTTCACAGGTTGCGCAGGTTTGAGCGAGATGGTGATCGACTTTGGATCCTTGAGAAATGCATTCACCGCGCTTACAACCTGGGTGGTGAATGCCTGGTTGTTCAGTTGCATCAAGCTGATCTGGATCATGGCGCCCGCATTGGCCACCATCGCGGCCTCATCCATGCCCTGCATTTGTGCAACAATTGGAAGCAACTTCTTGGTTATGGAAGCGTCCTCAAACCGGAACTGCATGTTGCCAAGAGTTACATTCATCGACTGTTGCATCAGTGTCGCCATATTGGGTTCGCGCTTTTCACGCTCCGCCGCCTGCAGCTCGGCCAGCGCCGAAACCGGCAATTCGGTTGCGCCGAAGGCCAGCTTGATTCCGCCCATGTCCTTGGCGTTGAAATCAAAATCACCATTCATGCCAAATGTTTCGCCGCTGAGTGACAATTCGGCTGTTGCCGCCATATTCAAGGTCAAACCAGTGTAGCCCAGCATTTTCAATTGTCCGGTCGGATCCGCAGCCGCGAGAGCTGCCTCGGGGACGACGATGTCTTTCACCACAAGTGTGGATTTTCCAGCACCCGTGACCGGATCGCCATCCCATGAAAGTTCCACGCCCTTCGAAGTGATGGTCTGGCCCATGGATGAAATGCTGAGTTCGCTGCTGGAGGCTTTACGGGCAATGCTCATGTTGGAGCGCATGACTTGCAGCGGTGTGGGATTGTCCGTCAGCACCGGAACATACCAATCTTCAGTGCTGACCGATGGAATTTCGATCGTAACGTCCTGGCCAGGCCCCATGTTCATGCTCATCTTGAGGTCCGTCACTTCCGATTTGCCAACTTTGATGATGCCGTTTGAGGCGGCTTCGACGTTTTGGAATGAAACTTCCTTGACCGTGTATTTCATCTCAGGTCCGCCCGCCGCTGACGCAAAACCAACAGTCATGTTGGTTATGGTGACGTTGCCGTTTGAATCAGTCTCCAGCTTGTCGTAGGTGGGCTTCACATTTATCTGCTTTTCCATGTTCCCGAAAAGTGCGGCCGCAATTGGCGGCAATTCCTCCGCCTGCGAGGGCAAAGTGAGTGCTGATGTCGCAAGCAAAACAGCCAAACTGGTGCGGAACAGGGTTTTCATGGGCATTTCTCCTCTATAAGTGCCCTATTATCGGATTTGGGAGCCTTGGCCAAGCCTAACAATATTTGCACTTAATTTTGTTGAGGAATCGCCACAAAATGGCTACTTTTCGGCCTTTCCAAATCAAGGAAGCAATCATTATGAGAAAACTCGTCGCGGCAATGTTTTTTGTGCTGCTCTCCCTTTCGGTGGCGTCGATAACCGCGCACGCCACCACAGCCCAAACTCCGGAGGAAGTTGTTCCTCTCAAGAAAAAGAAAAAGGCTGAACTGGCCTCTGCAGAAGCCAAGAAAAAAGAGGAACAAAAGGCTGCAAAGAAAAAAGACTGCGGAACCTTCATGCAGTGCCTGTTTGGCAAGCGCAGCGATGGCTCATTTCAGATGGCCTCTTTGACAAGCAAGGGCCAGCGCGGCAAGCGGAAGATCGTCGATTGGGATGAAACCCAATACGCGCCCGGCACTTTGATCGTGCGTACCCCTGAGCGCGCTCTCTATTACGTGTTGGAAGACGGCGAAGCGGTACGCTATCCGATTGGCGTTGGCCGCGAAGGTTTCCAATGGAGCGGCAATTCGCGCATTGTCGACAAGCGGGAATGGCCGGATTGGCGTCCGCCGCCAGAAATGATCAAGCGAGAAGCAGCCAAGGGCCGGATTTTGCCAGACGTGATGGAAGGCGGCCCCAAAAATCCCTTGGGCGCCCGCGCCATGTATATCGGTGGCACCATCTACCGCGTGCACGGCACCAATGACGAACGCTCCATTGGCCAGGCGATGTCATCGGGCTGCATTCGCATGATGAACGCCGACGTGATTGACCTCTTCGAGCGGGTGAAGATCGGCGCACGCATCTACGTTTATCA
>JANNXN010000155.1:0-47684 GCA_031409595.1 Rhodobiaceae bacterium
GGGGCCAGCAAGATTGGAGCCAAGCGCCTTGGTAAGTTGCGGCGCTGGGGTTTTCAAAACCCCCGCCAGCCATTCCAGGCTCGCGGTGGCCGAAAGAATAACCCCCATCTGATGCCATGTGCCAGGTACAGCATGACAGAACGCATGCACGGCCTCTTTCGCATTGGGGCGGAACTTGGCGTTAGACACAAACATCACACCAGAAGTGCCAATGGACACAAATGCCGCGCCATCATTCACCGCGCCGATGCCGCAGGCCGAAGCCGCGTTGTCGCCACCGCCACCGGCAACCACCGGCAGTTTCGGCGTGCCCCACGCCTTGCCAACAGCTGCCGTCAACCTCCCCGTCGCATCAGTGCCTTCAAACAGCGCGGGCATTTGATCTCGCCGCATGCCGGTTGCGCGCAGCAATTCATCTGACCACTGACGTTTCGCCACATCAAGCCAGTAGGTGCCGGACGAGTCAGACATATCCGAGGCAAATTCACCTGTCATCCGGTGGCGGATGTAATCCTTCGGCAGCAAAACCTTTGCCACCGCATCAAATATTCTTGGTTCGTGCTTCTTGACCCACATGAGTTTGGGAGCAGTGTAACCTGCCAGCGGAATATTGCCGGAAATTTTCATGGCCTGCGGCTCGCGCGCCAGGATTTCCTTGCACTCCTCAAACGAGCGTGCATCGTTCCACAGGATGCAGGGCCGCAAGACCTTGGCCGATTTGTCGAGAAGTGTTGCCCCATGCTGCTGGCCGGAGAGGCCGATGCCTTCAACGGCCGCAACGGCCTTGGGCTTCATCTTGCCCAATGTTTTGACCACAAGATTGGCCGCCTTCCACCATTCCTCGGGGTTCTGCTCGGACCACCCCGGGTGTGGCCGGGAAACTTTCAGGCCGGCGCTGGCAGTCGCGATGATTTTCTGCTTGCCGTCAATGAGAACGCCCTTGACCGAGGATGTTCCAAAATCCAATCCGAGATACATGTCTCACCGCGCCCCATTGATGGCAAGATAGGCGGAATAAAGCGAAGTCGTGCCGCAGATGAAAAGGCGGTTAAGTCTGGGTCCGCCAAAAGCCACATTAGATACAAGCTCGGGAATGCGGATTTTGCCAATCAGCGTGCCGTCAGGCAGATAGCAATGCACGCCGTCGCCCGCGCTGGTCCAGATGCGGCCATCCCGGTCCAGCCGAAAGCCGTCAAACAAGCCTGCCGTGCAATCGGCAAACACTTTTGAATGGCTCAAGCTCTGCCCATCCGCGCTCACGTCGAAACGGCGGATATGCTTGGGACCATTCCTGCTGTGGCTTGCCCCCGTATCAGCGACATAGAGATATTTTTCATCCGGCGAGAACGCCAGCCCATTGGGCTTGTCGAAGTCGTCGCAGACGCGGGTGATTTTTCCCGTGGCGCCGTCCACCCGGTAGACGTGATTGGCCCCGATTTCACTGGCGCCGGTTTCGCCTTCATAATCGATGAGAATGCCGTAAGGCGGATCGGTGAACCAGATCGAGCCATCAGATTTCACCACCACGTCATTGGGTGAATTGAAGCGCTTGCCCTCAAAGCGGTCCGCGATCACGGTGACAGTTCCATTGTGTTCGGTGCGGGTCACCCGCCTTGCGTGATGTTCGCAAGTCACCAGCCGGCCCTGGCCATCCACCGTATTGCCATTGGAGTTGTTTGACGGCGTGCGGAAGACCGAAACCGAGCCATCCGTGTCGTCATACCGGATCATGCGGTTGTTCGGGATATCCGAAAATATGAGATAGCGCCCGGCGCCAAACCAGGCGGGCCCTTCCGCCCAGCGGGCTCCTGTCCACAAGCGCTCAACGCGGGCATGCCCCACCAGGCACTCGTTGAACCGTGAATCAAGCGGCTCAAAGCCCGTGCCCTCAACAGCGCCGTAGAACATGATCGTTTCCCCTGTTTTATGTTGTTGTCCTATCGATAACAAAATCCCGGTCAAAGTGAAAGCGGTTGAATTTTATTGGCCTCGGGGAAGCCCATGGCGCTGGCCCAAATCTTGTGGCAACTAGCGGGAATGTTCAATGGCGCTGCTATAGTCATGGGGGTCACAAGCTGTGGCAAGACCAGTGTGGGCGAAGGTTTGGCCGCGAAACTGGGCTGCCCCTATATCGAGGGCGACAAGCTTCATCCGGCAGCAAACATTGCGAAAATGTCAGCCGGAATTCCTCTGGAGGATGCAGATCGGTGGCCGTGGCTTGATATCATTGGCCACGCCATGAAAGTCGAAGGAGCTGCGGGAAAGGGCGTTGTTGCCTCCTGCTCGGCGCTCAAGAAAGCTTACCGCCAAAGATTGGCTGCGGCTGCGGAAATGCCCATCTCTTTTGTATTCCTGCATGGCGACCGGGATTTACTGGCCAAACGGATTGCTGCCCGCAAAGGCCATTTCATGCCGCCGTCGCTGCTCGACAGCCAATTAAAAACCCTCGAAATTCCCGGCCCCGACGAAAATGCCCTTCACCTTGATGTGGTGTTGCCAGTAGAAGTGCTGGTTCAAGTGTCCAAGGACTATCTAACAAAAAGAAAGAAACAATAATGTCACAAGCGGAGATAGGGCTTATTGGGCTAGGCGTCATGGGGTCCAACCTGGCGTTGAACATTGCCGAGAAAGGCAATCGTATCGCGGTGTTCAACCGCTCGCCGGATAAGACAGATGCTTTCATGGCAAATGCTGGCAGTCTCAAAGACAATCTGGTTCCAACCAAATCCCTGGAGGAGTTCATAGCAAGCATTCGTCCTCCACGCCCGGTGATCGTCATGGTGAAGGCAGGCGCACCCGTTGACGAGCAGATCGCAATTCTCAAAAAACTCATGGCCAAGGATGACATCATCATTGATGCTGGCAACGCCAATTTCCGCGACACCATGCGCCGCTTCAAGGAGTTGGATGGCAGCGGACTAACCTACATCGGCATGGGTGTTTCGGGTGGCGCAGAGGGGGCCCGCCACGGACCATCGATCATGGTTGGCGGCTCTCCCGAATCCTATGCCCATGTTGAAAAAATTCTGACCGCAATTGCTGCGAAATATCATGGTGATCCCTGCTGCGCCTGGCTTGGCCCCAATGGTGCTGGCCATTTCGTCAAGACAATTCATAACGGCATCGAATATGCCGATATGCAGATGATCGCCGAAATTTACGGCGTACTGCGCGATGGCGTTGGGCTGGCGCCGAAAGCCATCGGCGAGGTGTTTGCCAAATGGAACAAGGGGAAGCTCAATTCCTATCTCATCGAAATAACTGCAGCGGTTTTGAAAGCCGACGATCCAAAAACCGGCAAGCCCATGGTTGATATGATCGTGGACGCCGCTGGCCAAAAGGGCACGGGCCGTTGGTCGGTGATTGAATCACAAATGATGGGTGTGCCGGCAACCGCCATTGAAGCAGCAGTCGCTGCACGCAGTCTATCGGCCATGCGGTCCGAGCGTGGCATTGCCGAAAAGCTTTACTCGAAATTGAACAAGGCCCGCTCGCTGGGCGATCCTGCCTCGCTCATTGACAAGCTGGAGCTTGCGCTGTTTGCCGGAAAAGTCGCCGCCTATGCGCAAGGCTTCGCAGTACTTGAAGCCGCATCCAAAGAATTCGGCTGGAACTTGCCTATGGCTGTTATCGCCCGCATCTGGCGCGCCGGCTGCATCATCCGCTCGCAATTCCTCGATACAATTGCAACGGCCTATGAAGAAAGTAACGGCCTCTCCAATCTTCTTGTCGCCCCGGCCTTCGTCATCATGATGCAGAACGCCACGCCAGCACTCCGTCATATCGTGGCCCGCGGCGCACAAGATGCATTGCCGTTGCCTGCACTTTCATCCGCACTGGCCTATTTCGACAGCTACCGCCAAGCCCGCGGCACCGCCAATCTCATTCAGGCGCAACGGGATTTCTTTGGCGCGCACGGATTTGAACGAATTGATGGTGCTGGTGCATTCCATGGACCCTGGGGAGGCGCACAATGACATTGCCAAAGCGACTATTGGAAGGTTATGCAAATTTCCGCAAAGGCCGCTACGCCTCAGAGGCAGAGCGCTATATGACGTTGGGCGAGGGTTCGCAAAAACCTACAATCATGATGATCGCCTGCTGCGATTCCCGTGCGGCTCCGGAAACAATATTTGATGCAGGTCCCGGCGAAATATTCGTAGTGCGAAACGTGGCCAATCTGGTCCCACCCTATACGCCAGATGGCGGACACCATGCCACCAGTGCTGCGTTGGAATTTGCGGTGCTGTCATTGGGCGTCCGATATTTGGTGGTGATGGGTCATGGCCGTTGCGGCGGCATTCGCGCGGCCGTTGGCGATGCAGGCCCTCTCAGCCATACTGATTTCATCGGCAGCTGGATGCGCGCCATCAAGGACGTGGCGCGCAGCGTTACCAACAACCATGGTGAGGACGAAACCATTCGCGAACGCCATATTGAAAGGGCCTCCATCGAACATTCTATCGCAAATCTTCGCACGTTCCCGTGGATACGCACGAAAGAAAATCGCAAGGAACTCAGCATTCACGGGATATGGTTTGATATCAGCCTCGGCGAACTGCACACTTATAATGAAGAAGAAGCAATTTGGGAGTTGATCACTGTATGACCACGCCTTGCATCATTACAGTCGCAATTACTGGCTCTGTTCCGCGCAAAGAAAACAATCCCGCTGTTCCGATAGCCATCGCAGAACAAGTCGAATCAACGCAAGCCTCGTTCGAGGCAGGCGCCACCATCGCCCATGTTCATGTACGCAATGATGATCAAACACCGACGTCAAATCCTGATCGTTTTGCGGCACTGCTGGAAGGTTTGCGCAAACATTGCCCCGGCATGATCGTGCAGTTTTCAACCGGTGGTCGCTCAGGCAGGGGGTCCGAGCGCGGCGGCATGCTGCATCTGGGCTGTGACATGGCATCGCTCTCCACAGGCTCCTGTAATTTCCCCACGATCATCTACGAGAACCATCCAAGTCTCGTGGGCGAGCTCGCTCAAAAAATGCGCGACCACAATGTGAAACCGGAAATTGAAGTGTTTGATCTGTCGATGCTGTACCAGGCGCTGCGCATGGCTGACGAGGGCATGTTGAAAAAACCACTCCATGTGCAATTTGTATTTGGCGTTAAAAACGCAATGCCGGCCGTGCGCCAGGCCTTTGATTTCATGGTGGGTGAAGTTACCCGCTTGGCTCCAGAAGCCACCTGGACAGCTGCCGGGATCGGTCGCCACCAGTTGGAAGTCAATCACTGGGCTCTTGACCGCGGTGGCCACTGCCGCACAGGTCTGGAAGATAACGTCAGGTGGGACAACACCCGTTTGGCGGCTTCAAACGCCGAGCTCGTAGCCCGGCTCGCCCGGATTTGCACGGACTACGGCAGGCATCCCGCAAGCATTTCAGAAGCCCGAAGCCTTTTGTCATTAGGCAATCATTGACCCGCACCATCAAATTCCGGGGCTGAGTTTCTAGTTCAGCTTCGCCAGATGATTGGCAGCCGCCACGATTTCCGAACAAAGCTCCTGTAGCTTGCGCCGCTCCGAGCGCGCCTTGTCCCGCAATCGTGCAAAGGCATCCTTGTCTGACAGCCCATGGCTGTACATGCTGATGCCAACTGCGATCGAAATTTCCCGGCTATCGTTGAGAGCTCGTTCGAGCATGTCGCCACGCTTGGCGTGTTCTGCCACGTCCGCATGCCGCGCCAACGTGGTTTCAATAATTGGCACCAATTGATGAACCTCAAAGGGCTTTGCCAAATAAGAGGAAGCTCCAATGGCCAAACACGCATCAACAGTGGGTTGGTCCGAATAGGCGGTCAGAAATATAAAGGGTGTTCCGTTTGGTTTGAGTCGTGTCGCCGCAAAGTCCAGCGATGAATTTGTGCCGATCCAATAGTCCAGCAGCGCCAAATCATATGTCTTGGTCTCAACCATTCGGTTCGCATCATCGAGATTATCGACGGAATCTATCTGATATCCCTTCTCTGACAATTGCGCCGAAATCGATGCGAGGATTATTCTGTTATCCTCGACGAACAAAAGCTTGTGCATTATGATGCCTCTGCGAACGTTTGAATCGGTGCCAGCGCCAGGGGAATCTCAAGTGTCAGTTTCGCGGTCACACGCCCGTCAGCTTCACCATAAGCCAATTTGACACCTCTGCTGGGCAGCAGCGCCTTTGCCCGCGTGAGCCCTGAATAGAAACCCATTGAATTTTCCCAGCTGAAGTTTGCAGGCAGAGTGCCCATGTTTGAAAAACCGATTTCAATCCTGTCGGCTGCTTCCGTAACCACAACATCCACCTCACCGGTTGAACCATGACTTTGTGCATTGGCCAAAAGTTCCATGATGACCAATGCAATTGGCACGGAATCGCCTTCGCTCAGAGCCATGCTATCCAGCAAGCCGGACCCTTTCTCGTAGTGAATGTTGGTACCGGAATTCACGCCCAGGCTGGTGATTGATCGTTCAAGCAATAGCGCGATGCTGGAATTGCCAGTATTGCTCTGAGCCTGAACGCCGTAAGCAAGCGCAATTGAACGCAATTGGTCCACAGCTTGATCGAACGGATCGCCTTTGGGCCCACCAAGGGCCTGCAACCGCAGCAGGGAGATAAGCCCATGCAGATGATTTTTAACCCGGTGATGAACTTCGCGCACCAGCATGTTACGTTGATCGGTAAGCGATTTTGATGTGGCGTTCTCAGCTATTCGGCGCAAACTTGAATCTTCGAGAAGCAAGGCAAGTGAGTGCCAGTCAGTTCCAGGGATATCAACCAGCGAGAACCTTACATCCACGAAAATTGATCGATCAGCCAGATGGACGGCACAGTCCTGCAGTTGCGGCGCACCGAGAAGCCCCGACGAAGTCGAAGGCACATGCGTCATGGCGGATCGAAGTCCGGGAATCATTGAGAACAGGTTTTGCCCGAGCGCGGCGGAGGGTTTCAGGCCAAGCAGGCGTTCAGCACCCGCACTCCAATATTCGATCGTTCCGTCAAAACCCATGGTGACAATTGCCGTAGGCACACAGTCCATTATTGCGTTCAAGACATCTACTGACTTCACGGTTTTAGATTGAGAATCCTGGGAATCTGTTGGGGTTGGTCCGCGGCCAACCAGGTCCCAAAGAAATCGAAAAGGCTCACTCACTGCTAATCTCTCCGGCAGGGTTCATCGAGTTGATTCAACAAATAACTAATTGAACCAACTATGTTAAAACTCCGTTCACTGCGATTTCAGGCGAACCTTTAAATTAAGTTCTCATTAAGTGTGGTTGCCTATGTTGGCCGCTGTTCACCCCGCAAATGTGAGCAACCTGTGGTTTTTTAACCACAAATCTCGGCCCAGACTCCGCCGAATGTTACGTGACCAGCAAAAAGGGCTGGGCAAGTGTACTTCGAGGAGCTTTATGAGACCGACTTTCACAATTGGCTTTCTGGACGTTGACAGTTACCATCAAGTGCTCGTGCGCTCGATGGTTAGCCGTGCTGCAGCGTCGCTGGCTGCCACGTGGGACATTGCAGATTCACCGAAGGCCGATGTTGTCATCTATGGTCCACGTGTTGCGGCGAAGAACTCCGCCGGCCGCGTAAATGTGCGCCTCTGTGATCAGGGCGAAATCAGCAATAACCCCAATGACCTGCCCGCACCATTGCGTCTTTCCGCGTTGCTGGAAATGCTGAAGCGCGCGGAGACAAATTTCATCGCGGCCATTGGCAGCACCGCAGCGCCGCAGATCCAGGCTGAGCCGCAAGCGGCGGCAATCCAAGAAACAGCGCCTCGCACCGGTACGTTGATCCTTGGCGAAACCATATTGAAGTCACTCGCCAGTCAAAATCCTGGCATCATCAAAGTCATGTGCCGCGACCGTGACGCATTGTGGATAGACCTTCGTCGCCGCGTATTCTCGGCGCCTTTTGCGCTTAGCGACCTGCCTGAAGATGGTGATGTAATTCGCGTGGAACTGATCGCTGCAGCTGATAACATTACCTCTCCCGTGCCGTCACCAGGAACCAGCCTTGACCGGCTCCTCTGGCACATCGGCCTTCGCGCCGGAGCCGGAAAACCAGCAACTTGGTTCGAGTCGGGATCACGTTACAAACTGAAATATTGGCCTAATTTTTCCGAGCTGCCGCATTCCATCACGCATATGAACCTCGTCGCCCGCTTCGGCAGCGAAGCATTGACCGTTCACGACGCGAGCTTGCGTTGCGGAGTGGACATCGCAACCGTCATCAACACAATGAACGCGCTGATTCTGATGGGGCTACTGACAAAAAACAGCGGAGTGGAAATCCGGCGGCTGCAGACAGTCACGCAGCCTGAACAGGTAAGTCGTGTCGGCGGCCTGATTGGTCGCTTCAAAAGCAAATTTGGTTGGTGAGATAGATTATGGCTGAACATGTAATTCTGATTGCAGGGCCCATGGGAGCTGGCAAGACAACTGCCATCCAATCCTTGAGCGAGATTCCAGTGGTGTCGACAGAAGCAGCGAACACCGACCGCGCAACGGCCAATAAGGCAACGACAACCGTTGCCCTCGATTACGGCGAAATCACGCTTGATGGTGTTGAGAAAGTACGTCTTTACGGCGTGCCTGGGCAGCGCCGCTTCGACTATATGTGGCGCATTCTCGAGGAGCGGGCACTGGGCCTGATCCTGCTGATCAACAATGACGGGCCAGACCCAGTCGGAGAAATGCTGGAATTGATTAAGGATTTTTCGTCGCTTCAGGAGCGTGGCGGAGTTGTGATCGGCGTCACCCGCTCTGACGTGCAGGAATATCCACACACATCCCAATACGTCGATAGTATCAGGGAAGTTTACCCCCACATTACAGCGCCGGTATTTTCGGTGGACGCACGCAACCGCGATCATATGCTGATCACGCTCACGGCTCTGCTGTTCAATATCCAGGCCCAATCAGAAGCCCCAATGGAGGACGTAGCATGAAACCACTTCACCAGCAGGAACCCGTGCGCGAAATCTGCACTGAGGCACTTCTACAACTCGGCAAGACTTGTTCCTCACTCAAGTTCGCCGTGATGGTATCAGACGACGGTTTTGAAGTAGCTTCCGCCGGCACACATGCCCAACAGGGCGGACGCCTCGCCAGCATGACCAGCTCAATGCAAGCGTTGGGTGATGCGGTGGCCCGCGAAATGAAACTCGCGGCCTGCGACCACATATTACTTGAGTCAATCAACGGTCACATCTTGCAGCGTCGCATACCCAATCATGAATTGGTATTGTGTGCCGTATTTGACCACCACGAATTGGTCGGAAGAGCAGTCTTCGCGACAAATGAATGTGCGAGCACTGTTTCGGCAAATTTGATGAGTCGGGCTGCTTGAGCATAAGCGGAATTGATCGGGCCGCACCCTTCCCGATATCGCAAACAAATGGAGACTAAAATGGCATCAATCGCTGAAAGTTTATCAGAACTCTTGAAGACAGAAGGCGGCTTGGCTTGCGCTGTTGTTGACGCAAACTCAGGCATGGTGCTGGGCAAGGAAGGCACCGCTATCAATCTTGACGTAGCGGCCGCCGGTCAAACAGAAGTTGTCCGCGCCAAACTGAAGACGATGAAAGCATTGGGCATCAAGGACAAGATAGAAGATATCCTGATCACCTTGAACACCCAGTATCACATCATCCGGCCAATCGTCGATAAGCCGGGCCTGTTCATCTACCTGGTTCTCGACAAGGCAAAGTCAAATTTGGCCATGGCTCGATACAAAGTTAACGAAGTTGAAGCGTCAATGACCATCTAATTGACGTGCATAAACCGATGATGACCATGGCATTCCGGTTCACTTGACCGCAAGGAAACTGAACCGGAGCATCAAAAAATGGGAAATCACGACCACGAAACAGTACAAGAAAATTGCGTTCTGGATGTCAATTGAACTGAATTGCTGAAGGCACCTGGTCTCAGGGAAATGATCGAAGAAATCCCGATCAACTTGGCGATGGCCCGCTATCGCGTGAACCAGGCTGAAAACGCAACCTGAAATTTCCAACTTGTTAACCCCTTTCATTCATCCTTGCCGGATCAATGGTGCCGATTGGCGCCAAGAATGAAGTTTGGGGAAGCCTGCCATGTCGGTTCGGGAAAATTCGGTGGAAAGACTGGGTCTTTCCCTCAATCCGATACTCGACCTGCGCTCGGCGGGGCCCTTGAAAGATATTCTGCAGCAGGGGCTTGGGAGAGGCATCCCCCTCCAGATAGATGCAGGCGCCGTAACCCAAATGTCTACGGCCTGTGTACAGGTCTTGACTGCATTCTTTATTGAGGCCCGAAAAGCCTGGATATCTTTAGCACTCGCCGGATCATCAGCAAGTTTTGACAAGGCCTTTGCAAAGTCGGGCCTCGGCCGTGTCATAAGTGAAGTCAGAATGGCGGCTATCGATGAGTGACAGGTTCGAGCAATTCAAGCGCATGTTCCTAGACGAGTGTGGCGAACACATCAAAACCCTCGAGGCAACGTTATCAGCCTTGTTGAGGGGTATGCGCAGCCAGGATCTTGTGGACGATGCCTTTCGTGCCATCCACTCGATCAAAGGTGGAGCCGGCATGTTTGGCTTCGATCGTATCGTGCCTTTTGCCCATATCTTTGAATCCGTGCTTGACCACATCCGCACAGGACAGATTGGCCCGTCGGAACCGTTATTGCGAGCCTCACTTCGGGCCACGGACATTCTTGCTGATGTTATTCTGGCAGCAGCGAGTGGCACCGATTTGGCCATCGGCTATGAAAGGCAAACCATAGAGACCCTAGAAAGGCTTGCCAAAACCGGTAATAGCAAACCGCTATCTGGAGAGGTGAACCAGCCCCCGGAGATCGCGCAAAAAAATCTTGTTGCATATATTGTGACATTTCGCCCGCATATTGGACTTTTGAGGAGCGCCAATGAACCACTCTTGATTATCAATCAATTGGAAACTCTGGGAAATCTCAAAACCTCGGTCGACGCTTCCGCCCTGCCCCTGCTTGCTGAAATGAATGCGACCGATGCCTATCTCTGTTGGACCTTTGAACTCGAGACGGCGCAGGGCGAGACAGCAATCCGAGATGCATTTCAATTTGTCGAAGGTGACTGTGATTTAGAAATACGGAGCCACAAGCCGCTGCAAGAAAATACGCCGCACGTGACGCCAGCAAGTCCCTCCCTTGAGGCGTTGCCAATCGAACAGGCAACTTCGACCATCCGTGTTGATACGGATAGGATCGATAGACTGGTCAACCTTGCTGGCGAGATCGCAATTTCTCAAGCACTTGTGGCGCAACTCATCGATCAATCTCTCTTCGATGCCAATCCCGGATTGTTTCAGGAACTATCGCAGCTCTTGACCCATACGCAAAACCTCCAAGACAGCGTCTTGGCCATCAGAGCTCAGCCGATCCGGACGATATTCGATCGTATGCCGAGATTGGTGCGCGAGCTTTCCGAAAAAACCAAAAAGAAAATCAGGTTGCGGCTTGCAGGCGAAGACACCGAGATCGATAAAACGGTCATCGAACAACTCAGCGATCCGATTATGCACATGATCCGCAATTCCGCGGACCATGGCATTGAAGGTACAGCTGACCGGATTGCAGCGGGAAAGCCCGAAGAAGGCACCATAACGCTGAGCGCCGAGCAGCGGGGCAGCCGGATACTCATAGAAATCAGTGACGACGGCAGGGGAATAGATCGCGAGAAAGTCCGCAAAAAAGCAATTGCCCGCAACTTGATTTCCGCTGACTCCGAACTTAGTTCCGACGAAATCGATAGTCTCCTGTTCATGCGGGGCTTTTCAACTGCTGATGCCGTGACAAGCATTTCGGGGCGGGGTGTCGGCATGGATGTGGTGAAACGAAATATCCAGAAATTGGGCGGCAGGATCACTTTGAAATCCGAGCCTGGCCGTGGTTCAACAGTTGTCCTGACGCTGCCGCTAACCCTGGCGGTCCTTGAGGGCATGATTGTCAAATCAGGTCCAGAAAATTACGTTCTGCCGATTTCCAGCATAGTGGAATGCCGGTCACCCTGGAAAAAGCATGCAAGCGAACTTCCAGGTTTTGGCGAGGTTCTACATGTTCACGGAAATTATGTGGCGCTGATCCACCTCAATCGCGCCTTCGGGCGTTTGACGGAGGTCGACGCCGAGCAGTCGGTTGCCATCATTGCCGAGGTTGAAGGCGGCGGCCATATCGCCCTCATCGTCGATGAAATAGTTGGTCAGCAACAGGTTGTGATAAAAAGCATCACCGAAAATGTTGATGCGGTGGCAGGCATTGCAGGGGCCACTATTCTTGGCAACGGGCGCGTCGCCCTTATACTCGACGCAACCGAAATTAGTTTGCTCGGTTCGTCCACCACCAAACAGAAACCCCAGACAAGCTTCTTTGGCAACTCCGTGGCAAGACAGGTTGCGTGAATATTCTGCGAGGTTCGATCGAATTCCGACTCGGGATATGGCCGGAGTCGACAGCACCCAAAAATCGCGAAGATGACGATCGCAGCAGCACAAATCCCCGTGCAGCCGTGTGGGCGTAGAGCAGGGCGGCAGAAGTGAGGAAGAAAAATGCCGCTAGGGTTAGTGACTGGAGGATGCGACCCATCCCGGTTATTGCCCCAATCCAACATATTGATGAACCATTCGCCGGTCGTTCTTCAGAGCAGCAGCGTCAACTACAGCTTTCAAGCGCCCGTCCTCAATAAATGCTACCCGGTCGGCAACAGCGAGTGCAGCTTCCACGCGCTGCTCAACCAGGATGCAGGAGACGCCGCGATGTTTCAGATCCAGAACTGCCTGCTGAATACGTTCAATCATCGATGGCATGAGACCTTCTGTCGGTTCATCAAGTAGCAGAATTTTTGGATCAAGACATAATGCCCGGGCCATAGCCAGCATCTGCTGTTCACCGCCGCTCATCGTGCCGGAAATCTGATGCAGCCGATCTCGGAGCGCTGGGAATAGATCGAGTGCCCGGTCACGGACAGCAGTGTCAGATTTGCGCGCCATCAGGCCGATCAGCAGGTTTTCTCCAACTGTCAATTCGGAAAACAACCGGCGGCCCTGCGGAACATAACCAATCCCAAGGCGCGGCACCTCATGTGCTGGCAGCTTGGAAATATCCTTGTTCTCAAAACTGATATTGCCACCACTGAGGCGCACCAGCCCCATGATGGCCTTGAGCGCAGTTGTCTTGCCAGCGCCATTTCGCCCGAGAAGACAGAGCACTTCACCTGAATTGAGTTCAAGCGAGAGTCCGCGCAGCACTTGCACAGTGCCATAAAAACAGTCGATGCTGTCAAGCTTCAACATTGGCCTGACCCAGATATGCATTCCTGACACTGACGTTCTTGCGAATATCATCAGGCGATCCCTCGGCCAGCACCCGGCCTTGATCAAGGACAGTGATGCGGTGCGCCACATCCATCACAACCTTCATATTGTGTTCGATCAAAAGCACGGTCACTTCGTCAGCAAGTTCACGCATCAATGCTATGAACTTTGCGATTTCCAGATCAGAAAGACCCTGTGTTGGCTCGTCGAGTATGAGCAGCTTTGGCCGAAGCGCCAGCCCCATCGCCATTTCAAGCAATCGCTGGTGACCATAAGCCAATGTTCCCGCCATTTGCTCGGCGCGGTCAGCAAGACCAACCCGCGCCATGCAATCCCGGTCGTTCCCAGCGCCATGCGCAGCCAGCAGGACATTTTCGCGCACCGAAAGAGTCTTGTAGATGCTTGTTATCTGAAATGTATAGGCAATGCCCCGGCGCACCCGTTCATGGGCAGCCAACCCGGCAATATTTTGATCGGCAAATTTGATTTCACCTGAGTCGGGCTTGATCCGCCCCGCAATCATGCTGACAAATGTCGTTTTGCCAGCACCATTGGGGCCAATAATCGCGCGAATTTCGCCCTTGGCCACCGAAAAATCAACGCCTGCCACCGCGTCAAGGCCGCCGAAACTCTTTCGCAGCTGAACCGTTTCAAGCAGCGTCACGGTAACCACCCTAACCATTTCGCGCGCACGGTGCCCAGAATTCCCTTGGGAAAAAACAACACCAGAACGATGAGAACAACCCCGACTGCTAGAAGATTTGCATTGGTGAAACTGCTGGCAAGATCAGTGAGCGCGAACATCAAAGCGGTGCCAAGCAGCGGGCCCAGCAAAGTCGCCGCACCCCCCAGCAGTGTCCAAAGCAGGGGATGTATCGAATACTGAATGGAGGCAAGCGTTGACCCCGCATAGGCAAACATCAGCGCATAGGCTGCACCCGCCAATGCTGAAAGTGTGCCGGAAGCAACCATCACAAAAAATTTGTAACGAACCACATTGTAACCCAGCATTTCAGTTCGGCTTTCGTTTTCACGAATGGCAATCAGCACGCGCCCGATGGAAGATTTTACAATGGCAGCACATATCAACAGAGCGATAGCCATCAACAAAAGCGCCAGATTGTAACGCAGCACTGCACTGGTCAGATCGACTGCCACGCCACCAATTTCGAATTTTCGAATGGTATCTGGAATTACTATGCCTTCGTCGCCACGTGTAACATCGCCAAAGTAGAGAACCGTCAAGAATGCAGCTTGCGAAAACATGAGCGTTACGATCATGAAGGCAACACCAGTGGCGCGCAGCGCAATACTTCCAATAATTGTGGATACGGCCGCTCCGACAACGATGGCCAGGCCAAAAGAAACTGGCACGTTCAGGCCCAGTTTTGTGGTTCCGAGAGCGGCAACATAGAGACCCGTCGCAAAAAACATCGCATGCCCGAGGCTCAAGAGCCCCGTATAGCCGAACAGCAAGTTATAACCCATCGCATAGATCGCAAGCAGCATGATGCGGGTCAGACTGAGCGATATATATTCGCTAACCAGGAACTGTGCCGCAAAGAGTACTGCAATCACGCCGATATGCAACGCCAAAGCGCGGCTCATCATCGCGCCGGAACTCCGTAAAGTCCCTGCGGTCGAAATACGAGAACAAACGCAACCAGCAAGGTGGCAATGATAGAGGCAAGTGTTGGCGAGAAAAACACCGAAATAATTCCATCCGCCATGCCGATTGCAAGTGCCGCAATCACACTGCCCTTGATGCTCCCCAACCCTCCGACAATGACGACAATGAAAGACATCAGCAAAGGATCAAGCCCCATCAAGTAATGCGCCTGCTGAATGGGCACAAGCAACACAGCAGCAATCGCCACAATCGCTGCACCGGTCACGAAGACCGCCGAATAGACCTGGCTGACCGGAACGCCGAATGCCGTTGCCGTTTCGCTGTCAAATTGAGTAACCCGCATCACGAGCCCTATCCTCGTACGCGTCAGCACCCACCACGCCAGCAACAAAAGCCCAGCCGATGCCGCAACGACAAATAACTTGTAACCAGAATATCCGAACCAGGGGAACACGATGCGGTAGGTAAAGGGCGCTGCCACCGGTTTGGCATCGGCGCCAAATATACTGAGCGCCAGCTGCTGGAGAATGAACAACAGGCCAATGGTGGCAACGATTGTTGATTCTGGATTATAGTTGAGGCGGCGCAACACGAGGCGTTCCGTGAGGTAGGCAATGGCGCCAACGGCAATTGGTGCCCCCGCGAGTGCGATCAAGAACCCGATCAGGGGATGACCAGGCACAAGCTTCGAAAGCCACCAGCCAACCATCGCCCCCAACATATAAAATTCACCATGCGCCACATTAACGACGCGCATCACACCAAAGACCAGCGACAACCCAAGGGCAGTCAGCGCCAGCACCGCAGCTGCTACTGTACCTTCAAGAACGGCTAGGAAGAGATGCGGCCAGAATGACAAGGGGAAATGACTTCTCTTTGAAACTTTTGAAGCTGGTCAGGCGAACCTTCGCCTATCATACCCGCGCCTATTGGGCGATGCATCCTCCACCTTTGCGGAGGATGCCAATCTCGATTTGCGGGCCTACAGGCTCTGCGTCGTGTAATCACCCTCCGGCTCATAGAGGCCGTCTTCAATTGCGGTGCGGTGCACGACATTTGCAACACCACCTTTGATTTGGGTGATGTTCTGATGCCCGAAGCTCTGATGGATTTTGCCGTTGAACATCTTCTTGCCCTGTGGATGCTCATTGCCTTCGGCAAGTTCAGTGATGGCCTCCGTCGCCTCAATGAGCTTGCCCCTATCGGCAACACCCTGATAGCCCGCAGCTTCCATGGCATGTTTGATGACAAACAACGTCTCCCAACAGCCGAACATATGAGAGTAAGTGGAAATATCAGCAGGATCAGCGATACTTGCACCGTTTGCGTCCACACCCACTTTCTGCCGATAGAACGTATCGTGCGCCATTGGCGTAGCTCCGGCATACCGTGGGAAGGCTTCCCACAAATAGGAATCCTCGAGGAATTCCAGTCCGGGACTCTTGAGATCAACAGCTTCAAGTGAGTCGATAAATCCGAACAAAGCCGGATGCTGCGAACCAAAATGCTCGCCGAGTTCCTTCACAAATGTCAGAACGGCTGGCCCCACCATCACATGATAAATCACGTCTGTGTTGGCTGGAATTTGCGGGAAATAGCGGGTGAAAGAGGATTCAGTCGGTGGGATCGGGATCAATTGTACAACCTCGCCACCCTGCGCCTTGATCGCCGCCGAGAAATAATCCCGGTGATCATGGCCAAACGCAAAATCCGGATAGATCATCGTAACTTTCTTGCCGAGATTGTTGGAAATCCATGGCGCCAGTGAAATCACCTGGCTTTTGACATCCGTAATACCGGGCTGGAATGTGTAGCGGTTGAGCGTTCCGGAAGCCACATGGTGGCCTTCTGACACCACGTAATAGGGCAGCTTCAATTCGCCAGCCCGCGGCGCTGAACCCATGACAACATGACTGAACAGCGTGCCGAATGCCACATCGCACTTGTGTTGTGTGGCAAATTTTTCGACAACTTCAGCACCCCGGCCAGGGTCGGTTGCGTCATCTTCAGCGACTATTTCTACAGGCCTGCCATTAATGCCGCCCTGTTCATTGATGAGGGCAGTGGCCGCCATCGTGACTTGCTCATACCACCGGCCATAGGAAGCGCCGATACCTGTTCGATGCACCTGAAATCCAATTCTGATGGGCTCGGACGATGCCGCCTGAACGTAGCGCACCGCACCTGGCGCCAGCATGAAACCTGTCGCTGCACCCGCAGCCTTGATTGCATTGCGGCGGGTTAAGCCCTTCTTTTGGGGCAGTATCAGCTTGGTATTTGTCATCTTGAAAAATCCTCCCATCTGCGTGGCACTTTGTCAGTGCTGAGTTTCCGGTTGAACCCGGTGTTAGCTTAAATCATGACCAACGTTACAGTGACCGTCAAGGGGGCCAGCTTGACTCAAATCGCGCCCAGGTGGCAAGGTGTCAGACGAAAGAAAACCCGAATTGGCGATGAATTTTTACCGGCCCTCACGACTTGCGGAAGCTTTGGCGCTCAAAGCAGGTGAGCCACTCCGCATTCTGGCCGGAGGCACGGATTTCTATCCAGCACTGCGCGATCAACCGGTGAATTTCCCGGTTCTGGACATTACCGCCATTGATGAATTGCGCGCCATTCGAAAGGATGGCGATGACTGGTCCATAGGTGCCAACGTCACCTGGACAGATATCCAACGCGCCAAACTTCCAGTGGCTTTCGAGGCACTGAGACAGGCAGCGCATGAAGTGGGATCTTTGCAAATACAGAACCGTGCGACGATCGTTGGAAATCTATGCAATGCCTCGCCAGCGGCAGATGGCATACCTCCCTTGCTCATACTGAACGCCCGCGTGGAGATTTCATCCCATGCCGGAACGCGAGAGAAACCTCTTACCTCATTCATCCAGGGCAACCGCAAGACCAGTCTGAAGCCCGATGAAATTGTAACGCGCATTCTGGTGCCGATTGCATCAGCGGTCGGAAATTCCACTTTCCTGAAACTGGGCGCCAGAAAATATCTGGTGATCTCAATTGCCATGGTCGCCGCCCGTGTCGTCATGAAGCGCCAGCGCATCACTGAAGCTGCCATCGCAATCGGCTCGTGCTCAGAAGTGGCTCAACGCCTTCCCCAGTTTGAAAATACCGTCATCGGTCTGACGGCAAAAGAACTGCGAAATCTTGCGATCACGCCAAACATGATCCCAGAATTGAAACCCATAGACGATGTGCGGGCGACTGCAATTTACAGGAAGGATGCCGCAGCAATTCTCACGCGAAACGCGGTCCTTGCCGCCATGGGTGACGGCCAATGACCATAGCACTGACAGTCAATGGCAAGCGTTGCGAGTTCGATGCGGCGCCCACAGACCGTCTGTCTGATGTATTGCGCAACAGTCTCAAGCTGAAGGGCACAAAAGTAGGCTGCGACGCAGGCGACTGCGGTGCTTGCACAGTGCTTATTGATGGTGAAATGGCATGCAGTTGCCTCACGGCCATCTCCCAAGCGGGCAATGCAAAAATCACCACAATCGAAGGCCTCGAAAAAAGCGATGGCGTGATTGGGAAATTACAAACGAGTTTCCTAAAACACGCCGCTGCCCAATGCGGCATTTGCACGCCGGGAATGCTGATGGCGGCATCGCAATTGCTGAAAGCAAAAACCAAACCCAACAAAAAACAAGTTGAAGACGCGCTCAGCGGAGTTTTGTGCCGCTGCACCGGCTACACAAAAATTGTCGAAGCGGTTCTCCATGTTTCAAAATCAGCCAAATCTGTTGCGCCCAAAGCCGGGCGAGGTGTTGGAGCTCGCGTGGAACGCGTTGATGGCGAACTTAAGGTCAGGGGTACTGACCGGTTTGGCGCAGATGTTATTCCTGAAAATGCTCTCCTGGTGCGCGTCTTGCGCAGCCCGCACCATTCAGCCAGCTTCACATTCGGCGATCTCGGCGCATTCGTAAAAGATCACGCCGGCATCCACGCCGTATTTACCGCCGCCGACATTCCGGGAAAAAACCGCTTTGGCGTCATTCCAGCATTCGTTGATCAACCCGCACTTGCAGAAGAAATTGTGCGATTTCGCGGCGAAGCAATCGCCGCCGTCGCTGGCGAGCCCGAAGCCATCCGTTGCCTGGACTTGCAATCCATTCCAGTGAACTGGTGCATGATCCATCCAGTGCTGACCGTCACCGAAGCGCTCGTGTCAGGGGCCAAACTGGTGACAGAAAATCGCGCGGGCAACATGCTCATTGAAGGCCACGTTGAGCGCGGCGATATCAATGAAGGCCTTGCCAATGCAGCCTTCGAGGTAAAAGACGCCTTCTCCACACCGTTTATCGAGCATGCCTATATCGAACCAGAAGCGGGCTACGCCGTTCGTGAAGGCGACCGCCTGACGGTGTTCGGGTGCACCCAGGCACCCCACATGGACAAGGAAGCGATTGCCGACATCATGGGGTTGCAGCATGCCCAGGTTCGGGTGTTGCCTTCAGCCTGCGGTGGTGGCTTCGGGTCAAAGCTCGATCTGTCGTTCCAGCCCTTCATAGCGCTCGCCGCATGGAAACTGGGCCGCCCCGCCTACATTCAGTACACCCGCACCGAATCAATGCAGTCAACAACCAAGCGCCACCCGTCTGAAATCAACATCAAAGCCGCTTGTGACAAAAGTGGAAAAATCACGGCGTTGGATTTCCGCGGTGTGTTCAACACCGGTGCTTATGCCAGTTGGGGCCCAACGGTCGCCAACCGCGTTCCCGTGCACGCCTCCGGTCCCTACTTCACGCCGAACTATCGCGCCCACAGCCGAGCCGTGCTCACCAACAACATGCCTTCAGGTGCATTCCGCGGCTTTGGTGTGCCTCAGTCCCTGTTCGCTCTTGAATGCATCTATGATCAACTCGCCGACAAAGCAGGCATCGATCGCATGGAGTTCCGCCTGCGCAACGCGCTCAGAAACGGCCAGCCCACGGTTACTGGCCAAATCTTTGCAAAGGGCGTGGGTATTGTTGAATGTCTGATGACTCTGCAGCCTGCCTGGAAATCAGCGCTGAAAAAAGCAACAAACTTCAATAGCAAAGCCAATGGTTCCGGCCTCCGCAAGGGCGTGGGCCTTGCTACCTGCTGGTATGGTTGCGGCAACACTTCATTGCCTAATCCCTCGACAATATTGTTGGGTGTGAACCGGCATGGACAAGTCATTCTGCACCAGGGTGCGACCGATATTGGCCAAGGTTCCAACACCGTGATAGCCCAAATCACCGCAGACGCACTGGGTATCCCGATTCATACCATCAAGCTGGTTGGTCCCGATACCGACATAACGCCCGATGCTGGCAAAACATCCGCTTCTCGCCAAACCTTTGTAACAGGCACCGCTGCCAAGCGCGCCGGCGAAGCGCTGCGCCGCAAAATCATCAGCCACGCCAATGTTGCCAGTACCGCCAGGCTCGCGTTCTCAAACACATCCATCGCGCTATCAGACTCACACATGCGCGTTCAACTTGATCTTGGCGCACTGCCGGTTGACCAATGGGGCTACGTTTTCTCCGTGCAGGAAACCTACGATCCCCCGACAAAGCCCCTCGACAAATTGGGCCAGGGTGAACCCTACGCCATCTACGGTTACGGCGCACAAATTGCCGAACTCACCGTCGACACAAGTCTTGGCACCGTTAAACTTGATCGCATCACGGCAGCCCATGATGTGGGAAAGGCCATCAACCCCACGCTGGTTGAAGGCCAGATCCAAGGTGGCATAGCCCAGGGCATTGGCATGGCGTTGATGGAAGACTATGTGCCAGGCCGCACCGAGAACCTGCATGACTACCTGATCCCAACAATTGGCGACATGCCGGAAATCAAGAGCATCATTGTCGAAGTTGCAGACCCTGAAGGCCCCTATGGCGCCAAGGGCCTGGGTGAACATGTGTTGATCCCCACAGCGCCGGCAATCCTGAACGCCATCCGCCATGCAACCGGTATCGTCATTCGCAATCTTCCTGCCACGCCTGACAAGGTCTATGCTGCGCTGAAAGAGTTGAAATCCTGATGACAGCCCACACCGATGCCACAGGCAAGATCCGCTGCGATGCATGTCCCGTGATGTGTTACATAGCGCCTGGTCGCGCAGGCGCGTGCGACCGCTACGCCAATGAAGATGGCAAGCTGTTGCGTGTTGATCCTCTCGTCATCATCGAACGCACCAAAGAAAGCGGCGGCAAGCTCGTTTCATTTCTTGGCAAGACCGAAGAGTGGAATGGCGACATTATCAATCCCGACGACAGTTTCGTAACAGCCATAGGTGCTGGCACAACCTATCCAGACTACAAGCCCGCACCTTTCATTATCTCGCGCCAGGTGGATGGTGTCGACATGATCACCGTGGTGACCGAGGGTATTTTCAGCTATTGCGGTGTCAAAGTAAAAATCGATACGGACCGCCATTTGGGCCCGGAACGCGCTCTGGTCCGCGTCGAAGGCGAACCTGTCGGCCATGTCACCACCGCAGAATATGGTTCTCAAATGCTGTCGCTCGGTGGTGTCCATCATCTGACAGGTGGCGGCAAAAAGGAAGGCCGTGTCACCTGTGAAACGCTCCTCAGCCTGTGCAACGGCAAAGCCGTCGAAGTCGCCATTGATGATGGCGCAATGGTCAAAATACAGGCAGGCGCCGCACCCGTTGTAAATGGCAAAACTGAAGTCCGCATGCGTGTGGGGTGTGGTTCCGCCACCGTCGGCATGTTTGCCTCCCAATGGCATGGTCTCGTCGATGAGGTCGTCGTTGTCGATGATCATATAACGGGCGTGATATCAGAACATCAGGCCGGAAAGGTCATCGGCTGGGAACCCACTGGCATAAAGATCAAGGGCCGAAGATCAACGCCCGGCCGTTATTTCAAGGTTGCCGATCCTGGAACGGGATGGGGCGGCACAAATATCGATGACCCATTGGCCATTATCGGAGGCTTCGATCCGAAAGTTGCAAAGCCAGGTCAATCGCTTCTCATGGTCTCAACCACCGGCGAGCAATTTGCCTATTATGAGCTCGATGAAAGATTGGCGCCCATACAGCAGGCCATGCCGGGTCGCCTGATGCAGTCTGTTCAGCGGATCGAAGAAAATTGCGAGCCGGCACTTTGCACCGTATTGTTTGTGGGCGGAGCTGGTGGTTCACTTCGTGCCGGGGTCACTGAAAATCCCGTCATGCTGACGCGCTCTGTCAAAGGCAAACTTACGTATATCACTTGCGGCGGCGCTCCAACCTATGTGTGGCCCGGCGGCGGCATTACCATCATGGTCGATGTGACGAAACTGCCGGAGAATGCCTTCGGCTATGTGCCAACTCCGGCGCTGGTGGCACCCATTGAATTCACCATGCGCCGCGAAGATTACGAGGCGTTGGGTGGGCATATGAGGCACGTAATGTCGATTGCAGATGTGCGCCGGAGCGTGCCAAGCGTTCAGAATGACCACATTCTCAAGGGCCACAAGCAAGTTGACGATAATCCTGCCAACCCGTGGCCAACTAACCCCGAGCATTTTGGTTGGAAGGAAAAGTGATGCAGCGCCCTTCCGCCGCACTGTTGCCTGATGGCAAACGATTGCACCTGCAACATGGGCCAATTGATTTGGTAATAGGAGCTAGCGGAAATGCCCCAAGTGTCAAAGCTGCCTATGCGACCGCACAGCTGCGCTTTGAAACCGTACTCGAAGAATTGGTCAGCGAACTTGCCCTTCTGAGGCATGAAGTGCCCAAACATGGGTTGGGTCTAAGAGGTAATATCGCCAAAACAATGGAGAAAGCGGTTCAACCCTATTGGAACTCCCGCGTAACGCCCATGGCAGCAGTGGCAGGCGCTGTAGCTGAGGAGATACTCCACGCAATGACGAGTACAGCAGAGCTATCCCGTGCTTACGTGAACAATGGCGGTGATATAGCCATTCATTTGACAGGAAATGAACTCTTTGTGGCTGCTTCGCCCGCTGGCAAGATTACAATTCACGCATTTGAAAATGTGCGAGGCATCGCCACATCCGGTTGGCGCGGTCGAAGCTTCTCGCTGGGCATCGCCGATGCAGTAACTGTTCTTGGTCGTTCGGCGGCAGAAGCAGACGTGGCAGCAACCTTGATTGCCAATGCCATTGACCTGCCAAATTCAAACAAGATTACGCGCCAACGAGCATGTGAACTATCGCCGGATAGCGATCTCGGAACCCGCCCTGTAACGACGGGTGTTGATCCGCTTTCGTTAAACGAAATAGAAGCTGCCCTACGTCGCGGTGCAGGCCGCGCCCAGGAACTAATCGATCATCATGCAATTGAAGCCGCCTCGCTCTTGCTGGGTGGCCAAATTGTCACCCTCAAATATCAGCAACAACTGGAACGCGCCTATGCCTGAAGTCAGACTGCGGAAACTTGTGACAGGCATTGAGGATATCTTTCATGAAGGTGGACCCGTCGCAGAAATGCCGCGCCGCCGGGGGTGGTGTTTAGCCGTCATCGCCAATCCGTTTGCAGGAAGGTATGTCGAAGCTATTCAACCGTTCATGGACGATCTGAAACCGCTGGGCCTGCAGATGGCAAAGTCGCTGATTGCTGCCATGGATATTCCATCTGAAAAAATCGATGGGTATGGTAAGGGCGCAATTGTTGGCGAGGCGGGCGAACTCGAACACGGAGCGCTCTGGCATGCGCCGGGCGGCTACTCCATGCGCGAGCATGTTCCGAATTCGCTCGCAATCGTATCGTCGACAAAAAAAGTCGGTGGACCCGGATGCAGGCTCGATGTGCCACTCACCCATGTCACAGCATCCTATGTGCGTTCGCATTTTGACGCGGTTGAAGTGGGTATCGATGATGCTCCCCGTGCGAGCGAAATGCTGCTGGCCCTGGTGATGGCGTCCGGTCCCCGCATTCACAATCGCGCCGGCGGGCTTGAAGTATCTGGCATAAAACTAAGGGATGGGCAGAAATGAGCGTGGCCAAAATTCGAAAAATTGTTGTCATCGTCGATGAAATTCACCTCGAAATGGACCAGGCCATTTCGCCACCCACCCGCCGCGCCGCAGCCATTGCCGTGATCGAAAACCCTTTCGCGGGCCGCTTCGCCAAGGATCTGGACGACCTCATGACGATAGGCGAAGAACTTGGAGGGTTGCTCGGCGAACGGGCCGTAGCAGCCCTTGGCATTCCACCAGGTGCGGTTGAGAGCTACGGCAAGGCAGCCCTGGTGGGCGAAAACGGTGAACTCGAGCACGCCGCCGCAATTTTGCACCCAAAGTTGGGAAAGCCTTTGCGCGCTGCCGTTGAGAAGGGGGCAGCCCTCGTTCCATCATCAAAAAAACGTGGCGGCATGGGAACGCCACTGGATATTCCACTTGGTCACAAAGACGCAGCTTTTGTGCGTTCCCACTTTGATGGCATGGAAGTCCGCATCAATGACGCACCCCGCGCCAACGAAATCATGGTGGCTGTTGCGGTAACAGATTCAGGCCGGCCATTGCCGCGCGTCGGTGGCCTGCAGAAACATGAAATCAAAGGCGAAGACGGCTTGCGTTAATGACCGCCGCCGGCTGACGGTGGAGGTGATTTTACAAGCTCAGGCATTTTTTCAGCCGGAGGTGTATTGCGCGAACGCTGGGTGCGCACAATGCCGTCGATGATTGTCATGCCGATGCCAGGCAGATTTCCCTGATGAATGGATGCAAGCATGTCTTTGCCGGGGGCATGCTGGGCGCGGTCGATCAGCACAAAATCCGCTGATTTGCCAACCTCGATGGTACCTGAATCGAGGTCACGCATGCGTGCTGTATTGCCTGTCGCAAAACACAATACAATTTCCGCTGGCACATCACCGAGACTGGAGAGCATCGCGATCATCCGCAAAATTCCAAGTGGTTGCACGCCCGAACCCGCAGGTGAATCCGTTCCAAGTATAACCCGCTCCGGCTGCTTCAATTCAAAAGCTGTTCGCATCGCCAAAAGGCCCGCACGTTCATTGCCATTGTGAACAATCTCAATGCCGCGAAGGCAGCTTTCGCACAGGCAGGTGATTTGATTGTCAGGCAACGCCGTATGCCCGCCATTGATGTGGCCAATAATGTCAGCATCCGCCTCCAGCACAACATCCTTATCGATGAGACCCGAGCCAGGGATTGAAGGGCCGCCCGTGTGAATAGTCGACTGAATGCCGTATTTCCGCGCCCACTTCACCATTTGGGCGGCAGTCTCGCCAGCCTTGACTGAGCCAAGGCCAACCTCACCAAGCAGCTTGACGCCTCCATCGGCCAAGTCCTTAAAGTCGTGTTCCTCCATGCCCTGCTCAATGACAGGTGCACCCGCAAGCACCTTGACACCGGAGGGTCGAAAATTTTCGTACCAGCGCTGCGCTGCAATCGCCATGGCCTTGAGGCCAATAATATCCTTGGGCCGCCCTGGCGCATGCACTTCGCCAGCAGAGATCATGGTCGTCACACCGCCATGCAGACAGGAATCGATCCAGTTCAATTGCTGTTGCCGTGGCGTGTAGTCGCCAATGACCGGGTGCACATGGCTGTCAATCAGACCAGGACAAAGTGTTGTGCCTTTCGCATCAATCAAGGTATCCGCATTGTCGATGTCGAAGT
Source organism: Rhodobiaceae bacterium (assembly GCA_031409595.1). Classification (GTDB taxonomy): domain Bacteria; phylum Pseudomonadota; class Alphaproteobacteria; order Rhizobiales; family Aestuariivirgaceae; genus Aestuariivirga. Next base: position 25,568 of record JANNXN010000155.1, read on the forward strand.
CCCTGGCATAGCCGACAGCTGCAATCTTACCGTCAACCGCCACAACACAATCTCCCCCAATGATGGGTTCTTCAATTTTCCCCGAAAGGATGAGGCCGATGTTCTTGATGACAGTCTTCATTTCAGCCCACTTTTTGGTTGGTTTCAGCCACTATAGCAGCCCGACCCAATCGGTAAATGGCTCGTTCGATCAAGCCAGCTTTGGGTAAAGTGTTTTCAAGCAGTCATAGGTTTCACGCCAGAGTCGGCATTTCTTTTTGTAGGCTGCACTTTCTCTCGGGCGTGGCGAAAAAATCTGCCCCTGTTCAACATAGTTGCTGATTTCCGACCAATCCTTCAAGACCCCAGTCCAAGTCGTGACATTCGCGATCTTGCGGGTTACAGAAGACCATGCACCAAACGAAACCACTTCGCATTGCAGAGAACTGGTACGAGATCGCTGACGTCGGGAACGGCGTAAGCCATATCTTGGAAACCCATGTTGCCCATTGGATGCGCTGCAATATGTGGCTGATCCGCGGGCGCGACAGGGACTTGCTGGTTGACAGTGGAATGGGGCTTCGGCCCCTAAAGGCCGAGATTTCAGCTTTGCGCGAAAGGCCCGTAACAGCAGTGTGCAGCCATTGCCATTTTGATCATATTGGTTGTGCCTATGAGTTTGATATCCGGTTGGGCCACAAGAACGATGCGAATGTTCATGCCCACCCAAATCTGGACAACACCTGCGCCAGGTCCTGGATCGCGTCTGATCTGTTAACTGCACTTCCGCGTAAGGGTTACAGTCTGGCTGAATATCAGATCAAGTCCGCCCCGTTGACTGGCTACCTCGATGACGGCGATGTGCTGGACACTGGCGACCGCGCCTTCGATATTTTCCACCTTCCTGGCCACGCACCAGGTTCAATAGCGCTCTATGAAAAAGCGACGCGAACCCTCTTCAGTGGGGATATCATTTATGATGGCTTGCTGATTGACAGCGCCTGGCATTCCGATCCCGAAATATATCGGGAGTCACTCTCAAGGCTGAAGGAGCTGCCAGTTGAAACAATACATGCCGGCCACGAAGCCTCATTCGGACGCGACCGAATGATCGAACTCATCGATACCTACCTTGCAGGTGGCCTGCGGATGCCAAGTGTCGAGGAATGGTTGGCCGAACAAGCTGTTTGATAGGAATGTGATCTTGCCCGCCCGCTACTCACCTTGATGTTCAGTCATGGATTGTGCCGAAATTGCAATTATGGCAACTATCCCTGACATTGAGAGGGAGTTCCGGGAAATGAACGTCATACCGCGCCACATCTGTGATATTGGCAAATTCAGCAGCAATCCCGAGAAATCCTATACTCTGCCTTCACACTATTACATTGATCCTCAGATTTACGATCGTGAGAAAGAGGCAATCTTCTTCAAGTCCTGGAATTATGCCTGCCACGTCAGCCAGGTCACCGAGGCGGGGTCATTTGCAACTTGCCAGGTCGCTGATCAAAGCATCGCCGTGGTACGCGGCCACGATGGTGTCCTGCGGGCTTTCTATAACGTGTGTTCGCACCGCGCCCATGAACTGCTCAAAGGCTGCGGCAGGTCCAACATCATAACTTGCCCTTACCATGCCTGGACCTATCACATGGATGGAAAGCTGCGCTCCGCCATTGGTCAAAAAAGGGTTGAAGGTTTTGCCCAGGAAGAATTTGGCCTGAAGCCGGTCAAGCTTGAAGAGTTTGCCGGATTTGTGTTCGTCAATCTCGATCCCGCGGCAGGGCCCTTCGCTGGCGCCACCGGTTCATTGGCTGGCGACATCAGTGAATATTGCAGCAACGTCCCGGACCTCAAATTCGCCCATCGCTTGACCTATGAAATCAAAGCCAACTGGAAAAACGTCGTTGAGAATTTTCTTGAGTGCTATCACTGCACAGTAGCCCATCCAGCTTTCGTCGATCTCGTGGACATCGAAAACTATCGCACCAAGACCTATGGCATTTATTCAAGTCACATTTCACCACCCGGCAGACCCGACAATGCCGCTTACCAGTTTTCAGAGAGTCAAATGCGGAACTTCGCCGCCTGGTGGCTGTGGCCAAATGTAACTTTCAACGTGTTCCCCGGGGCCCCAAACATAACAGTTCTCCACATCATGCCGACTGGCCCCGAAACCACCCTTGAGCATTTCGATTTCTTCTTCCTTGATGAAAAACCCTCAGAAAGCGAACAGCAGGCCATTCAATATGTGGACACTGTTCTGCAAATTGAAGACATCGGCTTGGTTGAAAGCGTACAGCGCGGACTTCACTCAAAAGGCTACAATCAAGGCCGCTTGATGGTTGACGGCGACCGCAGTTTTAATTCCGAACATGGCCTGCATCACTTCCACACGTTGGTGCTGAAGCAGTTGGGTGATTTGCCGTAGCTCTACGCGGAGTAATCACTGGCCGCTCAGCTTAAAGGCGTTCCAGCCATTTCATGATGTGCACTGCGACAGCGGCAAGCTCGCCCGTATCGGTTGAAAGCTCGACACGTGCAAGTGAGCGCATCTTGTCGTCATCAAAATTTGTGATCAGGTATTTGATTGTAATTGTCTGGCCAATGAAAACAGGTTTGAGAAACCTGATCTTGTCATAGCCGAGCGACACGGCATAATAGGCGGAGTCTGATGATAGACATTGATCAACGATCATTGTTGAAGTTCGCGACATGTAACCCACAAGCAGGGCGCCATGGGCAATGCGCTGGCCATACTGTGTGCCCCGCATATAGTTTTCATCTACATGATTTGGTGAAAAGTCGCCTGTGATACCTGCAAAGAGATAAACATCACTCTCGGAAACAGTTTTGCTGAACTGCACCGACTGCCCAATTATGCTGGACTGAAATTCCGCCATGGCCGCTACGCTTTCAGTAGTTCGCGAGCAATAATAGTTCGTTGAATTTGGTTGGTGCCTTCATAAATTTGCGTAATTTTTGCATCCCGGTAAAGCCGTTCGACTTCGAAACCACGAATATATCCAGAGCCACCGAATATCTGAACTGCGTTTGCGGTATGTTGCACAGCCATATCGGATGCAAAACATTTGGCAATCGAGCATTCCATTGTGGCAGGCAGGTTTGCATCCATGGCTATCGCCGCACGGTGAACAAGGGCGCGTGCGGCAGTTATGTCTTTTATCATATCAGCCATCAGCCACTGCACACCTTGATTTTCGGCAATGGGTTTGCCGAATTGCTTGCGGGTTTTTGCGTATTCGACGGCGGCATCAAGCCCCGCCTGCGCAATGCCAACCGCAAGTGCTGCAATTCCAATCCGCCCCTTGTCAAGAACGCTCATCATGATGTGGAAGCCGCGGTTCAACTGGCCAAGCAGCGCATTTTCGCCAAGTTCAACAGTGTCAAAATGCAATGAACCCACTGGTGAAGCGCGCTGCCCCATCTTGTTTTCTTTTTTTCCCCGGGTGACGCCCTTGGCGGTGAGATCGACGATAAAAATGGACATGCCACGATGACCAGCGGCGGGATCAGTGCGCGCCAGCACATAGCCAAAATCTGCCACTGGCGCGTTGTGTATCCATATTTTGGAACCGGATAATCGCCAGCCGCTGCCATCGCGTGTTGCCGTGGTTTTGATCCCCGAAACATCGCTGCCTGCCTCTGCCTCCGTGATGCAATAGGCGGCACGGGTCTTCGCGGCCAGCACGTCTCCGAGATAGCGTTCGCGCTGCACCTGCGTTCCGTGCACCGAGAGAAGGGTGCCAATCAATTCAACCAACCCGCATTGATCGGCAATGGATGCATAACCCCGTGAAAGTTCCTCCATCACGACAGCGTAGGAAAGCGCATCAAGGCCTGTGCCGCCATAGTCTTCCGGCACAGTTATGCCAAGCAGCCCGAGTCTGCCCATTTCCTCGTAGAGATCGGCCGGAAAAGCTTCAGACTCATCAAGTGCAGCGGCCCGTGGACGTATTTCGCTATCGGAGAAGCGCCGCGCAGTTTCGCGAATTTGCGCATAAGTGTCAGCCGACAGCTTGGGTATTGGTAATACAAAGCCGCTCACGGTTTCAGCCTCACGAGCCTGAGAACTGTATCAAGGTTAAATGCCAGGCGTGCATCCAGATTTTCCGGCGTCATAAGATCGCGTTCGAAAATAATCGATCCGGTAAAGTGATTGTTCAGATAGTAATAGCCTATTGCAGCAATTGTGATGTTGAGTTGCACCGGATCAATGTCCTTCCGAAACACGCCCTTGGCCGCGCCCCGATCCAAAATCGACTTCACCATCTGCACAAACTTGCCGCTGGTCTGATGAATGATTTCCGAAGCCCTAAGATGCCTGGCCCGGTGCAGATTTGCGCTGTTGACGAGTGTTAGAAACTCCGGATGATTTAAGTAATATTTCCAGGTAAATCCAACAAGCGTGGCAATTGCTTCTTCGGGATCCAGTTCGTCGAGGTGAAGGTTCTGTTCAGCAACGCGAATGCCCAAATATGCATTCTCGAGAACAGCCGTAAACAGTTGCTCCTTGCTGCCAAAGTAGTGATAGATCATGCGCTTGTTTGATTTTGAGCGGAGCGCAATTGCATCGACGCGCGCACCGCCAAGACCCTTTCGGGCAAATTCCACAGTGGCTGCCGCCAAGATGCGCTTGCGCGTTTGATCAGCATCTCGCGGCAAATTCACTTTGGGTCTGGTGGGCAAAATTGATTCGGTCATTTGTAGCGTCGCCATATTTCTAAATTCCCGAACTCCCCCGCTACCGCAAGTGTTTCCTTGCTGTATTCACGCTTTTCAGGGTCTTGACTCCAGCGTATAATGCAGTAACTAGTTAGTGCAGTAAAGGCCAAAATAGGGAGGATAAAATGACTGCTAAGAAGACTGAAAATTTGAATTATCGCGTCAACCGCCGCGCAATATTGAAGGGTGTGGCAGCAATGGGTGCCTTGGGAAGTACATTCCCCATGCCGGCAATTGCCCAGGAAACCACATGGACACTGGCAAATTCACTGCGCTCAGTGGCCAACCCCTACCATGCAACATTCGCCAAGGGCGGCGAAGATTTCGCCAAGTCCATTGGTGCCAAATATGAAACACTTGTTACCGAAGGAAACTCCGAAAAGGGGATTTCCGACATCAAGGCCCTGTTGCAGCGCACCGGCGGCAAACTCATTCTCAATGTCGATCCCAATGACTCACCAGACGCCCGCGTCATCGTCGAAGAAATGAAGAAGGCCGGTGGCTTTGTGGTCACTCAATGGAACAAACCCGCTGATCTCCATCCATGGGACTTTGATCCAAACTATGTGGCTCACATGTCTTTCGATGGTGTGCCGACCGCAGAAGCCATTGCCAATGAATTATTCAAGGCCTTTGGCGGCGAGGGTGGCATTGTTGCCCTTGGTGGCATTCTTTCCAACGTGCCCGCAATTGAACGTAAACTCGGCCTCGACAATGCCATCGCAAAAACCAATGGCAAGGTGACATTGCTCGATTTCCAGCCCGCCGATTGGAACGAACAAAAGGCCTTCGACATCACGCAAGCCTGGCTCACCCGCTTCGGCGATCAGGTGAAGGGTGTGTTTGCAGCTAATGACGGCATGGGCATGGGCGCTCTCGAAGCCCTGCGCCAGTCCGGTCTGGCCGGAAAAGTTCCCGTCGTCGGCATTGACGGCATTGATGCTGCAGTTGCTGCGATCGAGGCAGGCGAATTTGCCGGCACTGTCGCTTGGGATCCCTTGTGGACCGGCGGCATGGGACTAGCCATTCCCTATGCCCACGTAACCAGCAAAATTGACATTGCCAAGGAACCAAAAGAACACCGCGAGTTCTACGGCACCGGCATCATCGTCACCAAAGAAACAGTGGCGGACTACAAAAATAACCCTTCCAAGATCGACTTTAACAATCTTTGGGGCAAGGCCACCGGTCAAATCCAGTACCGCGGCTAATAGAATTTGACACCACTATGGCCGGATGCTGCGCGTCCGGCTATTCTTTTGCCTTGAGTGAGGGGACGCAATGACGCAAAGGGTTGCGAAATCGGTAAGCCTGATCGAGCGTTGGAGAACGTGGGCGCCTGTTGTCGTCCTGTTCATCCTCTGCGTGATAATTACAATTGTCAGTCCAAACTTCCTCAGCCTCGGAAATTTCTCGCGCCTTCTGAACAGCGCCGCAATCCCCGTGGTTTTAACCATGGGAATGACTTTCATCATTTTGATGGGCAGCATTGATCTCTCGGTTGAAGGCAATATCGCGGTAACGGCCGTTGCCGCCAGCATGCTGGTCATCAATGATTATACGGACGTTGCCATAGGCCTCGCCGCCGTGCCCATTGCAATATTGCTGGGCGGAATATTGGGCTTGGTCAATGGTCTTTTACATGTGAAACTCAAGACACCTTCATTCATGACAACTCTCGGAGTGGGTTTTGCTGGCGTTGGCATTGCCACTGCCATTCTCGAAGGAGCGACGGTGCGCGTGTCTGATCAGGTTTTCCGCAGCCTGTCGCTTGGCCGCTTCCTTGGAATGCCAATGGCCGTATGGATCGCTGCGCTTGCTGTGATCATTGCGTTGACAATTCAAGAGCGGACCAGACTTGGGCGCTGGCTTTACGCCATTGGCACAGATGAAATGACAGCCCGCCATGCAGGCATTCCCATCGAACGCACCCGCATCACAATGTTCACAGTCGCGGGTCTCTTCTATGGTTTGGGCGGTGTCCTGTCGGTCGCGCAATTCGGACAGGGTCACGCGCTCATCAGCCAGGGACGGCTGTTCACCACGATAACGGCCGTTGTTGTGGGTGGCACCGCACTTTCAGGCGGCGTCGGCTCAGTGCTTAATTCTGTGATCGGCGTGCTTATCGTGATGGTGCTGACCAATGGCATGGTGCTCATGGGGATAGCACCCTATGTGCAGCAGGGTGTGCAAGGATTGCTCATTATTGCGGCAGTCACATTGGCTCTGGATCGTTCGCGGTTGGATGTGGTGAAATGAGCGCACCTGTTCTTGAAATTCGCGGTGTTTCCAAGTCATTTCCGGGCGTGAAAGCGCTTGATGACGTGAGCTTCGCTGTCAACAAAGGCGAAGTGGTAGGATTGATTGGCGAGAATGGAGCGGGAAAATCCACCGTACTCAAAATTCTCAACGGCATCTATCAACCCGATCACGGCCAGGTGCTGGTTGACGATAGCCCCATTACCATCAATTCGCCGCGCGAGGCTTTTGATAATGGCATCGCCATGGTATTTCAGGAACAATCAATTTTGCCGACGCTAACAGTTGCTGAAAACATTTTTCTTGGTCGTGAGGAGGAATTCATCCGTTTTGGGATTATTTCAAAATCCCGAATGAATGCGGCTGCGGCTGAAGAACTGAAGAAAGTGCATCTTGATGTACACCCCGCCAGGCGCTGCACGTCGTTATCTTTTGCCGACCGCCAGATGATTGAAATCGCCAAGGCCCTCTCTCTTGATGCGCGAATTAAGGGCGACATAACGATCCTGCTGGATGAACCCACCTCGGTGCTCGAACAGAAAGAAGTAGAACTGCTGTTCCGCATTATTGCTGATCTCAAACAGCGCGCCTCGATTGTGTTTATCTCACACCGCCTTGAAGAGGTGCTTGATGTCTCAGATCGGGTTTATGTCATGCGAGATGGCCGGGTGGTGAAGGAACTTCTCGCCAAAGATGCAACCGTGAAGGACCTGCATCAACTCATGGTCGGCCGCCAGCTTCAGCATGAATATTACCGCGAACAGCGGCAATGCGCGCCATCAGCAAAAGTCATTCTCCAATGCGATGAACTCGCAAAGACAGGCATGTTTTCTGGTGTGAGTTTTGCCCTGCATGAAGGCGAGGTTCTTGGCATTGCTGGCGTTATCGGTTCGGGTCGTGAAGATTTGGCCCGTTGTCTTGCCGGTCACACGAAGATTGACGGTGGCACAATGAAAGTGAATGGCGCCCCTGTTCATTTTGAAGCTGCTTACGATGCCACGGAAAAGGGCGTGGGCCTCCTGCCCAGTGAGCGTAAGGTTGAAGGCTTGGTTGCGTCCTTCAGCGTTGCCGAAAACATGACGCTGGCGGCTCTGCCGGAGTTTTCCAGTAAGGGCATTATTCGTTTTGCTGCGGAAAAAATTATCGCAAGAGATTGGATTGCACGTCTCAAGATCAAAACCCCTTCAACCGAAACCATGGTTGGCAGCCTGTCTGGCGGTAATCAGCAGAAAGTCGTGTTGGCGAAATGGCGGATCGCAGACGTTCGAGTGCTCATCCTCGATCACCCCACGCGCGGAATTGATGTGGGTGCAAAAGAGGATGTTTATGAACTGGTGCGCGACATGACGGCCGAAGGCCTGGCAATCATTCTGTTGGGCGACACGCTGGATGAAGTAATCGGCCTGTCCACGCGCATCATTGTCATGCGCGATGGGGAAATCACGGCCCGTTTCGAAGCTCCGCCCGGTGGCAAGCCCACCCAAGTGGATCTTGTGCGGCACATGGTGTGAAATGACAGAGCTCCAGCGCAACCGCCTGCAAACCTGGCTACCTATGATCGTTCTAGCCGTTCTTGTCATGGCAGTCGGCCTCTATGACCACGCGTTTTTCTCAGTCAGCAATTTTCTCTCCGTCATTTCGGATACCATGACTTTGTTTCTGATGGCCTCAGGTGTCACCATGGTTATCATGATGGGCGGTATTGACCTGTCGGTCCAGGCCGTAGCCTCCATGGCAAGCTGCATTCTGGCCGCTTATCTGCAACGCTTCGGAATTCTGGCGATACCATTTGCGGTCCTCGGCGGCGCTCTGGCGGGATTTGCAGGCGGTTACGCATCGACGCGATTGCGTATTCCCTCGTTCATCGCAACATTGGCAGTCAGCGGCGTTGTCGTGAGCGCTGGCAACTGGTTTTCGGAAACACGTTCAGTCAATATTCCAGCCGAATTGAGCGCATCCTATCTCGACTGGGCCGTGGGCGACGCTTTGGGAGTTCCCAATGAAATCTGGGTGGGCGCTGTATTCCTCGTGATTCTCAGCGCAGTGTTGCAGCTCACACCCTTCGGCAGATTGGTGCGTGGCATAGGCGCTCAGGAGCGCGCGGTCATGGCCTCCGGCATCAATGTCAACCGCACCAAGATCGCAGCTTACACACTCTCCGGCACCATGGCAGGAATTGCCGGAGTGGTGATGGGGGCAAGACTGGGATCAGGTTCGCCGACACTGGCCAATGAATTCCTGTTGCCCGCAATTGCCTGTATTGTTGTAGGTGGCACCGCAATCACCGGTGGCGTGGGATCCGTCTGGCGCACCTTTGTCGGAGCGCTCATAGTTCAAGTCGTGCGTATCGGCATGACCTTCGCAGGCATATCAGTCTTTGCCCAGCAAATCGTCTTCGGTTTTATCCTCGTGGCTGCGGTGGCAATCACCATGGACCGGGCCAAGGTGCTGGTCATCAAGTAGGGATTATCATGACACCACCAAAGTTTGACAGGATTTGCGGCATTCCAAATTTAGGCTTTGGCACATTTCCACTTCGCGGTGATAAAGCCGTTAACGCCGTGAATACGGCAATCGATCTGGGAATTCGCCATATCGACACAGCCCAAATGTACGGCAATGAACAGGACGTTGGCCGCGCCATCAAGCAATCCGGTGTGGCACGTAATGAGTTTTTCCTGGTGACCAAAGTTGACCCTTCAAATATTGGCCAGGGCAGGTTTTCTGAAAGCGTCGCGAAATCGGTCGATGTTCTAAGTGGGCCCGTAGATCTCCTGCTCATTCACTGGCCACCCGAGGCCAAAGATCTCGAACCGGCACTCGATCGGCTTATGCGCGAAAAGCAAACAGGCACGACCCGTGAAATTGGCGTCAGCAACTTTTCAGCGCCAATGTTAAGAAGGTCTTACGTTTACACCAGTGGTGCAATCATCAACAATCAGGTGGAATTCCATCCTTTGCTGGATCAGCATGAGCTTCAAGCCACCGCAAGCGAGCTCGGCATAGCACTGTCCGCCTATTGCCCGCTGGCTCGCGGCGCTGCACTAAAGCTAAAAATTGTGCAGGACGTCGCACATCGTCTGGGAAGGCAACCAGCAGAGGTAGTGCTGAGGTGGATAATTCAGCGGGGTATTGTTGCTATTCCAATGTCCACCAAACGCCACAACATTGAATCCAATCTAAATGCATTGAGCTTTGAACTTTCGGTACAAGACATGGCCGCAATTTCAGCAATTGGAACCCGCCAAGGACGACTGATAAATCCCGGTTGGATGACCGGACGCTGGGACAGCTGAACGCCTTATTGCGGAACCGGCGCATCCCGTCGGATCAGGCCTTGCTGCTTCAAGTCCTGCCAGAAAGCCGCCGGAATGGGATGGCTCACAAGCGCAATGTTCTGTTCCATTTGCGCCACATTGCGGGTGCCCGGAACATGAGTGGCAACGGCAGGGTGTGCCAGCAAGAACTGCAAGGCAGCGGCGGGCAACGGCACCTTGTATTTGGTGCAGACCAGCTCCATCTCCGCAACTTTTTTCATGAGATGTTCAGGCGCAGGCGCGTAGTTCCATTTGGCGCCGGGCACAGCGCCAGTTGCCAAAATGCCCCCATTGAAACCGCCACCAATCACAACGCCAGTCCTGCGTTTCTCGCAGAGCGGCAGCAGTTCATCGAGTGGCTCTTGCTCAAGCAAGGTATATCGCCCCGCCAAAAGCATCGCGTCAAAGTCGCCTTGACGCATGAAATCCAGCATCACATCCAGATTGTTGACGCCAAAACCGATGGCCCGCACCAATCCTTCCTCGCGCAGCTTGATGAGAGCCCGGTAGCAACCCTCCATCGCCTGCTTGAAATAAATCTTCTGCTGCTCGGGTCCGTGGGTGAATACATCCGCATCGTGGATAAAGAGGATATCGATATATTCCAGTCCAAGTCGCTGCAAGGAATCCTCGAACGAACGCATTGTGCCATCATAGGAATAATCAAAGACACTCTTGAACGGCAGCCCATTCACCCAGGGCTTGAAATCAATATCTTTGCGCAGCGCTGGTTTCAGCACGCGGCCGACTTTACTGGAGAGCACGTATTCATTGCGCGGGCGCCAGCGCAGGTTCTGGCCTAGACGCGCCTCAGAAAGACCATGGCCATAATAGGGAGCCGTATCGAAATAGCGCATGCCCGCATCCCAGGCACGATTGATCATGGCGGTGGACTCTTCCTCTGAAATAGGCCTGAGAAAGTTTCCGATCGGCGCAGCGCCAAATCCCATATCTGTGACTTCAAGGCCAGTTGCCCCGAAATGCCGCTTCTTTATCGCAGTCATAGGACCTCCCATATCAGCAGTTTTCTATATACAAGTAACCAACTGGTTCACAATTGGCAAGTGCCACCAAGTTGGGTTATGGTGCTTCCATGGCAGGGCGCGAGTTTGACTACATCATTGTAGGCGGGGGTTCAGCAGGCTGCGTTCTGGCGGCACGGCTCTCCGAGGATGTTGACAGCAAAGTCCTGCTCATCGAAGCAGGTGGCGATGATCGCAACCCGCTGTTTCACTGGCCCGCGGGCTTTGCAAAAATGACCAAGGGCATAGCCTCCTGGGGTTGGTCCACAGTGCCGCAAAGGCACATGAAAGATCGGGTGTTTTGGTACACTCAGGCCAAAGTAATCGGCGGTGGCTCAACCATCAACGCGCAGATTTATACGCGTGGCAATGCACTGGACTATGACGGTTGGGCACAAGCGGGCTGCACGGGGTGGAGCTACCGTGAGGTGCTGCCCTATTTCCGCAAAGCCGAACACAATGAAACTATCGACAACGAATTTCACGGCAAGAATGGTCCCATCGCCGTGTCACGCCCACGCGCTGCGCTGCCAATCTGTGATGCCTTTATCAAGGCTGCGGAACAATACGGAATTCCTTTCAATAGCGACCTCGCAGGCCCCGATCCGGCAGGCATGGGTTTCTATCAACTGACGCAACGAAATGTTCGCCGGTCTTCCACAGCAGTTGAATATCTGAAGCCCGCAATGGCGCGCTCAAACCTCACAGTCATGATGGCGGGAATGGTTGCCCGTGTAGTGGTTGAGAGGGATCGGGTGGTTGGTGTCGAAATTCTGCATGAGAGCAATCGTGAAACGTTCCAGGCAACACGCGAGGTAGTTGTCTGTTCTGGGGCCATAGGTTCGCCAAAGCTTTTGTTGCAGTCCGGAATTGGTCCATCGGATCATCTTCGAAGTGTCGGCGTGACGCCAGTACATGATCTTCCAGGAGTGGGCGAGAATCTGCAAGATCACCTTGATATCTGTGTCATTAGCGAATGCACAGGTGATCATTCCTATGACAAGTATGGAAAACCATTATGGGCAGCCCTCGCCGGCCTGCGCTATTTACTGACCAAGACTGGCCCGGTGGCCTCCAGTCTTTTCGAAACGGGCGGTTTCTGGTACGCTGACAAGAATGCTGCAGCACCTGACATTCAATTTCATTTCGGCCAAGGTTCCGGCATCGAGGCAGGCATCGCCAAGTTGAAAAATGCTGGCGTCACGCTCAACTCTGCTCCCATGCGTCCACGCTCGCGTGGCACCGTGAGACTTGCAAGTAGCGATCCGACGGCAGCCCCTTTGATTGATCCCAATTTCTGGTCTGACCCCTATGACCGTGAAATTTCAAAACGGGCCTTCCAGATGGCGCGCGACATCATGCGGCAATCCGCATTGAAACCCTTTGTGCTGGCGGAGCGGCTACCGGGGCCCGACTGCAAATCCGACGAAGATTTTTTCAACTATGCGTGCCGCATGGCCAAAACCGATCACCACCCATCTGGTGCATGCGCGATGGGACAGGGCAAAATGGCGGTTGTATCACCTGAACTTAAAGTACACGGGCTTGGAGGGTTGCGGGTCTGCGACAGCTCAGTGATGCCCTATGTAGTTTCCTCCAACACCAATGCCGCGACAATCATGATCGCCGAGAAGGCGGCTGATCTAATCCGCCACTCATGACGCTGAACCCAGGCGTTCCTTCGCTACTCGTAGGATTTCATCCATCGGTTTTTTCCACCAGAATTCGTTGGAGAAAATCTCAACCTCAATGAAACCGCTATAACCTGCAGACTCCACGTCCAGGCGAATGGCAGGAACATCAATGATGCCATCGCCCATCATGCCCCGGTCGTTCAGCGCATCTTTTGTCGGCGCCAGCCAGTCACAGACATGAAATCCAAAAATCCGTTTAGCTGTCCCGGCCCGCGCGATATCGCGTCTGAGATTGGGGTCCCACCAGATGTGATAGACATCGGCACAAACGCCAAGCCAAGGATCAGGTGTTGGGCCCTCAATGCCGTCACACAAGTCAAGCGCCTCGGAAAGGAGGGAAAGGCAACTCCGGTCTGCTGCATAAACCGGATGCAGTGGCTCAAGGGCAATTCTCACACCCAGGTTCTTCCCATATTCAAACAATTCAGCGGTGCCCTCAGCCACCTGTTGGCGCGCAGCTGTTATATTTTTTGAGCCGACCGGTAATCCCCCGACTACCATCACAAACGACTGGGCGCCAAGTATTGCAGCGTCATCGATGGCGCGTTTATTGGCCTCTACATTGGCCGCGAACCCGGCGCGGTCAATTGCCGGAATATAGGTGCTGCGGCAATAGCCGGTGACCTTGAGTCCAGCAGCGCGAATGCTCTTTGCGATAGAGGAGACATTGCGGCCCTCAACTTCCCGCCGCCAGGGCGCAATCCCGCCAAAGCCCTCGCGCGCCACTGCTTCAATCACGTCATCAAGGGGTGCCTGAAAGCCAAGGGTCGCCGTGTTAATGGCACAGAGTTCCGGATGTCCAGCGAGCTTTCGCATCACAGGCCATAAATTGTTAGAAGCTGCTGCATCCGCATTGCCGCAAGTTCTGGGTCGCGCAGTAATCGTGCCTGATCGGCAAGTCGAAAGATATCGGCAAAATAACTGATGGGTCGCATGGATTGAGCGCCGCCCACCATCACGAAATGATTTTGATGGCCGTTAAGCCAGGCCAAAAACACAATGCCGGTCTTGTAATATTGGGTGGGTTCTCGAAAGATCATTCGCGAAAGCGGCACGGTTGGGTCCAGAAGTTTGCGATAGGTCTGCAGATCGCCCTTGGCGAGCGCCTCGAGCGCTGCCGAAGCAACAGGTGCAATCGCGCCAAATATTCCCAGCAGAGCATGGGAAAAAACCCGCTCATCGCCAGCAATGAGGTCCGGATAATTGAAGTCGTCGCCCGTATACATTTTGACAGGTGCGGGCAGCAATCGCCGCATCTCAACTTCCTTTTGGGCGTCGAGCAGGGATATCTTGATCCCATCAATCTTTGCTACATTCGCGTTAATGACTGCGAGGCATGTCTGCATGCTTTGGGAAAATTCGCCGCTGCCCCAATAGCCCTTGAGCGCGGGATCAAACATCTCACCTAGCCAATGGAGAATAACAGGTTGATCAGCCTCACGCAGAACGCGCGAATAAACATCAACATAGTCATCTGGTGATTTCGCGATCCGAGCCAAGGCCCGGCTCGCCATCATGATAATCCGGCCGCCAAGCTTCTGAATGGCCGTGAGTTGCTCAAGATAGGCGCGAACCACATCATCAAGCGAATGGACATCTGCAGCTGCCAGTTGGTCCGTGCCACAACCGGAAGAAATTCGCACAGAATTCTTGACTCCCGCATCAGCCAGTGAAAGCCTGATCAGCATCAAAGCTTCAGGCCAACCCAATCCCATGCCGCGCTGGGACGTGTCCATGGCTTCCGCGATTGAGTGGCCAAGTCCCAGAAGATAGCGGCGATAAGCAAGGGTGCTTTCCCAATCAATGTCAGTTGATGTGGATGGATTGCCATTGCCCAGCGGATTGGCAACCACATGGGCTGCCGCAAAGGATATGCGATTAAATGGCGTAGTGGGATTTGTTGCAGCAAGCGGCTCACCTTGAATGCTGTAGCTTGCAGTAATGCCGGCGGCGTCTGGAAGATTGATTTTCATGATCAGTATCTCACTGTCAATAGCCCAGCGTCCGCCTGGATGATTTGACCAGAAGTATAGGGCAGAAGCCCAGTAGCCAAAGTAACGGCAATCCGGGCTACTTCCTCAGGCCTGCCAAATCGCTTGATGACAGTGATGCCATCGTCAATCAGCTTGTCATATTTGGCTTTCGAAGGCGCTGTCATTTCCGTTTCAATAAAACCAGGTTGAATTTCATAAACTCCGATCCCTTCGTTCGAAAGCCGCGCCGCAAACAGTTTGGACACCATTGAAACACCAGCCTTGGAAACACAATATTCGCCGCGGCTGATCGAGGGTGCAACGGCATTTGCCGAAGATAAGGTGATGATGCTGCGATGTGTTGCTGCCGTGACCTTCAACAGCCGCCTGGCAAACTCCTGGGTCAAAAAAAATGTTCCACGCGTGTTCACGTCAAGGCACCGGTCATAACTCTCCTCGCTTACATCAAGCAGGTCGCCACGGTTCGCAACGGAGACACCGGCATTGTTAACAAGCGTCGTGAGGGGCCCTATGGCAAAACTCGCCGCGTCTAGAATTCGCGCGTGATCTTTCAAATCAGCAATGTCGCCAACAACGGCGACCGCCCTCCGGCCCAAAGAAATGATTTCCTCAGAGATGGTCTGCAGCTCTCGTGGTTGCTCAACATCCTGAACAGCCACATCGAATCCCGCATTGGCCAGAGCAAGGGCAATAGCCTTCCCAATGCCGCGGCGGGCGCCCGTAACGATAGCTGCCTGTGTCATGAGCTGGCCTCCATTTTGGCAAGGGTCTCCGGCGTGCAAACCAGACGCAGAATGGTTTTTGTATTGTGTTCAAGCCGCTCGGCCAAGGCCTTTTTTGTCATCAAATCCCGCTCAAAAACAATCGATCCTGTAAACCGATTAGTCAGATAATAATAGCCGACAGCCGCAATTGTAATGTTAAGTTGAACCGCGTCGCTGTCACGCCGGAATTGCCCCGCCGCAATGCCACGTTCCAGCAGATGTTGCATGCGGCCGACAAAGGGGCGACTCAATTCCCGTATCCGCGTTGATTTCTTGATGTGGCGCGCTTGGTGCAGGTTTTCGCTATTGACCAGCGTTAGAAATTCCGGGTTGTCCAGGTAGTATTGCCAGACAAAGGCAATATTTGCCTTCAAGGCCGCAATTGGATCAAGCTTGTCGAGCTCAAGCCGCAATTCTGCATTGCGAATATCGGCATAGGCCTCTTCCAGCGTGATGCGGAACAACTCCTCCTTGTTGCCAAAGTAATGATACATCATGCGTTTGTTGGTTTTCGAGCGCGCTGCTATATCATCGACCCTGGCGCCGCCCAGGCCCTTCTTGGCAAATTCAACCTTGGCAGCCGACAAAATCCGCGCCCGTGTAGCACTCGAATCCCGCAGTTTTCGTTTCGGATATTTGGCCATGCGATCTTGCAATGAGTGCCCTTGAAATAACCAACCAGTTAGTTATAAATATGTGAAATGAATCAGATTTGCAAGCGGGGCTTGAGGCTTAGGAATGTACGATTACATCATCATCGGCGGAGGTTCCGCAGGCTGCGTGTTGGCTGCCCGCTTGAGCGAAGTTGCCGAAGCCACGGTTCTGCTACTGGAAGCAGGCCCCCGCGATACTGATCCCTATATCCATATGCCCGTAGGGTTTTTCAAAATGACCGGTGGGTCCCTGACGTGGGGTTATGAAACAGCGCCTCTGAAACATGCCGATAACCGTGTCGCGGTCTATCCGCAAGCGCGCGTGCTTGGCGGCGGCAGCTCCATCAATGCCGAAATCTACACCAGGGGCTGTCCGGAAGATTATGACGACTGGGCATCGCAATATGGTTGCAAGGGGTGGGCATGGAAAGACCTGAAGCAATATTTTCTCAAATCCGAAGGCAACAACCGCCTGGGTGGAGCCGAGCACGGCGTTGATGGCCCTCTCGCTGTATCCGATCAGGTCAATCCAAATCCCGTGTCCTTGGCCTATGTTCAAGGCTGCATGGATATCGGCATGCCGTTCAATCCGGATTTTAATTCCGGCAAGCAGGCAGGTGCCGGCCTCTATCAGTCAACCACGCGCAACAGCAGGCGTTGCAGCACCGCCGTTGGTTATCTCAGGCCAGCCATAAAGCGGCCCAATCTCACTGTTCGAACCGATGTTTTTGTAACCCGCATCGTTGTTGAAAACGGCCGGGCCACAGCCGTTGAGGTCGCCGAAGGCAGTCAGTTGAAAAGAATAGAGGCCACCAGTGAAATAATACTCACGGCAGGCGCTATCGGATCACCCAAGCTCATGATGCTGTCCGGCATCGGGCCGACAGCTCACCTCAAGGAAAAGGGCATCAAAACTCTCCATAACTTGCCCGGTGTTGGCCAGAACTTGCATGATCATTTTTCAACCGATGTCACCTGGATCCTGAACGGGCCCCACTCCTACGACAAGTACAAGAGTTTGCATTGGAAGGCATGGGCAGGACTTCAATATGTCCTGTTCAAGTCCGGTCCGGTGGCTTCAAATATTGTCGAGGCGGGCGCCTTTTGGTGGGGCGATGAAGTTGAAAAAACCCCCGACCTGCAATTTCACTTTCTGGCTGGTGCTGGTGTTGAAAAAGGCGTGGGCTCAGTTCCTGGCGGCAATGGCGCCACTTGTAATTCCTATCACACCAGACCTCGTTCGCGCGGCAGCGTAACGCTGCGTACCAGCAACCCGGCCGACACTCCAATCGTTGACCCCAATTCATTTGCTGAACAATATGATCTTGATCGCCACATTGAGGGAATTAAGATTACCCAGGAAGTAGGCCGGACCAGATCGATGCGAAGATTTGTTGAATCAGAGCATTTCCCGGGACCCTCCTGCAAAACCCGCAAGGATTATGAGGATGCATCCCGCAGCAGCGCCCGTTCGTCCTATCATCCGGTGGGCACGTGCAAAATGGGAACTGACAAAATGGCGGTTGTGGACACAAAACTCCACGTTCACGGCATCGAGCGCTTGCGCATCTGTGATAGCTCGATCATGCCGCGCATTGTTTCATCCAATACAAACGCACCAACTATTGCAATCGCCGAGAAGGCCGCCGACTTGATCCGTGGTAACAGGTAGTCAATGCCCAAAATTGTTTCAGCCGCCGAGGCAGTTAAGCTCATAGCCAGCAACTCAACAGTTGCGGTCAATTCGTCGTCCGGTCTCAATTGCCCGGACGCCATCTTGAAAGCACTGGGAGAGCGCTTCGATCGCGAGAAAGCCCCCCGCAACCTGACCATGCTTCACCCAATCGCCGCTGGTGATTTCTATGGCATCAAGGGCGTGGATCATATCGCAAAATCCGGCCTCATCGGACGCATAATCGGGGGCTCATATCCTTCTGGACCGTCTTCATCAGAACCGCCTGAAATCTGGAAGATGCTGGGATCCAATGAAATGCCGGCTTACAATGTTCCTTCCGGCATCATATTCGACATGATCCGCGAGGCCGCAGCAAAGCGTCCCGGCGTTATCACAAAAGTTGGGCTTGATACCTTCGTCGATCCTGATCGCGAGGGTTGCGCCATGAATGCCAAGGCGGCTGCGGAACCAATCGTCAAGAAAATTAACTTCGAAGGCGATGAATGGCTTTTCTTCCCGTCAATTATACCCACCGTTGCGATCATTCGGGCAACTGCTTCAGACGAGCGCGGAAACCTTACCTTTGAACAGGAGGGCGCCTACCTCGGCGCAATCGATATCGCTATGGCCGCCCACAACAATGGCGGCATCGTGATTGCTCAGGTAAAATTCGTCGTCGAAAATGAAACCATGAAACCTCATAATGTGGTGGTGCCAGGCATATTGATTGATTATATCGTCGAAGTCCCCGACCAGTGGCAGACAACCCAGACACCCTATGACCCTGCCATTTCAGGCGAGGTCTTCAAGCCGCTCAGCTCGTTTTCCTTCATGGAGTTTGGCACCGGAAAACCCATAGCGCGACGTGCCGCTCAGGAGTTGAAGCCAGGCTGGGCTGTGAACCTGGGCTTTGGTGTTTCAGCCAACGTGCCCCGGATATTTCTCGAAGAAGGCCTCCATGGCAAGGTGACCTGGGTGATCGAACAGGGAGCCGTTGGCGGCGTGCCCTTGCTTGAATTTCAGTTCGGTTGCTCGTCAAATGCCGAAGCAATTGTGCCGTCGCCCCATCAATTCACCTATTTTCAGGCCGGTGGATTTGATTGCTCCTTGCTCTCTTTCCTGCAGATTGACAGTCACGGTTCGGTCAACGTGTCAAAGCTCGGCGTCAGGCCCCACGTCACAGCTGGAGCCGGCGGCTTTGTTGATATAACCGCGCGCGCCCGCAAGATCGTCTATTCCGGATTCTTCAATGCCGGTGCAAAAATGGAAATTGTGGGTGGCAAATTGAGGATTGAAAAAGAGGGCAAGGTCAAGAAGCTGGTGCGCGAAGTGGAGCAGGTTTCTTTCTCGGGGTCCCGTGGCGTGATGCAAGGACAGGACGTAACCTATATTACCGAGCGCTGCGTGATGAAACTTGCGCCTGAAGGGATCGTCGTAACCGAGATGGCGCCCGGCGTTGAATTGCAATCCAACATACTTGATCAATCGGAATTCCCCTTGATTGTTTCTCCGGCGCTGAAAACCATGGATGCCAATTTATTTCGGCCAGCCATTATGGGGTTGACACTCAATGATTGATACAGGCGATAAACGCATCCGGCTTGCGACAAAGGAATACGTGGCAATCCTCACGCTGGCGCGGCCTGAAAAACTCAACGCGCTTGATTATGAAATGGTGCTGGCCCTTGAGCGCGCCGCCCACCTGATCGATGCCATGCGCAATATTCGCGTCGCCATCATGACTGGCGAAGGCGACAGGTCATTTTGCGCGGGCGGCGACATTGAGGCCTGGTCCACATGGTCACCCGACGATTTTGGCATGGCCTGGGTCCGCCATGGCCACCGCGCCTTCGATGCGCTGGCAAGATTGCGTCAGCCGCTCATCGCTGCCCTCAATGGTCACACCCTTGGCGGAGGGTTGGAACTGGCAGCAACCGCAGATTTCCGCATCGCGGAGGCCCATGTGAAGTTGGGTTCACCAGAAACCAGTCTTGGAATTATTCCGGGCTGGTCAGGCAGCCAACGCACAGTTCGGAGGTTCGGCTCACAACTCGTCCGCCGCATGGCTCTGCTTGGCGAAATTTTCACCGCCGAGGAGGCGCGCGCCCTGGGCCTTGTTGACAAAGTTGTTGTGAAAGGTGGAGCACTGGGTGCAGCGCAGGAAATGGCGTCAACTCTCATCACCCGCGGCACTGTTGCAACCCAGGCCACAAAAATGCTGATCAATGCCGCCGAAGGTGAAGAACACGAACGCCCCCTCGAAGCCTTGGCTGGGTCGATTGCCGCCGCCAGCACCGATCTCAAGGAAGGCGTCGCAGCATTCCGCGAAAAACGTAAGCCGAAGTTCTAGCGCGCTTCCCGGCTTGATGGAATCATCAAGCCGAAAAGGAATCGCGCCAGATCAATATGCTGGTGCATGTCCGGACCGCCAAACCGCTTCGCACTTTGGCGGGACATGCACTAGATTTCAGCACCGCGATTGTTTTGCCTAGCCCTGCGAATAGAATACGTGGCGTCCGATCTTGGCCAGGCGGTGGAGGGACCTGGACCAGCGCGGCCTGACATAGTCGGCATGGTAATGGGTGGCGGTGGAGACGATCTGCATCTGGCCGTCCTCCGAAGCCATGTCGTCCCCGAGCGCCAGCGCGGTAACTTCAAGTGCTGCTTCCCAGGCACGATCACGTTCCGGAAAATCGGGCTTGCCATCGCAGGCGAAAGAAAACTGGCAGGCGTTGAGGCGGCTCGAGCCCTGATAAACCACGCCGCAGATGGAAGAAGGATAGTGCAACGACTTGGTCCGGTTGAGAATGACCGTCGCCACCGCCAACTGCCCCAGCCGCGATTCTGAGCGGGCCTCGAAGTAGACCGCTCTGGCCATGCAGCTTTCCGCGAAGTTGCGCGGTGCAAAGAAGGCCGTGATTCTATGCTTCCAGGACAGGATCGAGGTCGCAACGCGGTACAATGGCGAGCTGGGGACTTCGCTGGGCCTGTCCAGTGTGCTGGAGGTGGACGCAACCACATCGTAAGGGTAGTGGACAGCATGGCTGGCCGCGGCCAACGGCATCGGATTGTGCGCGACCGCCAACATCCCTTCTGCTGGACCGTTGAACCTGTTCCTGCCGCTGGCTTCTGCAGCACCTGTCAGCGCGATTGTAAACAACAATGCAAGGATCTTTCCGTTCATCTCGAAAGCCCCATTCCAGTGTAATTATCGGAATGAAGACTCTGCCTGCGTGGTTGAAATCCGATTAAGCAAATCAGGTGAATTTGATGGAATGACCACAAAATCCATTAATCATGAATCATTGGTTTCAGGCTGCCGATCCGCTTTAATCGTTTGCGAACGCAGGCGCCCCAAACCCATATGACAACCCCTTGTGGGGAGGGAGCCTTTGGGTCGGTCAAAAGCCATTCCGCCCTGGAGGCACGAGGGGATTCGGTTGGTGATCTTCAATTCTTTCACGCCGCCCTGTTCTCAACAATTGTCATCGCCGGATTCGTTCCGGCGACCCATTCGTCAACATGATCTGTGGACGGAGCATGGTGAGCCGTGGGTCCCCGCAATGAATGCGGGCGATGACAGAGCGGGGCAGTATTCACTTTTCAATCAGCATTGGACACAGCTTCGCCGGGGATGAAAACGGTAATGCCGTTTTCGGAGGTGGGCGAGAGACAAGCGAAGGGTTGCGTGGACGCAAAGCTCGCAAATATGCCGGTGGTGTGGTCCGGCGGGTGACGCGAAACTTCCGCGTCCACGCTTTTGTGGCGATTTCTGCTAGTCGAGACACCGGGCTGTAATTGTGGATGACTCCACACCCTGGCCACATCCTCTGGGCACCGGGGTCGTAATGCTCCCGGCTGTCTCGTTTGAAGCTCCCCGGGATCAAAGGGCACGATACCCGATAACCGCAGGCGCCACATCCACCCCATCAAGATCACCGTCATGACCGAGACCCCTTCCGGGGTGAACAGGAACATAAGTAGAACAATGGGAATATAATGTCAAGGGGATATATC
>JANNXN010000156.1:0-35949 GCA_031409595.1 Rhodobiaceae bacterium
CAGGGTTGACCCGTAGCGTAAAAAACACCCGCACAAGCATTGACGTTGATACGCAGCAGATGGCGGCCATCCTCGCGGTGGCGGGATCCGGCATCGCTCTTGTTTCACCAGCTTTTATCAGTGACGACTTGAAATCCGGGCGTCTGGTGCAGCTGTTCGACATATCGGCATTGTCCGGCTCGAACTACTATCTGGCCTATTCCGAACGCCGCAAGAGCCAACCAAAAATCAAACACTTTCGGGATTGGATTTTGAAAGAAGCCGAAACACGTTAAGCTGAAGCGACGTGATTTCCTTCCTCGGAAACCATCGAAAACAACTAAAATCCTATATAGGAACATGCCAAGAGGAGTAGGAAAATGAATCTTCCTTCTTTCTCCTTCCCCTTCTTTCCCCCATGTGCACCTTCAAACAACAGTGCCGAACAATTTGCCGATACCTGCGGTGAGACCTATTGCCAATGCGCCCCAAAATGTCACCCGGATAGTGGGGCGCAGCATGTTTGCACCACCCGCTCTTGCCCCGATTGCTCCCAGAAGAGCGAGAAAGCCCAGTGACGCGGCAGACACCAAGGGGACAAGGACACTGGCGGGCGCCATGACAACCATGAGCAGCGGCATGGCGGCACCAACAGAAAATGTGGCGGCTGATGTCAGTGCGGCCTGGACCGGACGCGCGGCTGTGATCGCTGAAATCCCAAGCTCATCGCGCGCGTGGGCAACCAAGGCGTCTTTTGCCATCAATTGCCGCGCAACCTGTTTCGCCAAGGCTTGGGTGACGCCGCGCTTGACATAGATTTGGGCAAGCTCATCAAGTTCAAATGCAGTGTTGGTCTCCAGCTCCTTGCGTTCGCGGGCTAGGTCAGCAAGTTCGATGTCGGACTGCGAATTGACAGATACATATTCGCCAGCCGCTATCGACATGGCGCCGGCGACAAGCCCTGCGACCCCAGCAAGCAACACGTCATCCGGCGTCGCCGCAGCCGCAGCGACACCCACTACTAAACTGGCTGTTGAAACGATGCCATCATTGGCTCCCAGGACGGCTGCCCGCAACCACCCGATGCGATCGACAAGGTGGTTCTCCGTGTGCAGGTGAAGTCGGCTCATCAGATTTCCCGGCTTTCAACCTACAACTTGCCCAGCAACACAAGGATGACAATGATGATCAAGATGGTGCCGATGCCACCAACACCACCATGGCCATAGCCATAGCCATAGCCGCCAAAGCGGCCACTGAAGCCGCCGAGGAGGAAAATAATAAGGATGATAATGAGAATGGTGCCGAGAGACATGATTGCTGTTCCTTGTTCAACTTCTATCGTAGTTCATATGCCCCCATGCAGAAAAACGCAGCGGCCAAAACTAATATGCAGGGCAACATTGTATTCCTCTTTTGGAACCTGGATTGTCCATGGATTGGGCCAACCAGCATAGTGGTTGATTTGGAGCATGAAACCATTGCCTGGCATTGATAAAGATCATTTGCAAACCATAGAAACACCGTCGCGGGCATGAACGCGCGCAGCGCGCCCTTGCCGGAGATGGAAACCACTTATCCCCCCGGAATTCTCGGCAGCAGATATATCTCCGCGTCGGTCGGCAGTTTTGTGTCCCAGGTATCGCGGTAGATGCGGCCGTTTATGGAGACGGCTATGCCTTGTTTCAGGTGGGGTTCGAAGGCGGGGTATTGCGCTGACAGTTTCTTGAAGAGTTCGCGGATGTCTTTGGCTTCGACAGAAACAGAGAGCGCTCCGCCAACGATTGGCCTGAGCGCTCCCCAGAGATGAACTTCAACCATGTCAGCCTTTGCGGGCTGAGATGGCCTTCAAAATGCGGGGCGGCGACATGGGGATGTGGGTCATGCGCACGCCTGTTGCATTCGAAACCGCATTGGCCACCGCTGCGAGCGGCGGCACGATTGAAGTTTCACCAACGCCCCTCACGCCATAGGGGTGGTTGGGGTTTGGAATTTCGAGGATCACCGCGTCAATGAAGGGGAGATCGGAGCACACCGGAATGCGGTAATCGAGGAAGCCCGCGTTCTGCAGGCGGCCATCTTTCCCATAGATATATTCCTCGTTGAGGGCCCAGCCGATGCCTTGCGCGGCGCCGCCCTGATACTGGCCTTCAACATAGGAGGGGTGGATGGCTTTGCCTGCATCCTGGATAACCGTGTAGCGCTTAACTTTTGAGGCGCCGGTTTCAGGATCAACCTCGATGTCGCAGATGTGCGTGGCGAAGGAAACGCCTGCGCCATCGGCCACCATTTCATTGTGGCCGGCGATTGGTCCGCCGGTGTTGGGGGCGGCTTCGGCGATTTCGCGCATGGTGAGGGGCGGGAAGTTGCCGGCGTTGGCGCCTGCCGGTTTGGCTGTGCCATTTTCCCAGATGACGGCATCCACCGGAATATCCCACATCTTGGCGGCGCGTTCGCAGAGAACCTTGATGGCGTTGCGGGCGGCGCCAATGGTTGCCATGCCGGTTGAGAAGGTGCCACGGCTGCCGTCGGTCATGTCGTTATGGCCGATGGAGGATGTGTCGGCGATGACGACCCGCACCTGGTCGAAGGGAACGCCGAGTTCTTCGGCCGCCATCAGGCCGATGGAAGCGCGTGAGCCGCCAACGTCAATGGTGCCAACTGCGACAGTGACCGAGCCATCAGGGGTGACGTTCATGTCAACGCAGGTTTGGCCGCCGAAGTTAAACCAGAAACCGCAGGCCATGCCGCGGCCCTGATTTTTGCCGAGAGGCGCTTTCATGTGGGGATGGTTCTTGGCGGCCTCGAGCGTGGCGCCAATGCCGATGGGGCCATAGACGGGCCCATAGGAGGATTGGGTGCCTTGTTTCGCTGCATTCTTGATGCGGAAATCAACCACATCCATGCCGATCTTGCGGGCCAGCTCATCAATTGCACTTTCAACCGCGAAGGCGGCCATGGGTGCTGAAGGGGCGCGGTAGGCGGCGGTTCTCGGGCGGTTGGTGATCACCTCCATGGCCTCGGCCTTGACGTTCTTGAGATCGTAGCAGGCAAAGGAAGTTTGCGCGCCGAAATCCGCCCAGGTCTGGGGGAAAGCGCCACTTTGATAGCGCAGAAGCGCATAGGCCGAAGTGATCGTGCCATCCTTCCTGGCGCCGATCTTCACATCAATCCAGGTGCCGCTGGTAGGGCCCGAGGCGCGGAAGACT
Organism: Rhodobiaceae bacterium; assembly: GCA_031409595.1. GTDB lineage: Bacteria > Pseudomonadota > Alphaproteobacteria > Rhizobiales > Aestuariivirgaceae > Aestuariivirga. The sequence continues at coordinate 3,189 of JANNXN010000156.1, forward strand.
TCATCGCGGGTCATGGTGAGTTTGACCGGGCGGTTGGCCTTGCGCGAGAGGGCAAGAGCAAGAGGTTCGGCCCAAAGATGGGTCTTGCCGCCGAAGCCGCCACCAATTTCCGAGGCGGTAACGCGGAGCTTGGATACGTCCATGCCCAGCAACATGGCGCACTGGTTGCGGTAAACGAAATGGCCCTGGGTGCAGACCCAGAGTTCGCCCTGGCCGTCGGGGCTGACATTGGCAACACAGGCGTGGGGCTCGATATAGCCCTGATGGGTCTGCTCGGTCCTGTAGGAGCGTTCGACGATAACATCGGCCTGCTTGAAACCGGCTTCGATGTCGCCATGGCCATATTCGGACCGGCGATTGATGTTGGAAGGCTTGGAGGGCTTGGGCGTTACGCCGGACGTGAATATGTAATCATGGATGACGGGCGCATTCGCCTTGATGGCGTCGGCAATCTCCGTCACATGGGGCAGGATTTCATAATCCACCTTGATGAGCTTCAGGGCTTTCCTTGCAACCGTTGCGTCAATGGCTGCAACGGCGGCAACGGCGTGGCCATCGTAAAGCACCTTGTCGCGCGCCATGCAGTTGACCAGCACGTCTTTCATGCCGTGGTCCTCGCCGGTCAAATCCGGCAAGTCCTTGCTGGTGATGACGGCTTTGACGCCAGGCAGCTTTTCAGCTTTGGAGGTGTCAATTTTCTTGATGCGGGCATGCGCATGGGGTGAACGCAATACGAGGGCGATGAGTTGGCCCGGTGCGTTATAATCCGCACCATATTTGGCGCGACCGGTGACCTTGTCGATGCCATCGGGGCGAAGCGGCCTGGTTCCGACGGATTTGAAGACCTGATTGGTGAAGTGGGTGTCGAGTGGCATGATTAAGCTCCTCTCATTTCTTTTGCAGTGGCCTGAACGGCGCGAACGATCTTGTCATAGCCGGTGCAGCGGCACAGATTGCCGGCAAGGCCGAAACGGATTTCTTCCTCGGATGGATCGGGATTTTTGTCGAGCAAGGCTTTTGCGGCGATCAGAAATCCTGGTGTGCAAATGCCGCATTGAAGAGCGGCATGGGAGATGAAATTTGTTTGCAGGGGATGGAGCTTGTCACCCTTTGCCATGCCTTCGATGGTTTCGATGGAGGCCCCACCCACTTCGGCACCCAGCACGAGGCAAGAGCAGACGAGACGGCCATTGACCGTTACGCTGCAAGCGCCGCAATCGCCCGTTCCGCAGCCTTCCTTGGCGCCGGTCAAGCCGAGACGGTTGCGAAGCACATCGAGCAGCACCTCATCGGCGTTGCAGACAAATTCAACGGGATCGCCATTGATGGTGGTTGATACATGGACGCCCGACATTATTTTCCTCCTGCGCGGCTGTACGCGATTGTTGCGGCGCGGCGCGCGAGAACGCCTGCAACCTTGGTTCTGAACTCTATGGTTCCGCGCTTGTCGTCAATTGGCTTGCAGGCGGCAGAGCAGGCGGCTGCGAGCTTTTCAAGCGCTGCGGCGTCGAGCTTGGTGCCGATTATGGCTTTTGCGGCGGCGGGCACAAGCAACACAGTTGCAGCGACCGCGCCCAGGGCGACGCGGGCACTTTTGATGACGCCCTTGCCATCAAGTTCAAGGTTCACGCCAGCGCTTACGACAGCGATATCCATTTCGGTGCGCGGGATAAAGCGCAAATAGGCATCGCCGGATTTTGCCGGACGGGCGGGCAGCAGAATTGCCTCGACGATTTCGCCTTTCTTCAGCGATGTGCGGCCTGGTGAAACGGCAACCTGTTCAACGGCAATGGTGCGCTTGCCTTTGGGACCGACGATTGCAATTTTTGCACCGGCCGCAATGAGTGCGGGGACGCTATCAGCGGCAGGAGAGGCATTGCACATATTGCCCACCATGGTGCAACGACCCTGCACTTGCTTTGAGCCGATAAGATTGGCTGCTTCAACAACGCCGGGCCAGGCTTTTACGAGGGCCGCATGTTCGCCCAGAGCCACGCCTGGAACGGCGGCACCAATTCTAAAACCGGTAGCGGATTTTTTGATATCATACATGCCTTTGATGCGCTTGATATCAACGACGAGATCGGGCTCGAGGAAACCGCCCTTCATTTTCACGAGAAGGTCGGTGCCGCCGGCCAGCACGAAGGCTGCGCCTTTTTCTTTGGCCAGCATGGTTGCTGCCGCTTTAATTGATTCTGGTGCTTCGTATCGCATTATTCACCTGCTTTTGAGTTCGTCGGCTAGTTTGGCCTATTCCAATTGGCTTGGTCAACGGTGTTATTGGTCGCTACACATAAATCATGGCTGCCCTGCGACACCGCTTCATGGGGCAACGACATTTACGCTGACGCCTGCTTCCTGCAGGGCGGCGGAGAGTTTGGCATCGGGGATGCCATCGCTGATCAGGCGGGTGATATCCTTGAAATCGCAGACCTTGATCAAGGCGGTGCGACCGAATTTTGAACTGTCGGAAATGATGATGCGATTTTCACCGCGTGACAGCACCATGCGGGCAAATTCGGCTTCGGCGAGATAGCTGTCGGAAGGGCCGAACTCGGCGTCAAGTGCGCCGATTGAAATGATGGCGTGGCGCACGTGGAAGCTGGTGGCAAAGGCTATGGCGGAAGGGCCAAACGCTGCGCCATTGGAGCCGTTCAATTCGCCGCCCGCCATGTAAACCTTGTTGCCGTTCACAGTTGCCAGGGTGCGGGCGATATCGGACGAATTGGTGACGACGGTGAGGCCCCGCTTCTTCAGCAGCTCGCGGGCGAAGATGCTGGTTGTCGTGCCCGTATCGAGCATCAGGCTGTCGCCATCTTCAATCAATCTTGCGGCGCGGCGGGCAATGGCGCGCTTTGCGGCGACGCGTTCCCGCAGGCGGCGCTCAAAGGGCGCCTCACCCACTTCATAGGGCATGGCGATGGAGCCGTGGCGCTTGAGAACTTCACGGGACTCGACCAGCGATTTGACGTCGCGCCTAATGGTTTCGAGGGAAACGCCCAGGGTTTCGGCGAGAGAAGCAATGGAAATGGTTCCGCTTTCGCGGACGCGGGCGAGAATCTCGGATTGTCGCTTGCTGAGGTCGAGGGCCATGTGGTAATAATAGCTTGTTTCTGTGGTTATTCAATTAAATAAGTTTAAACCGGTCATAAAACCACATAAAAAACCTAATATTACCACATAAAGCAACATTCTGGTTGACAAAAACTGTTGGAAGCCATCAATTCGCGATATCAGAAAGGTTTTTTGATGACGGCAGAGGCCAGAGTCCGATCATTGCCGTTTTGGCAGGGGCCAATCGAGCTCGTTCCGCTGAAAGGCGGGGTCAGCAATGCAAGTTTTACAGTTCGTGATGGGGCTGAGAAATTTGTGGCGCGGGTTGGCGAGGATTATCCTTTCCATCATGTGTTCCGCGAGGCGGAAGTGATTGCCAGTATTGCTGCCTTTGAGGCCGGGCTTTCGCCGGAGGTTGTTTATACGGAACCGGGCGTCATGGTGGTGCGCTTTGTGGAGGCCCGCACTTACGCCGAGAAAAATGTGCGTGAAAATTCGGTTGCCTGCGTTGAGATTGTGAAGAAATGCCACCGCGACATGGCTGCACGGGTTTCGGGGCGGGCCAATTTTTTCTGGGTGTTTCATGTATTGCGCGATTATGCGCGAACGGTTGCTGCGGCAAAACACGCTCATGTTCGTGATATTCCGGGTTGGATGAAAGAGGTGGAACGGCTGGAGGCAGCACAAATCCCGCTGCCGATCATTTTTGGCCATCATGATCTTTTGCCCACGAACTTCATGGATGATGGCCGGAGGCTTTGGCTTATTGATTGGGAATATGGCGGCTTTGGAACGGCCATGTTTGATTTGGCCAATATTGCTTCCAACAACCAGTTTGACGCCCAGGCCGAGCACGACCTGCTGGCGCAATATTTTGAGCGCAAGCCAGATTTGGCCACACTTCGCAGCTTCTATGCAATGAAAACGGCCAGCGCGCTTCGTGAAGCAGTGTGGGGGATGGTTTCGGAAATACATCTTAACGCGCCGGGTGTTGATTATGTTGCCTATGCCCAGGAATATCTGGCGCGCTACTCTCGCGTGCTGGCTGATTACAACTCAAAATTTGGAATGATATGACAGAAAATTTTCCAACCCATGCAGATGTTGTCGTCATAGGCGGCGGCATTATCGGATGTTCAACCGCCTATCATTTGGCGCGGGACCACAAATTGAAAGTGGTTTTGCTGGAACAAAACAAATTAACCTCTGGTTCCACCTGGCATGCGGCGGGGCTGGTGGGCCAGCTTCGCTCATCGGCCTCAATCACGCAGGTCTTGAAATATTCAGTTGATCTCTACAAAAAACTTGATGCGGAAACGGGGCTTGCGACGGGCTGGAAGATGTCGGGCTGTTTGCGGCTGGCCACCAATCAAAACCGCTGGATTGAATACAAGCGGCTTGCCACTACGGCCAAGAGCTTTGGCATGGAGATGCATCTCCTGTCACCCGCAGACGTCAAGAAGATGTGGCCTTTGATGAATGTGGATGATCTGGTGGGGGCTTCCTATCTGCCGACCGATGGCCAGGCATCGCCATCCGACATTGCACAATCGCTTGCCAAGGGTGCACGCATGCACGGGGCGCTGTTGATTGAAGGTGCGCGCGTTACGTCGTTTGACATTCTTGCGGACCGCGTGATTGCCGTCAACACAACGCTTGGCAAAATCATATGTGAAAAAGTTGTGAATTGCGGTGGGCAATGGGCGCGGCAGATTGGCGTGATGGCGGGCGTCAGCGTGCCGCTGCAACCGATCAAGCATCAATATCTGATCACTGAAAAAATCGATGGGCTATCGCCCGATGCAGCCACCATTCGCGATCCGGATCGGCGCACTTACTTCAAGGAAGAGGTGGGCGGCCTGGTGTTTGGCGGCTATGAGCCAAATCCGATTGCTTGGACGCAAGGCGATGTTCCCGATGATTTTGAGTTTCAGCTGTTCGATGATGACTGGGATCATTTTGAGCAGCATATGGGCGAGGCCATGGCGCGGGTTCCAGCTCTGGAGAAAGCCGGCATCAAGAAAATGATCAACGGGCCGGAGAGTTTTACGCCGGACGGGAACTTTATTCTGGGTGCGGCGCCAGAACTCAAGAACTTCTATGTGGGAGCGGGTTTCAACGCGTTTGGCATTGCCTCTGGCGGCGGCGCTGGCTGGGTTCTGGCGGATTGGGTTGCAAGTGGCGAAGCGCCAATGGATTTGTGGGTGGTGGATATTCGCCGCTTTTCGGATCTGCACAAGGATCGCGCCTGGACCTCTGAGCGCACGCTGGAGGCTTATGGCAAGCACTACTCTATTGGATATCCCCATGAAGAATATCAATCGGGGCGGCCACGGATTGTGTCACCGCTGTATGAGCGCCTGAAAAAACTCAATGCCTGTTTTGGCTCCAAGCTTGGCTGGGAGCGGCCAAACTGGTTTGCGCCCAAGGACATGGAACCTCGCGATATTTACACCATGGGGCGGCAGAACTGGTTTGCGGCGGTGGGGGAAGAACATAAATGCGTTCGCCAGCGCGTTGGCATTTTTGACCAGTCATCATTCGCAAAATATGACTTGCGGGGCAAAGACGCCGCCGCGGCTTTGAGCTGGATATGCGCCAACACAGTTGACCGGCCGGTTGGCAAGCTGACTTACACGCAATTGCTGAATTCGCGGGGCGGCATTGAGTGCGACTTGACGGTGGCACGCATTTCCGAAGATCATTTCTATATCGTGACGGGCACCGGATTTCGCACCCATGATTTTGCCTGGATTGCCGATCACATCAAGCCCGGCCTTGATGCCAAGCTCACTGACATCACGGAAGCTTACGGCACGCTCTCGGTGATGGGACCAAACTCACGCGCTGTCATTCAGACGGTTACGTCCGGCGATTTGTCAAACGCTGCCTTCAAATTTGGCGAGGTGAAAGAGATTGTGATCGCTGGCCACAAGGTGGGTGCGCTGCGCGTGACTTATGTGGGGGAACTTGGTTGGGAATTGCATATGCCGATTGCCACCACGGGCGATGTGTTCGACGCCCTGATGGCCGCGGGCAGGGCCTATGGCGTGGCGCCGGTGGGCTACCGCGCACTTGAATCCCTGCGGCTTGAGAAGGGTTACCGCGCGTGGAGTTCTGATATTACGCCCAACGATACGCCGCTGCATGCGGGTCTGGGGTGGGCTGTGAAAATGAAAACCGACCAGCCGTTTTTGGGGCGTGAAGCGATTGACAAAATTTCGCAAATGCCGCTTACAAAAATGCTCGCAAGCTTCACCACCGAGAGAGAGGACATTGTGCTTTCTGGCCGCGAAACAATTTTGCGGAATGGAAAGTTCGCGGGCTATCTCACGAGCGGCGGCTATGGCTACACTGTGGCCAAGCCCATTGGCTTTGGCTATGTGCGCGATGTTGCGGGCGTTACCGAAGACTACCTCAGGGACGGGAATTACCAGCTTGTTGTCGCCAATGAAATCGTTAAATGCAACATACACTTAGAAGCAGTTTATGATCCAAAGAATGAACGTGTGAAGGCATGACGGTGCAGTGGAGCCGGCATGCGCATATTCTCATTGTTGGCGGCGGCGCCATTGGCACGTCGCTGGCCTATCATCTTGCAAGAGATGGTGCGAAGGATGTTCTGCTGATTGAGAAGTCGCAACTTACGCATGGCTGCACGTGGCATGCGGCGGGGCTGGTGGGCCAGCTTCGGGGCAAGCGCAACCTCACACGGCTGATGCAAAATTCCGTCGCGGTTTTTGATCGCCTTGAGGCTGAAACCGGGCAGGCCATTTCGTGGAAAAAAGTTGGCTCGTTGCGGCTTGCGTCAAGTGCTCCGCGGTGGAGCGAGATTCAAAGATCGATGGGACAGGCCAAGAGCTTTGGCGTGGAATGCCAATCGCTTTCTGCGGCTGAGGCCAAGACATTATTTCCTTATATTTCGACGGTCGGTGTTGAGGGTGCGGCTTATATTCCGGGTGATGGATACATCGATCCCTATTCGCTGACGATGGCTTATGCGAAGGGAGCGCGGGCCAATGGCGCCAGGATTGAGGAAGGAATTTGCGTTGAAGAGATAATTCTCGAAGGCAGGCGGGCGGTTGGCGTGGTGACCAATGCCGGGAATATTTTCTGCGATGTTCTGGTGAATTGTGCAGGGTTGTGGGCCAAGCGCGTTGGCAACATGGCAGGCGTGGCACTGGCTGCTGGCATTGTTGAGCACCAGTATTTTTTGACCGAGAAGACCCTGTCGTTTGATGCAGGCCTCACAACACTGCGAGACCCTGACAAGAATTTCTATCTGAAGCCCGATACGGGATCATTTGCGATTGGCGGATGGGAGGAGGGTTCGCAGGGCTTTCACCGGGGACTGCCGCCCCTGGATTTTGGGCGTGAACTTTTTGCGCCCAATATGGAACGGCTGGAGCTTTTTGCCTTGCCTGCGGCGGAGCGGCTGCCGATTTTGAACGAGACGGGCATTCAGACCGTTATCAATGGCCCCATTCCGGTTTCGGCGGATGGGGAGCCGATCATGGGATTGGCGCCAGAACTGGATAATTTCTATGTGGCTTGCGGGTTTACGGCAGGCATTGCAGCCTCAGGCGGGGCGGGCCTTGCCATGGCCAACATGATTTTACATAACGATGCGGGCATGGATCTTTGGCAGTTTGATGTCAGGCGCTTCAGCAAGGTTCATGCGCAACTGCGTTATCTGGAGACACGCGCCATTGAAGCCTATGCTTCCTATTACAAGGTGCATTGGCCGTTGGAAGAGACCCAATCGGGGCGCAATCTGCGGCTTTCGCCGGTTCATGGGCAATTGCTGCGGGCAGGTGCGGTATTTGGTTCGCGGGCTGGTTGGGAGCGGGCGAACTGGTTTGCGCCTGCGGGCGTTGAGCCAGTTGATGTTGCCTCATTCGAGGGGAAGCCTAACTGGTTTTCCCACGTGGTCGAAGAACACCGGGCCATTCGTGAGAGCGTGGCGCTGATTGACCAGACCTCATTTTCGAAGTTTGAAATTTCCGGGGTGGGGGTGGAGGCTGCTCTCCAACGGATTGCGGCCAATGACCTGTCAGGGCCGCCGGGGAAAGCCATCTACACGCAACTTTGCAATGAAGCGGGAGGCATTGAGGCGGATGTGACGTTGGTTCATGCGGGGCCGGAGCTATTTTACCTCATCACGGGTTCCGGATTTGGCTTGCGCGACAGCGGGTGGGTGGCGCGGCATTTGCCGGCGTCAGTTCGCATCCGGGATGTGACCAATGCCTTTGCCGTCATCAATATTTGTGGGCCGCAGTCGCGGGAGGTTTTGCAGAGTGCGACGGACACGGATGTTTCCAACGGGGCGTTTCCGTTTCTGGCGGCGCGCGGGTTGGATGTGGGGCATGCCAGTGTGCTGGCGGTCCGCATCGGCTATGTGGGGGAGTTGGGTTATGAGCTTTATGTGCCCCAGGAGTTTGCAGCCCATGTTTATGAAACCCTGTGGGCGGCGGGCGCCTCTCACGGAATTGCCAATGCGGGGTACCGCGCCATTGATTCATGCCGGATGGAAAAGGGGTATCTCTATTGGTCGGGGGATATTTCGCCGGACTATAATCCCTTCGAGGCGGGGCTTGGATTTTGCGTGGCGATGGACAAGGGTGATTTCATCGGGCGGGATGCCTTGGTGAAAATCAAGGCCGCTGGAAATTCCCGCAAGCTGTGCTCGTTCACCATCGATGGATTTGCTCCCCTGCATGGCGGCGAAGCGATACTGTTTGATGGCAAGGTTTTGGGATCGACGACAAGCGTGGGCTTTGGCCATACGTTGGGCAAGACGATTGCTTTCGGATATTTGCCGACTGGCTTGGCGGGGGAAAAAGAATTTTCCATTGAAGCGTTTGGCAAAGCCTATCCGGCCCAGCGTGGAGCGCGCTGCCTTTATGATGCGAAAATGGAAAGGCTCAAGTCGTGAGCAGGGGCGATATGCCGGATGACGCGGCTATCGTATTCACATCTTCTTGCGGCAATTTATTGTTGTGGACCCGGATGGTTATTTTCTGCGAATGTCCCAGCCCATAGGGACGCGACCGGTTAGAGGGGAAAACAACAATGGATGATCAGGGCGTTGGCCTCGCGCGGGAGGCCCTCAAGAAGATAGAGATGTTCTGGTGTCTCGACGACAAGGACGTTGTGGTTCGGCGTTTGGGTGGGCTGACCAATCTGGTGTTTTTTGTCGATCATGCGGGCGAGCAATATGTGTTGCGGATTCCCGGCAAGGGGACGGAAGAATATATCAACCGCAGCAATGAAGCCCAGGCGGCGCGGGAGGCGGCGAAGGCAAAAGTCAGCCCCGATGTTATTCACTTCGACGACGAGACGGGTGTGATGGTGACCCGCTTTGTGGACCATGGCGTTACCATGTCGCCTGCTGGTTTCAAGACCAGGGCAGGATCGCCGAAACGGGCGGGCGAGGCGTTCAAGAAATTGCACACGTCAGGCGCCACGTTCAATTTTCGCTTTGAGCTGTTTTCGATGATTGACGGCTATCTGAAAATACTGGCGACCAAGGAGCTTGAACTGCCTGCGGGATACGCAGAGGTCGTGAAGAGTGCTGAGGCCGTTCGGGCAGCGTTGAATGCGCGGCCGCTGCCGCTGGCTGCCTGTCACTGTGATCCCTTGTGCGAGAATTTTCTCGATACGGGAAAACGCATGTGGATTGTCGATTGGGAATATTCGGGCATGAACGATCCCCTGTGGGATTTGGGCGATCTGGCGGTTGAGGGGGTGTTCACGACGGAGCAGGAAGAGGAAATGATTGCGGCCTATTTTGGCGGTGAGCCCACGGCTGCCGAACGCGGACGCTTTGTGATTTACAAGGCCATGTGTGATTTGCTGTGGACGCTGTGGGGCCTCATTCAGCACGCCAACAAAAACCCGGCCGATGATTTCTGGGCCTATTCGATCAACAGGTTCGAACGCTGCAAGGCGCTGATGGCGACGGCAGAATTTGCGGACCATGTGGCCAGGGTGGAGCAGGGGTAGGCGGCAGAACTCATGTCCTGCCGCTCTGTTGATTATTTACTTCAGAACGCCTGATGCTTTGGCTGCGCAAGTGGCGAGGTAGTCCATGAGGGGCGGCGACAAGACGTCATAAGGTGGGAGGCTGACCTTTTTGAACCGCGCACGAATGGCGCCCATGTTGGCAGGATCCACGCCGCCTTCGATTGCGGATGACACGAAGGCCGCGAATTCCGGTGGCGACCAGCCCTTGTCCTTGGAAAGCTCCGTGTGAACAAAATCCAGGCCGTGAAATGGGTGGCCGACTTTTTCGACACGGCCAATCATATGCGTTCCGCAACCGGCGCAGGCGTGGCGCTGGATGGTGGCGCTGGCATCCACGATCTTCAACTTGCCGGCATTTGCCGTGACGTTCACTTTGTCACGGGCCACAACGGCGACGACGGAAAATGATGCGCCTGCTGGTTTCCAGCATTTGGTGCAGCCACACGCATGATTATGGGCTGTTTGTGCGCCAATGCTGACGGTTACGGGATCAATCGAACATTTACAGGTTAGCGTGCCACCGGCAAATTTTTTGCTGGCCTTGGCAAACACACCCTTGTCGATTATGGGGTGAATGGAAATTGCCTTGGCTTTTGGTTTTGCGACGGATTTTTTCTTTGCGGCTTTCTTGGCCATTTGTTGTCCTCCAGGTTTCTCGTTTCAGAATACAACTACGCTGCGGATCGACTTGCCTTCGTGCATAAGATCGAAGGCAGAGTTGATTTTTTCAAGCGGCAGAATGTGGGTGATCATGGGATCAATCTCAATTTTGCCGTTCATATACCAGTCGACAATCTTGGGCACATCGGTGCGGCCGCGGGCACCGCCAAAGGCGGTTCCACGCCATGAGCGGCCAGTGACCAACTGGAAGGGCCTCGTCGAAATTTCCTGGCCCGCGCCTGCCACGCCAATGATGATGGATTGGCCCCAACCCTTGTGGGCTGCTTCCAAAGCCACGCGCATGACTTTCACATTGCCAATGCATTCGAATGTGTAGTCGGCGCCGCCATTGGTGAGGTTCACCAGGTGGGCGACCAGATCGCCTTCGACTTTTGACGGGTTTACAAAATGCGTCATGCCGAAGCGCTTGCCCCACTCAGCGCGCTCGTCGTTCAGATCGACACCAACGATTTGTGTGGCGCCGGCGAGGCGCAGGCCCTGGATCACGTTGAGGCCGATGCCGCCCAAGCCGAACACAATCGCGGTTGAGCCGGTTTCCACTTTTGCCGTGTTGAGCACGGCGCCAACGCCGGTGGTGACGCCGCAGCCGATGTAGCAGATTTTGTCGAAGGGAGCGTCTTCGCGCACTTTGGCAAGCGCAATTTCAGGCAGCACGGTGTAATTCGAGAAAGTGGAGCACCCCATATAATGGTGCACCATTTTGCTCTTGTAGGAAAAGCGCGAGGTGCCGTCGGGCATTAATCCGCGGCCCTGAGTCAGGCGGATTTTCTGGCAGAGGTTGGTTTTGGGGTTCAGGCAATATTCGCATTCGCGGCATTCCGGCGTGTAAAGCGGGATGACGTGGTCGCCTTTTTTGAGCGAGGTTACGCCTGGACCCACCTCGACTACGATGCCAGCGCCTTCGTGGCCCATGATGGCTGGAAACAGGCCTTCGGGGTCAGCGCCGGAAATGGTGAACTCGTCCGTGTGGCAGATGCCGGTGGACTTGATTTCGACGAGGACCTCGCCAGCTTTTGGGCCCTCCAAATCAACCTCAACAATCTCCAGGGGCTTTCCGGCTTCGAAGGCAACGGCGGCACGAGATTTCATTTGGGTCCCCTCAGTTTTTCGTGGATATATCGATGCCATGAAGTTTGATTGAGTCAAGCAATAAGTTTGAAAGGCAATGGCGAAAATGACGACGCGGGATGACTGTTTGAAAATGGACGCCAGGGATGTTTTGGCTTCCCGGCGCGGGTTGTTTTCCCTGCCCAAGGGCATGATCTATCTGGATGGCAATTCGCTGGGCGCGTTGCCACGCAATGTTTCAGCACGGGTGACTGCTGCCGTTGAAAAACAGTGGGGCGAAACGCTGATCAAATCGTGGAATGAACATGGCTGGTTTCACCTGCCCCAGAAGATTGGCAATCGGCTGGCACGGCTGATTGGCGCGGAAGCGGACAGCGTTGCGGTTGGCGATTCCATTTCAGTTAATGTGTTCAAGCTACTGACTTCGGCGCTGGGACAGCGGCGCGAACGCAAGGTCATTCTGTCTGACTCGGGGAATTTTCCATCTGATCTTTATGTGGCGCAGGGGCTTACTGAGTTCATGGCTGACGGTCATGAGGTCCGGATTGTGGCTCCGGAAGATGTGGCGGCTGCCATCACGCCAGATGTGGCGGTTGTCATGGTGACGGAGGTGGATTACCGCACTTCACGGCGGCATGACATGAAGGCCATAACCAAACTGGCCCACGCGGCGGGTGCATTGATAATCTGGGACCTGGCCCATTCGGCGGGTGCTGTTCAAATTGACCTTAAAGGCTGCGGTGCGGATTTTGCGGTGGGGTGCACCTACAAGTATTTGAACGGCGGCCCGGGCGCTCCGGCGTTTCTTTATGTGCGGCCAGAGTTGCAGAATGTGGTTCAGCCCGCACTGGTGGGATGGTGGGGGCATGCGCGGCCATTTGCCTTTGACCTCGAATTTGTTCCAGCACCCGGCATCACTCGCCAACAATGTGGAACGCAGCCTATTCTTTCGATGGCAGCCCTTGATGCAGCCCTTGATGTTTGGGACGGCGTTGATTTGGGCGAATTGCATGCAAAGGCCAAGGCGCAATGCCAGCTTTTGATTGACCTGGTCGAAGCGAGCTGCGGCAGGCATAGTTTGAAAGCGGCGGGACCGCGCAATATGGATGAGCGGGGCTCGCATGTTTCATTTCATTGTCCGCAGGGTTATGCGGTGATGCAGGCTCTCATTGCACAGGGCGTCATCGGGGATTTTCGCGCACCTGATCTCGTCCGCTTTGGCATCACGCCGCTTTACACAAGCCATGCGGATATTTGGGACGCAGCTGAAATTCTAACCGACATTATGAATGGCAGATTGTGGGACAGGCCGGAATTTATGGCGCTGAAGGCTGTGACGTGATCAATTGACAAGCCATAGGCTCTGGGCTTGATAGCTGGCCATGGGAAAATTCACGATCCAGGATGTGGCCCGGTTGGCGGGTGTGAGTGTTGCAACGATTGACCGCGTGCTGAACCGGCGGCACGGGGTGCGCGCTCCCACCATTGCCAAGGTTGAGGCGGCAATCCGTGAGCTGAATTATCAGCCGGACCGCATTGCGGCGCGGCTGGCGCGGTCGCGGGAATACCGGTTTTGTTTTGTGCTGCCGGTCAGCACCGCAGATTTTTTCATGAAGATTGCTGATGAAGTGCGTCTTGCCACTGAGCGGATGGAAGCCGAGCGGGTTTCAATTATTGTGAAGCGGGTGGATGTTTTTGATGGGGAGCTTCTGGCCCAGACGCTCGATTCAATTGACCGGAACATAGATGGCGTGGCCGTTGTCGCCCTTGATCATCCGGCAGTGCGCGAGGCCATCAATGCATTGGTAGCGCGAGGCATAACCGTGGTGACGCTGGTGTCTGATGTGCCGGGATCGAAGCGTGATCATTATGCGGGCATTGATAATTCTTCGGCCGGGCGCACAGCGGCAAATCTGATGGGAAGGTTTTTACGCGGCATGAAGGGCACGGTTGGCGTGTTTGCCGGTTCGCTTGCCCTGCGTGATCATATTGAACGGCAATTCGGGTTTGAGCAGGTGGCAGCTCACGAATTTTCGAATTTGACGGTTTTGCCGGTGCGTGAGTCGCGCGATGACCTGACGCGCATTGAGGAGATGACCAAGCAGCTATTGGCGGAATATCCGGATCTTGTCGGCATTTATAATGTGGGTGGCGGCACACGCGGCATTGTGTCGGGCCTTGAAGCGGCGGGGCGGGCCAAGGATATTGTTTTCATTGCCCATGAAGTGACTGATCCTTCACGGCGCGCGCTGATCAAAGGCACGATTGACGCCATTATCAACCAGGACACGGGCCATGAGGTTCGAAGTGCGGTGCGCGTGCTGATGGCCAAGGCTGACAAGCTGCCGCTGATCGAAAGCCAGGAACGCATCCGCATTGATATTTTCATGCGGGATAATCTGCCTTAGAGGGGCTTCAGGCCAGCTTCAATCTGGGCTCTTTTGGCCTCCAGAAATGGCGGCAGGGATAATGTTTTGCCGAGGTTTTCGAGCGATTCGTCTGTTGCAAAGCCGGGGCCATCCGTTGCTATTTCGAAGAGGATGCCGTTGGGTTCGCGGAAGTAGAGGCTTTTGAACCAGAAGCGATCGACCGGGCCGCTGTTGGGAATGCGGAGTTCCTTGAGCCTTTTGGCCCAGGCTTCATAATCGGCACTGGGGATGTTGAAGGCCACATGGTGCACGGAGCCTGCGCCTTGCTGGGCAACGGGCAGGCCCTTGTCGGTTCTGACATGCAGTTCAGAGACCGGGCCGCTGCCGTTCATTTTGAAAATGCTGGTGTTGCTGAATTCGCGCGCCTTGGTCATGCCCATGGCTTGGGTGAGAATGGCTTCAGTTGGGAGGAGGTCAGGCACGCTGAGGGTGATGGGGCCAAGGCCGCGAATTTGGTGTTCGGGCGGAACCGGGCTTTCATGCCATGGGTGGACTTCGCCCTCGCCATCATCATCAATGAGGCTCAGGCGCTGGCCTTCGAAATCCTCGAAATCAAGCGTCAGGCGGCCATGTTTTTCTGCAGCTTTCTCAAATGTGACGCCGCGCTCATTGAAATGGTCGGACCACCAGCTGAAGGCGGCCTCACCTTTGATGCGAAGGCCGGTGCGGCAGATGGAATGAGTGCCGCGGCGTTCGGGCCCCACGGGCCAATCAAAGAAGGTGATGTCGGTTCCGGGCGATCCCAGACCATCGGCGTAAAACAGGTGATAGGCGCTGGTGTCGTCCTGGTTCACGGTTTTCTTCACCATGCGGAGGCCCAGGGTTCTGGTGTAGAAGTTATAGTTGCTGGGTGCCTCTGCGGTGACGGCGGTGAGGTGGTGGAGGCCATTCAGTTTCATCATTTTTCCTGTTTGTTCAGCCACTGGCTGGCGATTTTCATATCATGTTGGGTAAGGTTGTGGCCAGTTGGCAGTGTATCGTGCTGCACGACCGCACCGGCATCTTTAAGCATGGTCGCCAACCGTGCGGCATTGCCCAATGGTATGATCGGGTCGCTTTCACCTGAAACCAGCAGAACGGGTGTTTGCGCGATTACCGTTTGGGGCGGATCAGCCAGCGGCACCATGGCGCGCAGCAGAATGGCTCCGCTCAAGACGTCGGGCCGCACCAAGAGCATCGCTGCTGCAATGTTGGCGCCGTTTGAAAAACCAACTGCCACGGGTTTGGCGAGACTGTAGGCACTTCGCGCTGAAACGATAAAGTCTGCCAGCTCATGGGCACGAATGCGGACGTCCTCTTCGTCAAACACGCCTTCGGCCAGACGCCTGAAGAACCGGGGCATGCCGTTTTCGAGAATTTTCCCGCGCGGCGAAAGAAGCGATCTTCCAGGCGCCATAGCTTTGCCAAGGGGCACCAAGTCATGCTCATCGCCACCAGTTCCGTGCAGGAGAAGCAGGGGCGCTTGAGATGATGTGCCTTTTTCAAAATGGTGGATGAAAGAAAGATCACTGCTCATTAACGCGAGATAGGCGTCTGGCCCGGCTTATTCAAGAGAGCTTTGTGACCTCGCGACGATAAGGCATCTCGAGAAAGTCTTTTGGTGGCGTTCCGAAGTCTTCTGCAAACTTGTGACCAGAATGCACGGCGGCTGCAATTGTTCCTGGAGCGTAGCAATCTCCAATTCGCGTGACTGATGAAGAACTATCGGCAAGCGAATGAAATAATTTGTCATTTACGGCCCGCGAGGTGACCATAATGACGGAGCTGGTTTCCAACTTCTGGATGCGGCCGGTAAATACGCAACCTATATCTACATGGTCGCTTGCGATATTTTCGACGGCCGTGTTGGCAATAATGTTGACGCCGAGTTGCAGCAATCGGGTTTGAATTACGTTCTGCTCGAGCGAGGCCTTGGTGAAGGATGAGACGAGATGGGATGGCGTTACGAGCGTTACGTTATAGTCCTCTTTGCGCAGCAGTTCGGCCAACACGCCGCCCATGTAATAATGATCATCGTCGTAGAGAACGACGGATTTGTTTTTGGGGCGGCGGGCATTCATGATGTCGTCGGGGGTTAAAATATCTGCCGCTGGATCAATCTGAATTGGTTTGGAATGGTGGCGCGCCACACCGTCCCGGCGCCAGGCGGAGCCGGTTGCGACCACAATATGGTCAGCGTCAAATTCCGCTGCCGTGTCCCTCGTCATTTCGCTTTCGAGATAGAGTGCGACGTTGGCAAGCTTGTTGATCTGCAACATGCGCCAATCCCTAACGCGGCCCCAGGCGGCAAGGCCTGGCAGTTTGCACTCGCGGGCAACGCGACCGCCCGCTTCGCTTGCGGCATCGGCAATGGTGACATCAAAGCCTCGCTTGCCCAGGGCAGTGGCCGCTTCGAGGCCAGACGGACCTGCGCCAATGATCAGGATTTTTTTGGCGCTTTCGGCTTTGCGGATTTTTTCGGGGTGCCAGCCACGCCGCCATTCTTCGCCCATAGTCGGGTTCTGGGTGCAGCGGATTGGCGACATGGTGTAGTCACCGGTGACGCAGACGTTGCAGCCGATACATTCACGAATGTCGTTGAGGCGGCCCTCCTCGATTTTTTTGGGCAGGAAGGGATCAGCGATTGACGGCCTTGCAGCACCGATCATATCCATGATGCCTTGTTTGATGACCCGCACCATGGTGTCGGGTGAGGTGTAACGCCCGACACCCACCACGGGCTTGGACGTCAGTTTCTTGACGCCCTTGATGTAGGGTTCCTGAAAACCTTCTTCGGAAAATCGCGAGGTTTGGGAATCCTTGGCCCAGCTGGAAAGTGACAGATCCCAAAGGTCGGGCAATTCGGCCATCATGGCGATGGCATCTTCGACCTCGGCTGGCTCCAAGCCATCCGGCCCCAAGAATTCGTTCATGGCGATGCGGACGGGAACGGCGCAACGATCGCCGACAGCGTCCTTGGTTTCCGCGATGACTTCACGCAAGAGGCGGGCCCGGTTTTCGAGGGAGCCGCCATATTCGTCGGTTCTGAAATTGGTGGCGCGCGAGAGGAATTGCTGGAAAATTCCAAGGCCGTGACCGGCATAGACATAGACAAGATCATAACCTGCCGCGCGAGACCTCAGGGCTGCGGCCTTGTGGGCGCGGCGCAGGTTTTTGATATCCTGCTTATCCATGGCGCGGGCATGGACCGGATCATTGAAGTAACTCGAAGCCGGCATGGCGCTGGGCGCAAAGGGAATTTCCCGAGACCAGAGGTTGACTGCCGTATAGCCCGAGTGACACAACTCAATGCCAGCGAGAGAATTATGCTCGTGGATTTTCTCGGTGATGCGTTGATGCATCGGGATGTCGTCATCACTCCACATGCGCAGTTCCACATAGGGAGTGACATCTGCAGTGGGATGAATTTCAGTCATCTCCGTGCAGACGACGGCCCAGCCGCCCTCTGCCTTCATGCCGCGCATTGCTGCCAGGGCGGAAGGATCGCGCCAACCCATGCCATTGCAGTGGGGAACCTGGTAAAAACGGTTGCGCGCGGTCACCGGCCCGATGCGCACAGGTTCAAATAGAATATCGTAACGGGGATCCCTGGTCACGGGTGTGCTGCCGTGACGCTCAAGCGGCTACTTCGGCTTGAGCATCTTCCAATGTTGAAATGTCTGCTATTTCACTTGATGGCTTGCGGATAATGATGACACGCTGTTTTGGTTCGTCGACTGCGGCTGGTTCGATTGCAGCGCTGAGTTGTTTTTTTGGTGCGGGCTCGCTTGCGATGGGTTCAACGCGGGTTTCGGGGAGCGGTGACTCGACATGCAGGCGTTGGATTTTGAGCTTTGCGCCCTTCGATTCCTGGGGTGGCTTGGCTTCGACTTTCGGCGCGGGGCCCACAACCTGAAAAGCCGGCGCTGCAACAGGGGTTTCAACGAATATCTCTTCATCCTGTTTGAAAAACTTGAGCTGCTGGGGGCTCAATGGCTTGGGCGCTTCGGGAGCACGTTGGGCCGGAATTATGCCGGGGTTCTTTATGGCATTTTCAAGTTTTCTGACGGCTTCCATAATGGCCAGGTTTTCTGTTGAACGCTGGCGCTTGGAATATTCCTGGAGGAACCAGCGGCCCTGCGCCGTTTGAGAAACGGCGGCCATCAAACTTTCGAAATTGTCTTCCTGGAATGCTTCAACATGCACAGACATTACGCAAACTCCAAACACACCCGCAGTACGCACGGGCCTTATATCTTTACGAACTATCATGGAAACTAGTGAAAGATTGGTTTAGAAGCGGGCTCAGAATCATGCCCGCAAGAATTTTTAGTGTCAGATTTTCCATATTTTACGCATTTATGGCCATGGGAGCTGGTCTTCAGCTGCCGTTTTTGCCGCTTTGGCTCGATGCAAAAGGGTTAACAGTTGGTGAAATTGCCGTTGTCATTGCGGGGATGACGGCGATTAGAGTTCTGGCAATCCCGTTGGCCGCATTCATTTCTGACAAATATCGAAATCGACGGAGTGTTATCATCTTCTGTGGATTCGCCGCATCCGCAGCGTTTCTGCTGTTGGCCTTGTCCACCAGTTTTTGGCCAATCCTTTCCTTTAGTCTGCTGGCCGCCTTTTGCTGGGCGCCGGTGTTTCCGCTGGCTGAAAGTTTTAGCGTCGATGGAAGTGCGGTCCATCAAATTGATTATGGGCGGATGCGGCTTTGGGCATCTCTGAGTTTTCTGACAGGCAGCCTTGGCGGCGGCATGCTTTTGCAAATTTTGCCTATCAGCGCAGTCATTTTCCTCATTGCGGGCGCACAAGGGCTGTCAGCATTGGCCGGGTTGCAGCTGCCTGAGGATCCTGAGTTTGACAGCCAGCAATTGGAGAGCGCCAGCCCCACGAAATTCAGGGACGTTCTCAGATTCCTGATGGCGGGTTCCTTTGCATTGTTTATCGTAGCGGTCGGCATAGGGCAATCGAGCCATGCAATGCTCAATTCATTTGGGCCAGTTCATTGGCATGACCTTGGCTATGACAAGTTTACAATCGGATGTTTCTGGGCAATTTCAATTGCTGCTGAAGTTGTGCTGTTTGGATTTTCGAACTCGTTGATCAAGCGCATCACGCCAATTGATTTGATCATTGTGGGATTGGCGGGCGGCGCGTTTCGCTGGCTGGTTATGGCTGGCGATTTTGGTTTGGGCGTTGCCGCTGCCGCCCAGCTGCTACATGCATTGTCATTTGCGATGGTGCACCTTGGCACCATGCATTATATCCGCCGGAATGTTCCGGTGGGCCTGCGGAATTCTGCCCAGGGGCTTTATGCTGCGCTGGCAGGCGGCATTGCAATGTCAGCAATGATGGGGCTCACGGGATTATTGTTTGAGCAGTTGCAGGGGACCACCTACGTTGTGATGGCTGGAGTTTCGCTGGTGGCGTTGGGATTTGGATTGGCTCTCAAACGGGTCAACCCCACAATTCAGCTGGCGGCGGATACATGAGGCTGTTGTTGAATGCGATGCCGGGATTGCGATCACGAGCCAGCAGCAGGGGACCATCGAGATCGATAACGTGAGCGAATTGGGCCAGCAATGTTGCAGGCGCCATGGCGAGCGACGTGGCCAGCATGCAGCCCACCATGATTTTTAAATTCAATTCGCCAGCAGCCTTGGCCAATGCAAGCGCTTCTGTCAGGCCTCCGGTTTTGTCCAGCTTGATATTGATGGCCGAATATTTTCCAACGAGCTTATGGAGATCGGCTCTGTCATGGGCTGACTCGTCGGCGCAGATGGTGATTTCGTGTTTGGCGTGGCGCAGTGCTTCGTCGTTACCAGCGGGCAGGGGTTGCTCGACAAGTTCGACGCCAGCGTCGACGCAGGCAGAAAGAAGCTCTGGCAATTGTTCCGGCGTCCAGCCCTCGTTGGCATCAACAATGAGGCGGCATTTGGGGGCGGCACTGCGGATGAGTTTCAGGCGCCTGGCATCGTCTTCGCGCCCGAGTTTAAGTTTCAGGAGGGGGAGATGTGCCGCATTCGCGGCCGCTTCGGCCATCGCTTCGGGCGTGTCCAAGCTTAACGTGTAGGCCGTTACCAGCGGATGGGGCTGTTTCAGTTGAGCGAGTTGCCAAACTGGTTTGCCGCTGCGCTTTGCTTCCAAATCCCAGAGCGCGCAATCCAGCGCATTGCGGGCGGCGCGGGGGGCCACAAGACTGGCGATGTCGGCATGGGCGAAGCCAGCTTCGATTTTTTGGCGCGCGGCTTCGACGCTTGAAACCACACCGTCCACAGTTTCATTGTAGCGCGGGTATGGCACGCATTCGCCGCGACCGATGTGGCCATCTTCCTGCAGTGTTACGACAACAACTTCGGCCGTGGTTTTGCTGCCGCGGGCAATCGTAAAATTTCCGGCGATGGGCCATGACTCATGCGCGACGGTCAGTTTGATCATGAACCGGTTCAGCTGGGTGATATGCGGCCGCTGACCTCGGCTAACATCACGTAAATCTTGCCGGACTGCGAACTCAGACAGGCTTCAACCAATTGGTCACCCTTGGGCGCATCGGACACCGTATCCAGCAATCGCTCGAACAAGCGGACATATGAGTCCACGCGGGTGCGCGTTGCACGGTCATCCTCATAATTTGTGCCGATAGACTTTTCGAGTTTCTTGCCGCGCGCTTCAAACAGGCGTTGGGTGTAGACATCCTTCTCATTCTTGTTGAAGCGTTTTTCCAGGTCCGCCGGCAAGCCATCTTCAAGCACTTCGATAATGTCCCTGGCGACGGTGTTCAGTTTTTGAGTGAGGTTCTCAATTTCGCGCTGAATATTCTTGCTGTCGCTTACCACGACTGCTTCAGGTGTTTTGGTTTCGAGCCGTTCGATGGTTTTTTTCAGGGCGCTGGACGTTCCGACGGGCGATGCCTGGAACGTGGCGCCCTCAGATTTTCCCGGGCTGGGTTCCTTTGCCATTCGTTGTGACGAGAAGCTTGGTCCGGAAAAATCAGTTACTCCTGTTTGGCGTTTCACCACATCAGCGAGTGAGTTCAGAGCGGCAATCTGGTCGGCCACAACACGGCGCATTGCGTCGGCATTGGTTTTGGTTTCTTCAGGCAGATCGAAGATCGCGCGCTTGAGATCGGAACGAGCGATATCGATATCCTTGACGACCTGCTGGGCAGTCATGCGCATATCCTGGGCTGTCTGCTGGAAATCGCTTGCTGTTGAAGACAGCATTTCGTTCATGGATGCCATGGCGCGTTCATGCTGTTCGCGCAACACGCGAGAGGCCTGGGTGATCTGGCCGCCTGAACTTGCCTCGAGCTTTCGAACTTCCAGCTCCAAGTTGACGATTGCCATGCTGGTTTGTTCCGCAACAATCCGGCTGATGTCTTTGGCGCGAGTTTCTGCTGAGGCCAGTGATTCTTCGATGAGACTCATGTAGCTGGTCATCACGACATCGATATCCTGGGCGCGCTTGGCCGCGTCATCAATCAATCCGTCAAGTGCTGCCTTGCGGTTGATCAGCACGCGTTCCATTTCACTGTTGAACTTGTCGATGGATTTTTCCACCAGAACAGAAACATCTTCCAGGCGTTCGGAAATCTTGCTGCCCGTGGTTTCAAGCTTGCCCGTGAGCTGCATTGATATGCTCTCAAGGCGATCGTCCATGGTGGTTGCAGCCGTTGAAAGCTGGTCGGACAAATAGATGTTGGCAGTTTCAACGTGCCTGGAGAATTTGCGATGGGCCTCGTCCAGGCTGATGTTTGAGGCCGTGGCCGCCGTGTCAAACTCCTTCGTGGCCTTGTCGATGCGGCTGACGAGGAGACCTGATTCCTGCTCGAAGCGACCGCTGATTTGCAGGGTGGTTTGACCGAGGCCCTGGGAGAATGACTCTCCGGCGCGCCCCAAATCTGTCATCATTTGGGCGCTGGCGCTATCGAGAAGTTCAGCCAGCCTGGCGCCGGTTCCATCCATGCTGCCGGAAATCTCTTCCAGTTTTGATCCCAGTTTTGTTTCGGTCGTTTCCAGAAGGTTTTCGAGTTGGGCAGATGACGCATCAATTTTCTTGGTGAGCTGCGTGGTGGCCGAAACCACCTTGTCGGTGATTGCTGATGAGGTGTCTTCCAGCCTTGATGTTATTTCGCTCGACGAGTGTTGCAACAGCGAATACAGGTCTTCGCGCGCGGTGTTGACCTTCTTGACGAATTCACCGGAGATGCTGATGAGTTTATCGGTGATGACGCCGCCCGAACTTTCAATGTTCTGGGCAAGGGCAATGCCGGAATCCTGCATCTGGCGACCGACGATATCGGAGGTTTCTTTCAAATGAGAAGAGATCGTGCCGCTGGTGGTGACCAACAGATCATTGATGTTGGCGCCGGTCAATTGCAGTTGATCCACAACCTCCGTGCCAACATCATCAAGACGTTTGTAGACACCGCCCGTTGCTTCATCGAGCTTGGCTGTGATCATGTCGGTTTTCTGGGCAATCTCGCCAAAGAGCCGGTTGGTGGTTTCTTCCACCTTGCCGGCAAGACCAGCACCCGAAGACGTCAACTGGGTGAGGAGTTGATTTGCCGACTGATCCATTCCGGCCAGGAATTGAACGCTGGTTGATGCCATGCGGTCAGTCAGTTCCGAGTTCGAGCGGGCAACCTTGTCGAGATAATCCTTGGCAACATTTTGCAGGCCGTCAGTTACGTGGCCGCGGCTTTGTTCAATCATTTGCGCAGCGTCAACGCCTGAACGCTCGATGAGGGAGGCAACTTCGGCCGAGGTTGCCTTCAGGTGATAGGTAATATTGCCGCTGGAATTTTGCACAACGTCGGCCATTTCCGCCGAGACGTTCTTGATCTGGTCGACAGAGACTGCGGCCACCCGCTCAATGGTGCGGCCAAGCTCAAGGTTTACCCCCGTCAGATGATCAACACTCTGCTTGAGCAACTGGACCACATTGGTTTCCATGCCCTGAACATTCTTGCCAAAATTCGTGGTTTCAGAATTCAGGTGGCTGGCGGCGGAGGAGAGCGTGTGTATCTGATCCTGCAAATGACGGGAAAAGTCTTGCAATTCGCCAACGAGAACTCCCGACATGCGCTCCATCTGGGCTGTCTGGCCGCCAATTTCATTGCCGGCAATTGAGGCTCGCTCGGACACCTCATCAATGGTGCGGGTGAGTTCGATCGTTGAGGATTTCAGGCCCTGTTCAAGTCTTGAGAGGATCGACTGGGCGTTATTGATGACACCGTCGAGGTTCTGCGTATTGTTTTCAAGGCGCAGCATGAGGGGCGAGGATTCATCGGCGACCACGAGACTTGCCTGATGCAGCGCTGATCTCTGATTTTCAAGGCCTGTCACCAGGCTCCTGATGCGTTCTTCATTGCCACCGAAGGCGCGTTCAATGGCAGAAATTTCCTTGTGGACAATTCCCTCCAGAACCGTGGCGCGCTGCACGGCATGTTCAACGCCACCCACCAGCAGGTCAACTTCCGCCCGCACGGCTTGCGCTATGGATGTGAGGCCCTCGGTTGCAATGTCCTGGGGCTTTATCAAGCGAATGGCAGACTGCATGAGAACTTCGGAAACGAGGCGCAATTGCTGGGCGCGCCAGAGGAAGGAGGCCACAGTAAATACAATGCCGATGGGCAGCAGCAGTTGCGCCAGAATGCGGATCATTTCGGCCGGAGGCTGTGCCATGAAAGTGGGGGTATAGTTCATGGACCAAGCGGCCACCCACACCAGAGACAGGAGGCTTGCAATGACAAAGGCGCTGTAAGAGGGCCTGCGATGCAATTTTGCCATCAATCTCGAGGTTACGGGATCGTTTTCGTTGGCAGGGCGATTGCGCAGGGTTGAAGCTTCCTGGGCTGGCGCATTTCTTACATCCGGCAGCCGTTCGGCCGGCCGTTTGTCCCTGCGACGCGAATCTACTGTGTTATTTGCCATACGATTACCCACATTCTTTTTGTTGCTCTACCGGCGTCCCGTTCCGGCAGAAATATTATTAAGGCTGGCAATAAACCCGCGGTGCGACGGCGGATTGGCCCTTACCTTGCTTAATAATTTGTTTACCATAACTGATTGACCGCCCGGATTGAACCGCTTCTTTGCTTGCGCACAACTTTAATTGAAGATTTGGTTAAAATGATAGATCGAATTGAATAGATTCACAGAATTCAATTTTTACTCCCTGCCTTTAACCTTGTTCCGGCGATTGAACGACAAAAAATGTCCCAAAGTGGGGCGCGGCAGGTGGAATTGGTTAGGCGAACGACAACAACTGACAGGACATCGCGTAACTCGCAGGAGCCCGAGGCAGTGTTCGATCACGCACACCTCTCTCACTACACCATGGACAATCCCCGGCTCGAACACGAGATCATGGAGCTTTTTCTTGATCAACTTCCCGTTTTGCTAAAACAACTTGTGAAAACACGGTCCGGGGAAGAATGGAAATTTGCAACCCACACCTTAAAAGGGTCGTCTTCTGCCATTGGGGCGTGTAAAATCAACGCGGTAGCCCGGAAAATGGAAGTTCCGGGCGTATTCCGGCAGCCTGAACAGCGCAAAAAGCTGCTGTCTGAGTTGCAGATCGCAGCACGGGAATTTGAACTGCTGGCCCAAAGACTTTACCCCCGCTGAGCTTGCCTTTCAATTCGTTATATCCTATGTAGCGTTCGATAAAACGAACAACACATTCTGAGCGCGCGAAATGGCAAAAATTACTTTTATTCTTCACAACGGCACTGAACAGGTGGTCGATGGGCTTCCGGGCATGAATGTCATGGAGGCCGCGGTGAAGAACATGGTTCCGGGCATTGATGCAGATTGTGGTGGTGCGTGTGCCTGCGCCACCTGCCACGTTTATGTGGAACCGGAATGGCAGGATAAGGTTGGAAAGCGTGCGGCCATGGAAGAGGACATGTTGGACTTTGCGTTCGATGTTCAGGACTCCAGCAGGCTTTCGTGCCAGATCAAGATCAGCGACGCACTCAGCGGCCTTCGCGTTCGCGTTCCCGCAAAACAATTCTAGGTCTATTGGAGTTTCGAAATGTCTGAAGTCATCAAAACCGATGCGGTGATCATCGGCGCCGGTCCTTGTGGATTGTTTGCGATATTTGAACTGGGTTTGCTCGACATCAAATGTCACGTTGTTGATATCCTGGACCGCGCTGGCGGGCAGTGCGCGGAGCTTTATCCTGAGAAACCGATCTATGATATTCCGGCCTTGCCGATTGTAACTGGAGCTGAACTCACGAGCCGGTTGATGGAGCAGGCGAAGCCGTTTCATCCGCAGTACCACTTCAATCAAATGGTGACGGAACTTACCAAGCATGGCGACACTGATTTTGAACTGAAGACGGATGGCGGACTGGTATTTCGTTCAAAGATTGTGGTGATTGCCGCAGGCGGGGGTTCATTCCAGCCCAAGAAGCCGCCAATCCCCGGGATTGATGCCTATGAAGGCACTTCGGTGTTTTATTCCGTCAAGAAGATGGACGCGTTTCGCGGACGGGATATTCTGATTGTGGGTGGCGGAGACTCGGCTTTGGATTGGGTCAACAACCTCGCGCCGATTGCCAAGAGCATGACGCTTTTGCACCGTCGCGACGAGTTTCGCGCGGCTCCTGACAGCGTCAACAAGATGCGTGAGCTGGTGGCCCAGGGCAAGATGCAGTTGAAGCTCGGCCAGGTTACGGGTTTGACAGGTGAGGCTGGCCAGTTGCAGTCAGTTCAAGTGAAAGGCACTGACGGGGCGGCTTTTGATATCAAGGCCAATACGCTGTTGCCGTTCTTTGGATTGACCATGAAGCTTGGACCGGTCGCCAATTGGGGCCTGAACCTGGAAGAGAATCTCATTCCAGTTGATACGGCCAAATTTGAATCATCGACGCCTGGCATTTTTGCCATTGGCGACATCAATCACTATCCCGGCAAATTGAAGCTCATTCTGTCGGGCTTCCATGAAGCAGCACTTCTGGCGCAGCAGGCCTTCCGCTACATCAATCCGGGCGAACGTCTGCTGTTCCAATATACAACATCGAGTTCCAGCCTGCAGAAGAAGCTGGGCGTGAACTAGACGGGTTTTCTGCCGCGCAGGCTTTTGCGCTGCAGGTTCAGCGCTTCCTTGCGATTGGTCCGGCCCAGCAACTTGCGGAATGCGTCACGGCGTTCGTGCACGGAGGCTATGGCCAATCCCATGGGCACGCCAGCTTCAACCAACAGCGCTTCACCGAGCTGCAGGCTTGATTCAATGGTCTCAGGCACGGCTTCTGTAGCGCCATCGGCGTAGAGCTGCATGGCGTGACGCTCGTCTCTGGCGCGGGCAATTATCTTCAGGTCGGCGCGCTCGCCCCTGGCAGTTTTCACAACGTCGTCAACGCAAACGGCATTGTCCATGGTGACGGCGATGGCTGGCGCATTTGAAAGGCCGCACTTCTTCAGGAATTCCGGATTGGACGCATCGCCATAATAAATTGGATACCCGGCCTTGTGTTCGCGCGTGACAACGGTGGCGTCGGAGTCGACCGCGATATATGCGATTCTGTGCTCATCCAGCATGGAGCCAATCAGATGACCCACCCTGCCAAATCCGGCAATGATCACACGGGGCTGATCGTCGGCGGGCGGCGCGGCCAGGCCTTCGGGCAACATTGACGGGATGCGTTTGCTTCTTTTGATCAGCTGTTTGCTGAGCATCGAGAGAAGTGGAATTGCCGCCATGGTTATCGTTACAATAAGCAACATGTGGCTGAAGAGTGCCTGATCGATAATGGCCAGTGCGGCAGCGGAACTGAGTATGACAAAGGCGAACTCGCCTCCGGGGCCAAGCAGCAGGCTGCTTTCCAAAGCGGCGGCATGGTTGACTTTCATCAGGCGGGCAAGACCATAAATGATTGCGGATTTCACAAGGACAAGGGTCACTGCGACGGCCAGGATCTGAAGCGGAGACGCGATGAACCCATCGAGGTCAATGCCCAGCCCCACGACCATGAAGAAGGTGCCGAGCAGCAACCCCTTGAATGGTTCGATGATGGACTCAATGGCCTTGCGATATTCAGTTTCGGCAAGCGTGAGGCCCGCGATAAATGCACCGAGCGCCATTGACAGGCCAGCGAAATTCGCCAGCACGCCGGTGCCAACGGCAATCAGCAGGACAGCCGCCATAAAAAGATCGGAGCTGTGTGTTCCGGCCACCAGCCGCAGAATTGGGCGCAGCGCAAATCGGCCCACGCCGATAATGAGGACGATGGCGAGGCCCGCCTGAGCCAGCGCCACAGCCACGCTTTCAAGAACTGGCCCGGAGCTTTCCCTCCCCACGATATTGACCGTGATGAGGATGGGAATTACCGCCAGGTCCTGAAACAGCAGGATGGCAAAACTTGTCCTGCCCGATTGCGAGCCCAAACGCCTTTCATCGGAAAAGAGCTGAATGACAATTGCCGTGGACGACAAGGAGAGCGCCATGCCGATGACAATCGACTGGGCCCAGCTAAAGCCGAAAGAGCTGGCGGCCAGCGTGAAGATCAGGGTTGTCACGACAACCTGCAAGCCACCCAGCCCGAACACCAATCGCTTCATGGTCAGCAGCCGTTCGGGTGAAAGCTCCAGGCCGATCAGGAAAAGCAGGAAGACCACACCCAGCTCACCAAGCCAGGTTATCCCTTCGCCGTGTGCAAGGTCGAATGCGTTCAGAACTGGAAACGTGCCCGAAATTTCCCCCAGCACATCGGGACTGAGAAGAAAGCCCACCAGGAGAAAGCCAAGTATGGAGCTGATGCCGATCCGCACCATCAGGGGGACAACCAGTCCGGCAGCAACAAGAACGACCAGAAATTCCTTGTAGTTGGCAATGCCAGTTGTTTCCATGGGCCTCTCACACTGATTTGGACATAGTGTTGCATGGCATCAGTTTTGAAAAGCCCTAATTGGCAAAGGTGGAAGCATGAATCACGGAAGACAACGCGCACGGAATCTGGGTCTGCCGTTTGGGGGCCATACCGGAGCGCACAACGCAATCACCGATGTGCCAGGCGTCGAGGTTGGCACGGTTACATTGATCAGTGGCGACGGGCCTTTGGTGGTTGGACACGGGCCGGTTCGCACCGGCGTTACGGCGATTTTGCCACGAGGGCGGGCCAAAGCCCATATTCCGTGCGCGGCCGGATATTATTCGCTCAATGGCAATGGCGAGATGACAGGCCTCATCTGGATCGAAGAAGCAGGTGAATTGCAAACACCCATTACAATCACCAACACGCATTCTTGCGGGGTTACGCGGGATGCCACCATTCGCTGGATGGTGGCCAACGGGATTGGCACGGGCCAGGATTGGGGTTTGCCGGTTGCGGCTGAAACCTATGATGGCGACTTGAATGACATCAACGGATTTCACGTAACGGCTGAACACACCATGGCGGCACTTGATGCGGCGCGCGGGGGTGCCGTGGAACTTGGAAGCGTCGGCGGCGGCACCGGCATGATCTGTTATGACTTCAAGGGCGGCAATGGTTCATCATCGCGACGCGTATCGATTGACGGAACGGACTACACTGTGGGCGTTTTCCTGCAGGCAAATTTTGGCGCGCGTGAGCAGATGATGGTGCTTGGTGTTCCTGTTGGACGCCACCTCACGGCGCATAAGTTGCGTGGCAAGGATCAAGGATCGGTCATCGCAATTGTGGCCACCGATGCGCCTTTGCTGCCACATCAATTGAAGCGGCTGGCGCGGCGTGTTCCCATGGGACTGGCGCGGACCGGAACTGTTGGCAATAACGGATCGGGAGATATTTTTCTCGCATTCTCGACTGCGAATGAACCAGCCTATGAAAATAACGGCGCGAAACTGCGTAGTTCTTTGTTTATTCAGAACAATGCCTTAGATGTAATCTTTAACGCTGTGGTTGAAGCGGTTGAAGAGGCTGTGATTGATTGCGTCGTGTGCAACGAAACCATGGTGGGTCGCGATGGCAACACATCTGTTGGGCTGCCTGTCGACCAGCTGCTGGAGTTGATGAAGACGTATAATCGCCTCTGAAGTTTGTTGGCTGGCGGCTGTCTTGCATCGGCGTCCGTCAGAAAATCCATGGGCCGGGCGCAGTCTCTCCCTTAAGCCTGTTCCACCTGGCTGGTTCGCAACACAAGCAGTTTTGTCACTACGATCCCTGCGGCCATGCTTGCGACAAACAGGATGCTTTCGGTTCGACCAAACACGAGACTGGCGACGGCGGGGCCGGGGCAGAAACCGGTCAACCCCCAGCCTAATCCAAATATCGCAGCACCGCCTATCAGCCTGGCGTCGATGAGGCTCTTATCTGGCAGGCTGAATTTTTCGGCAAATAGCGGGGCGGTTCGCCTGAAAACAATTCGGTAGCCCAAAAATGTGACAACCAGGCCAGCACCCATCACAAATATGAGGGTAGGATCCCACAGGCCAAAGATATCCATGAAGTTCAAAACCTTCATGGGATTCACCATGCCGGAAATCGTAACGCCTGCACCGAAGAGAAGGCCTGATAGCAATATTGCGAGTCTGGTCATCTCAAGCTCCCAGCAGGTGGCGGACGACAAACACTGTCGCGAGTGCCAGGCCCATGAAAATGACTGTGGCGGCAATTGAACGTGGCGACAGTCTGGATATTCCGCAGATGCCGTGGCCGCTGGTGCAGCCGGCGCCCAACGTCGTTCCAACTCCAACCAATACACCGCCCACCATTATGGTTGCGGTGTTGCCGCTAAAACTGATTGAGGAGGCATCAAAAAACAGCAGCCCGGACCAGGCGGCGCCGATGAGCATGCCAATGATGAAAATCAGACGCCAGGCAAATTCTGAATTCAGGTCTGGAGTGAACAATCCAGCAAAAATTCCACTGGCGCCGGCTGTTCGGCCATAACTCAACATGAGCATGACGGCTGACAGGCCTATGAGCGCACCTCCGATGAGGCCGGATATCGGGGTAAATTCTGTTGGTGACATCACATCCTCCTGATACTTGACCATGACAATAGACCCTGCTTCGCGCTAATGGAACAGCATGGTCATTCCATCAGAAAAAGTCATATGGGTTTTGCAGGGCGCACGCGCTGGCGACAATGCGCAGGCGCGCGAATTGGCGAGGCGGCTTGGCGCGCAGGTTGTTTGCAAGCAGTTGAGCTTCAACACGCTGCATATGCTGCCCAATTGGGCGTTGGGAGCTTCGATTGCGAGCCTGCGTAGTTCTGCGCGAAATGAATTGAAGTCGCCGTGGCCGGACATGGTCATTGCGACAGGTAAACGTGCCGCACCCGTTGCACGCTGGATCAAACGTCAATCGAAGGGGCTTGCCAGGACCGTCATGCTGGGGCGGCCAAGGGCATGCCTTGCAGCCTTTGATCTGGTGATTTCGACGCCGCAGTACGGATTGCCGCCTGAGGCAAATGTCATGGAAATGCCTTTGCCATTCGCCGCTCCTTCCGCGATTGATTTGGCGCAGCTCCAGCGCTGGCAGGACCAGTGGAAGCATTTGCCGAAGCCGCTTGCTGGCGTGATGATTGGCAATGGCAAATACCCGGTGAAATTCGGGGACGCGGAAATTCGTGAGCTGACCGAACAGTTGGCCCGGCATTTGACGGGATCGGCTCTGCTCATTGCGTCACCGCGAACAGCGGAAGGCGTGGTTGCGCGCATTGGCAAGGGGTTGGTCATTCCGCACATTGCTTACGGCAAGTTTGAGCCCAACAACAATCCCTATCAGGCGGCGATTGCAATTTGCGATCGATTTGTGGTGACATCCGACAGCGTTTCAATGATCAGTGATCTGATTAATAGCGGCAAACCCGTCGATGTTTTCAAGCTGGGTGCTGCGAAAGTTCAGTTGCATTGGAGTGCGAAGCGAGGGCTCGGAGCGTGGCTTGCCCGGACGGGATTGGTGCAGCCGCCGCGCAATGTTGCGGCATTGGTGGATTCACTGGTTGAAAAGCGATTGCTCGGCGTATTGGGCGCGCCCACAAGGATTGAACCTTATGGGCGCGACGATCAGCAAATTTTGCAGCGGCTGGCGCTACTTATAAAACCGTGATGGACCTGGATCACTCACAATTATCGCTCCGCCCGAGAGATAATAGCGTTTGGTGCGCGGGTAGTGGTTTTCGTATCCGTTGATATAGACGGGGAGGTTTGAGCTCTCACCACCCATTTGCACGCCTTCGCCGCTGTTATCCAGTTGCGCTACTACGCCCGACATGGGCTGCTTGAACTCTTCCACCGAGATTTGGCCATTGGCATCGCGGTCGGTGTTCTGGAAATCACGGATCATCCGCTGGTTTTGTGCTTTCAACCAGAGAAGTTTGTATTCCTGCAGAACAAGCCCTTCTGACTTGTCGGTATCAAATTCCGCATGCATCAGCGCACGGCTTGCATCCATTTCAGCTTGCGATATCTGGCCGTCGCCATCTGCATCATAGAGAGCGATCATTTCTTCGCTCGTCAGCTGGCCATCCATGATGTGCTTCCAGCTTCCGCCAGCTGTTGCAGCAGTTACAAATGCCGCAAATACGACAGTTGTCAAAAGCCCTATTTTTCCAACTCTACTCATAACCAACTCCTTCGCCGTAGGGTTCCCGCGAAGGCAATCTTAGACCTGAAATTAAGGGAATTTAAAGGTAAAAAATTAAGCGGCTGTTAACCATGTTTGGTTTTATGGCTTGCCAATTTTATCCAAAGAAAACGGCGTTGTTTGATAGACTTCGTTGATCCAGTTTCCAAACAGCAAGTGGGCGTGACTGCGCCAGCGGTTTTCCGGCGGCAGCTTGGCATTTCCGCCCGGGAAATAATTGGCGGGCAGGGCGATATTCTTGCCGGCCTCGGTGTCGCGGAAATACTCTTCACCGAGCGTGTTGGTGTCATATTCAATGTGGTTGAACATGTAGAGTTGCCGATGCGGATCGTCGGCGATGAAACAGAGTCCCGCTTCCTCGGATTCCATCAGCACTTCGAGGCCCTGATTTTTGGGCAGTTCGGAGCGCCAATTTTCAGTCCACCTGGACACCGGCATGGAAAAATCATCGGAGAAACCGCGCAAGTAAGGCGACGCGGCATTGAGGTTGCGATGGCGATAGACGCCAAAGGCCTTAGCGGGAAGTCGGTGTTTCTGAACACCGTGGAAATGATAGAGTGCGGCTTGCGCGCCCCAGCAAATATGCATCGACGAATGCACATGGGTTTGCGTCCAGTCGAAAATGGCCTGCAACTCTTTCCAATAAGTCACATCCTCGAACGGCATGAGCTCAATCGGAGCGCCCGTCACAATGAAGCCATCGAATTTCTGGTCCCGCACATCTTCCCAGGTTTCATAGAAGGCCAGCATATGCTCGGCCGAGGTGTTTTTCGGCGTGTGGCTGCCTACCCGGATCAGATGCAATTCCACTTGCAAGGGCGTGGCTCCGATCAGCCGCGCAAACTGCGTCTCGGTCTTGATTTTCTCAGGCATGAGATTGAGCAGCCCCATGCGCAAGGGCCTGATGTCCTGGCGGTTGGCCGAAGCCTCGGTC
>JANNXN010000157.1:0-20001 GCA_031409595.1 Rhodobiaceae bacterium
GTGCTGGATATTGTTGCCCGCGAGCGGAAGTTTCTTTCTTATCTTGAGGCGCCGCCGCTGGCTCAATCGACTGAATTTGTTCTGGGGATGATTGCCAAGGGCAATCCGATATTTGTGGCGGTTGTTGACGATAAAGTTGTGGGATGGTGTGATGTGGTCCGGGTTGAACGCCCGGTTCATGCTCACGTTGGCGTGCTGGGAATGGGGCTGCTGCCGGAATTTCGGGGACAAGGATATGGCAAGGCTTTGATCACTGCAGTTTTGGCGGACGCTCACCGTGTCGGAATTTCCCGGGTTGAACTGACGGTTCATGCGGACAATAATCGGGCGATTGCGCTTTATGAGAAAGTTGGTTTTGTGCGAGAAGGTGTAAAGCGCGATGCGGCTTGTATTGATGGACGCTTCATTGACTCGATTCTGATGGCAAAACTGGACAAGGTGTGAGG
This sequence comes from Rhodobiaceae bacterium, assembly GCA_031409595.1. Classification (GTDB taxonomy): domain Bacteria; phylum Pseudomonadota; class Alphaproteobacteria; order Rhizobiales; family Aestuariivirgaceae; genus Aestuariivirga. Next base: position 447 of record JANNXN010000157.1, read on the forward strand.
AGTGTTACGATGCTGAAAACTTTCAATCCGCCAAATATGGTGCAGCCTGCTTCGCGGTATGTGCAGGGTGTTGAAGTGGGGCCTGATGCGCGGTGGTTGTATTTGTCGGGGCAGATTGGCGTGGCTGCTGATGGCTCGATTGCGCAGGGACTTGAGGCGCAGTTTGAGCAGACGTTTGCCAACATTGGCACAGTGCTGGCGGCGGCCGGTATGGGTAAGACCGACATTGTCAAGCTGACCGTGTTTGTGACGGAGCCCGGCGCCGAGACGCTAGGCGTTTACCGCCGAACCCGCGACAAGTGGATGGAGGGGCACATGGCGGCTGCCACTTATCTGGTTGTGAGCGAACTGGCGCACCCGGATTTTCTCGTCGAGATTGAAGCGGTGGCGGCGAAGAGCTAAGGGCCCTCATCCAGCCATTGGCCACCCCGCACTTGATACGGGGTGGCCAACGGCCGGATGACTGACTTGGTCAGTTCGTGGCGGTTGCTATCACTTTTGCGAGGTCTTTGTATTCCTCGCTGTTGATGCCCGCACGTTTTTCGATTTCGGCCAGTTCGATTTTGGCGAGATCGATTTTGCCGGCGGCGACGTAGCCTTCGCCGAGGTATTCACGGGCGAGGACGAAGTTTGGATCGATGGCGAGCGCCTTCTGATAATAGGCAATGCCAGCATCGAGGCGACCAGCTTTGCGGTTGCTGTAGCCCATATAGTTCAGCACGCGCGGATCATCCTGGTTCTTGATTTTGGCGAGAACCACCAGGGCTTCTTCATATTTTCCGTCCTTGGCGAGTTGGCTGCCTTGATCATAGAGCTCCTCATCGGTGAGGCTGCTGGTTTCAAGTTTTACGCATTTTCTCTTTTTGACGCCATTGACTGTCATCTTCTTGATGATTTCGCCCTTTTTGCAAACGAGTTTGGGCTTGGTTGTCGGGCTCACAGTCGTTGTGGTGCTGCCGCTACTGCTATTGCTGCCCGCCGCCAGCGCCGTTGAGATGCCGCCTACCAAAATAATGGCGCTCAGCGGAATGTACCAGAACTTGTGCATTAAAATTCTCCAATATTGCCGTGAAACGCTAGGCCCAGAACTTAGCACTAATGTGGCGGGATGTCTGGTGATGACTAAAAAGTGAACAGAAGAAGTGAATAATGAATGAACGAGGTGTTCAGGGCTGGCTCAGGCCCGATTTGCCATGTTTGGGCAACGACCAGACGTAACAGGAAACCCAAGGAGCATCTCATGAACAGGTTTAATCAAACTCATATGTTAACCGCAGCTGCCGCATTTGGAGCCGTTGCATTTTTCAGCATCTTAACCCTCGATGGCAGCGCTAAAGCCTCAACCGGCCTTTTGAGCTGTCAAGGCGATACGGCCAAAAAGGTTGTTTCGTGTTGCGAGCAAATCATCCTCAAGAAGCGTCCGCTTTGGATGCGGCAAACCCAGACAAGCTGCCATGCGGCGGTTGTTTGCAAAGTTGTGAAGGTCTACGGCAGCACGTCATTGACCCATGTTTCAGCACCAAAGACCAAGAAAGTCTGTTCCATTGTGAAGCAAGCCAAGAACGATAATGGCGATAATCACAAGGAGCCGAAAAAGGAGCGTGAAACCCCTAACAATGGGCCCAACACGCCAAACAATGTTGCAGGCGTGCCGAACTGAAATGAAATTTGAATGAGGAGTGACCTCTGGCGGGTCACTCCACCGGCATTTTCCAGTCGTATATCCAGGCGAGCTGGTTGATGAATTTTTCCGGCGGCGTACGCTTGAGAATGGAGTTTCGGGCCTGGCGAAACACGCCGCTTGCGTGATAGATTTTTCCGAGCCAGTGAGATTTTTTTTGAACTTCGCTGGTGCGGGAAAAACGTTGTTTGATGAAAGTTTTGAAGGCGGTTTCCGGTTCGTGGGAGTTGTGAATTGCCAGTGCTAGTTCGCAGGCGTCCTCCAGTGCCATTGCCGCACCCTGGGCCAGATAGGGCAGGCTGGCGTGGGCGGCATCCCCAATCAGCAGGGTTCGATTTTTTGACCAGGCGGCATTGGGTTTCAGTTCGAGGGCGGGCCAGACTGTCCAGTTTTTTTGGGCGCGGAGCAAATCGGCCAATTGATTGCAGGCGTGCGGGAAGCCGGTGAAAGGCGTTGTATTTGCGTCCTCGACGTTGGCCACAATATTGAACAGTTCGCCATTGCTTACCGCGTAGTGGACGACGTGGCCGCCGGGACAGAGCCAGAGCGACACGACGTCTGCAATGGTGTTTTTTGGAATGGCCGCGGTTGGAACAAGCGTGCGGTAAATTGTGTGGCCTGTCGACTTGCGTTCTTTTCCGTGCATGCTGGCGCGGGTTATGGAATGAACACCGTCGGCTGCGATGATGGCTTTCGCTTTCAGGGTTTTGCCGGCGTTTATGGCCAGGCTGGTGTCGGTTGCGGAAACGCTGGTGACCTGGCTGCTGTGGGCCAGCGTAATGCCTGGATATTGGAGTGCGTAGTGCAGCAATGCATTATGCAAATCGTTGCGGAGCGCCACCCTGTAGGGTGCGCCGAAGCGGTTTTCAAAAGCGGCCCCCAAGGGCACGCGCTGCAGGAATTCGCCGGTTATGCCGTCGCGGACATGGATTTCCCTGGGCGCTACACAATGGGGGGCCACCGCATCCCACACGCCCAGCCATTGCAGCGCACTGACGGCGTTGGGGCCAAGCTGCAGGCCAGCACCCAGGGTTGAGAAGTCGGGGGCTTTTTCGAGGACAAGCGACGATTTCCCAATGCGGGCAAGGCCGAGGGAGGTGGCAAGGCCTGCTATGCCGCCACCAACGATTATGAATGGCGAATCGCTCATGGACCCTTATCGCACGGCAAGGTTTATAATCCATAAGCAGGAATGTAGCTTGCGGTGAATAGGCCCAGGGTTTAGAGCTGCGCCAGCACTCACTCAGGGACGACTTTTTATGGCTTTTATTTCAGATGCTTTGAACCGCATTCAGCCTTCGGCCACCATTGCCATTTCCAACACGGCATTGGCGCTGAAAGCTGAGGGCAAGGATGTTATTGGACTTGCGGCGGGCGAGCCGGATTTTGACACGCCGGATAACATCAAGGACGCGGCAATTGCGGCTATTCGGGCTGGCAAGACCAAATACACCGCTGTCGACGGCATTCCGGAATTGAAGAAGGCGATTTGCGAGAAGTTCAAACGCGAGAATGGCCTGGATTACAAGCCGTCGCAGGTTTCGGTTGGAACCGGCGGCAAGCAGGTTTTGTTCAACGCCCTGATGGCGACAATTAATCCGGGTGATGAAGTGATCATTCCGGCTCCCTACTGGGTGAGCTATCCGGATATTGTGATGCTTGCTGGCGGCATTCCGGTGATCGTTCAGACGAGACTGGACCATAATTTCAAAGTGCAGGCGGCTGACCTCGAGAAGGCCATCACGCCCAAGACCAAATGGGTTATTTTGAATTCGCCATCAAATCCAAGTGGCGCGGCTTACTCTCATTCCGAGTTGAAAAAGCTCACGGATGTTCTGGTGAGGCACAGCCATGTCTGGGTTTTGACTGACGATATGTATGAGCATCTGGTTTATGATGATTTCAAATTTTTCACGCCAGCGCAGGTGGAGCCGAAGCTTTATGACCGCACGCTGACGATGAACGGGGTTTCCAAGGCCTACTGCATGACGGGCTGGCGCATTGGCTATGCGGCAGGACCTGAAGTTTTGATCAAAGCCATGTCGAAGCTGCAATCGCAATCGACCTCCAATCCATCCTCGATTGCCCAATGGGCAGCGGTTGAGGCGTTGAATGGGCCGCAGGATTTTATTGCGGCCAACAACAAGGTTTTCAAGGAGCGGCGCGATCTGGTGGTTTCGATGCTCAACCAGGCCAAGGGGATTTCCTGCCCAACGCCGGAAGGGGCATTCTATGTCTATCCATCCTGCAAAGGGGCCATTGGCAAGACGGCGCCATCGGGAGCAGTGATCAAATCAGACGAGGATTTTGTCACTGAACTGCTGGCGGCGGAAGGTGTGGCGGTCGTTCATGGGGGCGCCTTTGGCACGTCGCCATTCTTTCGGATTTCATATGCGACTGCGACTTCTGTTCTGGAAGATGCCTGCGTTCGCATTCAACGTTTTTGTGGCAACTTAAAATAGGAAAACTGGTCCATGTATGATGCTTCCGTTCCCGTGTTCGTGCATTTCCTGAAATCGCTGTCGGCTATTCTCACGCAGGCCGAGGCGCATTGTGCTGCCAACAAGATTGAACCCGATGTGATGCTATCGCAGCGGCTTTTCCCCAATATGCTGGCGTTGACCCGGCAGGTGCAGATCACCAGCGATTCCGCCAAAGGTGCGGGCGCGCGCCTCGCTGGCGTTGCTGTGCCGAGTTATGCCGATGACGAAAAGACTTTTGAAGATTTGCAGGCCCGCATTGCCAAGACGATTGCGTTCCTTGAATCATTGAAAAAGGATCAGTTTTCTGGCGCTGCGTCACGGACCATCACCATCAAGGTTGGCGACCGGGACCAGGAATTTACCGGCGCTGCGTTTCTTGAGAACAGGGCAAAGCCGAATTTCTATTTTCACCTGACAACGGCCTACAACATCTTGCGCCACAATGGCCTTGAGATCGGCAAGCGCGACTATTTGAGCGGCGGCAAGGTTTAAGCTGCCTGTTCGGATTTTTGGCTGTTCAACCACCAACCGATAATCACGACGAGTGCGGCGCCTAGAGCTGCCGCGCCATAGTGCATGAGGTTTCCTTTGGGAATCCCCAAGTCAAGTAAGCCTGGATCCTTCACAATCATTTCACCCCCAATCCAACCGAGAAGGGCAGCGCCTGCCCAGATAAAAATCGGAAAGCGTGTGATGACGCCGGTGATAATTGAAGCGCCAATTACGATGAGCGGAATGGAAAGCGCCAGGCCGAAAATGAACAGCGAATAGTCGTCCCGGGCAATGGCTGCGATTGCGACCACATTATCGAGGCTCATGACGGCATCAGCAATCGCTATGGTGCCGACTGCCTTCCACAGCCTGTCGTTGGCCGGGATTTCTTTTTCGTGGGCCTCTTCACCCTTGATCAGTTTGACCGCGATCCAGAGCAACAGGACACCGCCAAGTGCTGTGAGAAAAGGAACGCTCAAAATCTGGGTGATAATGAATGCGAAAATAATGCGCAGGCCAATTGCTGCGCCCGCGCCCAGCAGGATGCCAACTTTCCGCTGCTTGTCGGGCAGTGCGCGGCACGCCAAGGCGATGACCACAGCGTTGTCGCCGGACAGAAGCAAGTCAATCCACACAATCTGTGCGACCGCGAGGGCATAGGCTGGTGTGAATTCCATCAGGTTTCCGATTCGTTTAGGAGAAAGTGGTTGTTTAGCCTGTGGATCGCAAGGGGCAAAATGTTTCAAACAGGCTGCCCAACTGCGGACACAATCGGCGTAGAGACACGAGAGGTCTGGACTCATAACAAGGAAATTTACATGGGTAAAATCATATCGGTAGCTCTCTTTGCTCTGGCGGCGAGTGCTTCTTTGGCACAGGCCAACTCGGGCATCAAAATTGGCATCCTGTCGTGCGGCATTGAAGGTGGTATAGGTTATGTCATCGGGTCCTCAAAGGCCATCGATTGCGTTTATCAACCATCAGATGGCGGCGACGCGGAACATTATTCGGGCACCATCCGGAAGCTTGGCCTTGATATCGGCGTCACCAATCAGGCGGTGGTTTCTTGGGCGGTGTTTGCTCCTGGCAAAACCAAAAGCGGCTCCCTGAAGGGTTATTATGCCGGGGCATCGGCTGAGGCCACGGTTATCACGGGCCTTGGAGCCAATGTTCTGGTTGGCGGTTTCAGCAAGGGCATCAACTTGCAACCTTTGAGTGTTCAATCTCAGACGGGATTGAACCTTTCGGCCGCAATTGCGGGCATGCGCCTCGATAATTGATCGGCTCACCATAACACATTGAAAAAAGAGGCCAAATCGGCCTCTTTTTATTGTGTTGCAGTTGGGCCGCAGTTGATCGAAAAATTTGCGTTCGCGTGCCGGTTGTGTGTTGTCAGCGTTTTGTCAGTTAATATTCCGTTGATTCCACCGGACAGGTTTTGACGAGGGTTTGACAATGACATTTGGTTTCAGGACGGCTTTGCTTTTGACTGCGGGCTCAATACTGCTGGGTATTCTGGGTGGCGTTGCGACGGCAGCAGATATTGCGGTGGACGAGGCGGGGTTGCCTGCGGTTTCGGGGCCAAACGGCAAGCTGGAGTTTGGTGGGGGCTGGGTTGACCTTGACGGCCTGGGCAATGACGAGATTTTTAGCGGTGGGGCGGCACTCAGTTTTCCGGTTGGCGACATGTTTGGCATTCAGGCTGATCTCGCCGCAGTGGATGCCTATAGCGACACGACAGTGACGGCCACATTGCATGCCTTCACGCGCGATCCCAACGCCTATCTCTTTGGCGCGATCGGGGGGTATGCGGATGCGGGGTCGACCAATGCGTGGTTCATTGGTCCGGAAGCGGAATTGTATCTCGATAATGTTTCCATAGAACTTCGTGGCGGATATATGGACGTGAATGGCTCGGCGACGCTCAACAGCGAGGCTTTCGCATTTGGCGATATTGCCTACTACGCCACAGACGATGTCCGGCTTTCGATTGGCGCCAGCAGCGTTGCGAAATTTGAGTCCGCCAATGCCGGACTGGAATGGTTCCTGGGCGAGCAGGGATTGCCCGGTTCGCTTACTCTGAATGGGCAAGTTGGCGAGGATGGCTTTACGGCGATCACCGCCGGGTTCGCCGTGTATTTCGGTAGCGAAGACAAGAGCCTGATCCGCCGGCACCGGGAAGATGATCCGAAAATATTCAAGCTGGGCATATTTGAAGGGGCGGCAAGTGTTATAACGCCAGGTGGTGCAAATGAAGAGTGTCCTGACGGTGAATTCTGGAATGGCGAATTCTGCGAACCTATTGTTCCTCGGCAATTGAGTACATCGACAACGAATTGACCCCGCTTTAAGCATGGCTTTTTTATGGGCATGTGAAGAGAATTTTAGGCTGAGGGGTTGTCATTGTGGACTTCATACTCGTTCACATAATCCATGAACTTCCCTGCGGGAGTAAGCGGCATGGTTTCGACTCGACGATAGGTTACATTCAGTTTCTGGTTGTATGATTTCTGCAGCAGAGTCGTCATTGCAGCAATGTCGATGAATTCGTCTGGCATCGACGAGATAAAGCGAACCTCCACATCCACGGGGCCGGTTTGGGCCACTTGCCAGCGATCAGCCTTCAAAAGATCGCGAAAGGCCTCGTGCCCGATTCCTGGCGTGAACTTGTGGCCACCTGCGAAGTGAAATTGGTTGCGAATGCGGCCATCTATGCGTGCGATGACTGGATGGGCGCGGCCACAGGGGCAGGGCTCGCCCCATGTGGCGAGGTCGCCCAGCTCATAACGGATAAGGGGTTGGGCCGTTCCAAACAGAGGGGTTGCGATCACGCGGCCAGTTTGGCCGGGCTCGCAGGGCCTTCCTTCGTCATCGAGAATTTCTATGAGCACCAGTTCACTATTGACGTGAAACCCACCTGAGATGGGGCATTCATGCGCGATCTTATGAACTTCTTTTGATGTGTAAGCACTGAACGTTCTTGCATTGAAAGCTTTGGTGACTAGTTTTCTGGCCCGGTTTGTTACCGCCATGGAAATTCCGACCATGAACTTCATATCGATCTTGGCCTGATGAATTGACTGGGCTTCAGCAACGTTTTCCAGAGTTGTGGCATATCCGGAAAAACAAGTCGAACGGTGCTGCTCCATCAGCGAGAGGATATGTTGTGCCGACCATGTCCAACTCACAGCAAGGCGGTTTGATAATTTATTGCCTTCAAGAGTATTTGAGCCTTCGACGCCGACCGCCCAGATTTTCCGGTCAAGCGATTGGACCTGGGTGGAATTCATTACGAGGCAAAGGCGATCATCCGCACTTTGACCGTACCAACGGCAGGCCCTTGCAAATGCGGCTGTGCCGGCGGTTAACATCAGATAGGTGCCGTGAACTGTGATAGGTGTGCCGGTTGTTCCAGAGCTTGCGGTTTCATAGGAAGGGCCATGACCCTTCGGCAGGTTTTTGACTATCATGGTTTCGCCGTGCTCTTTAATGTCAGCACGTTTCAACACGGGGATGTCCTTCCATTTTTGCCAGTTAATGGTGTCGCCTTTGCGGAAAAACGGGATGAGCCGTTTCTTGTAAAAGGCGGTTTCCGCATGGGCGAGACGCAGCAATTGCGCCAATTGGCTGCGCTGGTAATCGGCAAGTTCCTGTTTGTTGAAAGTTTCCGTTTTCGCCAGCACGCGCGTGACAAACTGTTGGGTTGTTTCCTGCTGTTCGCCCATTGAAATCATCCCATTTGCGGTTATTGATCAGCATTCTGATGCTGCGCCACGCCTGCCTTGTTGCGATTTCGCTTGCCGCTCTCCTGAATTAGAGTCAAGCTCTTGGTGTCGGAACCACCCAGAGACGGGGTTTCAACCTGTCCGTGGGCGCTTCCTTTGACATACATGGGAGGTATTAAACATGGACTCAAACCCTGGCAGAAGGTCCCCGGGTCCCCGGTGCATCGCACTCGTGGGCCCCTATCTCAGCGGCAAGACAACCCTTCTCGAAGCCATCCTGTTTCGCACCGGGGCCACACAGCGACAGGGCAAAATATCAGATAAATCAACCATTGGAGATGCTTCACCAGAAGCGCGCGCGCATGGCATGAGCGTTGAGCTCAACGTGGCCACAACGGATTACATGGGCGAGCGCTACACGTTCCTGGATTGCCCAGGCTCCATTGAATTCAACCAGGACATTGGCTCGGCGCTGGTGGGCTGCGACTCCGCAGTGGTTGTGTGCGAGGCGGACGAGAAAAAAGTTCCGGGCTTGCAGCTCATTCTCAAGCGGCTTGATGAAATTGGCATGCCGCGCTTTATTTTTATCAACAAGATTGACAACACCGCCACGACGCCGCACCAGGTTCTGGAATTTTTGCAGCCCGCCAGCAGCAAGCCGCTGGTGCTGCGGCAGCTACCGATCTGGAACAATGGGATTGTTTCCGGCTTTGTTGATCTCGCATTGGAGCGCGGCTTTGTTTACCGCGAGCATGCCGACAGCCAGGTGATTGAAATCCCATCCGACATGCAGCCGGCGGAAAAGGCTGAACGTTTTGCCATGCTGGAAAAACTGGCGGATCATGATGACGAGCTGATGGAGCAATTGCTCACCGACATGGAGCCGCCGCGCGACCGGGTTTTTGCCGATCTGGCGCGGGAACTGGCGGAAGGACTGGTGACGCCGGTTCTGTTTGGTTCGGCCGAGCACGGCAATGGCGTTGGCCGCTTGCTCAAGGCGCTGCGGCATGAGGTTCCGGCGGTTGCTGGGGCGAACGCGCGGCTGGGATTGAAAACTGAGGCGGGCGCGACGGCGCAGATTTTGAAAACTTTCCACACAGCCCATGGCGGCAAGCTTTCAATCGCGCGGGTGCTGGGCGGCGAGCTGGCCGATGGCGCCGTGCTCTATGGCGCTGATGGACAGGATGCGCGGGTTGCAGGCTTGTTTTCCATGCTGGGGTCAACGCCCGTGAAACTGGCAAAGGCGCAGGCCGGCGATACGGTTGCCTTGGGCCGGCTTGAAAAAATAAACACGGGCGAAACGATTTCCACGCAGAAGGGGTCCACCAGGCAACTGGCGGCGCCGACCCAAACGCCTGGTGTTTACGGCGTTGCGATTTCAGTGACGGACCGGAAGGACGAAGTGAAGCTCACCTCCTCCATCTCGAAACTGGTCGAAGAAGATACGACGCTGGCGCTGGAGCACAACACCAACACCCATGAGATGGTCCTGTGGGGGCAGGGGGAGATGCATCTGCGCGTGGCGCTTGAAAGGTTGCAGAACAAATTTGGCGTTCATGCAAAGACGCAGCAACGGCGCATCGGCTATCTGGAGACGATCAAGAAATCCGTGCAGTTGCGCGGGCGGCACAAGAAGCAATCGGGCGGGCATGGGCAATACGGCGATGTGGTGGTTGAGATCAAGCCGCTGCCGCGCGGCTCCGGCTTTGTGTTCACCGATACGATCACTGGCGGCGTGGTGCCGAAACAGTATATTCCGGCCGTGGAAGCTGGCGTCCGCGAATGGATGGTGCAGGGGCCGCTGGGTTTTGCCGTGGTGGATTTCAACGTCAACCTATCGGAAGGTTCCTATCACGACGTCGACTCCTCTGAAATGGCATTCAAGCTGGCGGCGCGTCTGGCGATGACCGAGGGCATGCCGCAATGCGCGCCAACCCTGCTTGAACCCATTGTGGCGGTTGATATTCACGTGCCGAGTGATGCCACTTCGCGCGTTAACCAGATTGTGACCGGCCATCGCGGGCAATTGCTCGGGTTCGACGGGCGCGAGGGCTGGCCGGGATGGGATACGGTTAAGGCAAACTTACCGGAGTCCGAGATTGGATCGCTGATCATTGAATTGCGCTCTGCGACTTCGGGTGTTGGCACGTTTACCTTCAGGCCTGATCATATGGCGGAGCTTTCCGGGCGATCAGCGGAGCAGGTGATTGCGGCCCGCAAGGAGCAGTTGACCAGAGTGTGATCGTAAGTGAATTGCAGGGTTGCGGCGGCGCTCCTATTGTGGAGTTAACAATAGGAGCACGCCGCATATGTTGATCAAGAGCCTCAAGGGTTGGGAGTTGCCGGAATCCCTGGTGACGCCGGAACACATGTTTCTCAACCGCCGGAAATTCATGGGCGCCTCGGCTGGCGCTTTGGCCTTGCTGACTGCGGGTGGCGCTCGCGCAGAAGGCGATCCTTCGATGGGGCTTTATCCGGCAAAGCGCAATGCGGCGTTTGCTGACGCGGGTGCGCCCATCACGTCGGAAGACATCAGCAAGACTTATAACAACTATTATGAGTTTGGCACGTCGAAGCAGATATATTCGGAAGCCGAGGCCTTGCCTGTTCGCCCCTGGAGCATTGTGATTGATGGCGAAGTTGAAGCGCCGATGACGCTTGCCATTGATGACCTGCTGAAGAAAGTGCAGTTGGAAGAGCGCATCTATCGCCACCGCTGTGTTGAGGCGTGGTCGATGGTTGTGCCGTGGACGGGCTTCACGCTGAAGTCGCTGGTCGAGATGGCCAAGCCCAAAGCTGACGCAAAGTATGTGCGGTTTGAAACTTTCAATTTGCCTGACGTGGCGGTTGGCCAGCAGCCGGGATTGCTGGGTTCTTACCCTTGGCCTTACATTGAAGGCGTAACCATTGAAGAAGCGAAGAATGACTTGGCTTTGCTGGTGACCGGCGCTTACGGCAAACCGCTGCCGAAGAGCATGGGTTCGCCCATTCGTTTGCATTTGCCGTGGAAATACGGATTCAAATCCATCAAGGGCATCGTCAAGATCAGCTTTGTGAAAGAACGGCCCATTGGCATGTGGGAGGCCATCCAGGCTTCGGAATATGGTTTCTGGGCCAACGTCAATCCGGAAGTTTCGCACCCGCGCTGGAGCCAGGCGAGCGAGGAAGTTTTGGGAACCGGCGAGCGCATTCCAACAAAACTGTTTAATGGTTATGGCGAGTTTGTTGCCGGGCTTTATACAGGCCTAGAGGCTGAAGCGCTTTACATGTAAAAAAAGGCCGGATGAGAATCCGGCCTCCGAAGTCACTATTGCCTATCTGGCAGGGCCTCTCTTCAGGCGTGACGAGAGGCCGTAAACGGCAGACACGGGGGAGTGAGTGGCCGCCTCTTGGATTTTATGCTTGTGCGATCGAAGTTGAACAAGTGCTGTGGCGTCATAGGTGGTATGTGCGGGTTTCATTAAAGTAGTTCTGCAACTTTGTCGGCGTTGGCATTATGAAAGGTCATGACGCTTGACCTATTTTTGGCATTGGTGGTTTTTGCATTTGTGACCTCGGTGACACCGGGGCCCAACAACCTCATGCTGCTGGCATCGGGCGTAAACTACGGGTTCCGACGCAGCATTCCACACATGTTGGGCATTGGCATCGGCTTCACTTTCATGGTTATTGTGGTGGGGCTTGGGCTGGCGCAGGTTTTTGTGGCCTATCCCGTATTGTATCAGGTTCTGCGCTACGCAGGCGGATTGTACATGCTGTGGCTCGCCTGGAAAATCGCCAATTCAGGGCCGGTGGGTGAGGGCAAAGCTGGCGCCAAGCCGATGACTTTTGTTCAAGCGGCGCTGTTTCAATGGGTGAACCCAAAGGCCTGGGTCATGGCCGTCAGTGCGATTTCCACCTATACACCGGGCACGGGAAGCCTATGGCCCATACTCATGGTGGCCGGAACTTTTGGCGCCATCAATTTGCCGACGGTGAGCATCTGGACATTGTTTGGAACGGCGCTCATGCTGCTGCTGGACAACCCCAAGACCCTGCGCGCGATAAACATCGTCATGGCGCTGCTGTTGGTGGCGTCAATGGCGCCGCTGTTGTGGCATTAAACATTGATCATGCAGGAAATGGCACCTGATACAGGATTATAACTTATTGAATTTATTAATATATTGTTACCATTGTCAGGCAGTTGCGTTTGCTAAAACGCAAAATTTTCCTTGCCTCAGGCAATTTAATGGCTATATATATTGATGTCGGGTGCTCCTGGTGAGCTCGATATGGTTCGCCCAGCCTGACATCAAACTGCCCTCCCCATAGGAGGGTTTTTGTTTTTATAGTCTTCCCAACACGCCTTGGCCTTGGCAATAAGTGGTGAAGGATCTGGCCAAACTTTCAAGCCATCAAGATTTGCGTGTGACTCCCGCTTGTAGAAGTGAGGCAACAACATTTCGAAGTATGGATATCCCAAACTCTCTTCTCTGAAAGCACGATAAACATTGTAAGCTAACAAATCGGCAAGTTGCACCCCGTTGGAAAGTTCGCTGCGAGTAAAGAATGGATACTCCACAATATGCCGGAAATTCAAATTCTGGTTTCCAGCGCGCTGGAAAAACGCATGTTTCATGGCGACAGCCTGGTTGAGTTCTTTGCTGGTATCGTCCATCACTATCAACGCCAAATGCTTATCGTGGTATTCCTTCATATAGCTTTCAATTCGCTCAAGCAGAATCTCGTATGCCTTCTTGTGCAGTGTTTCATGGGTCATGTGATCGCGAAGATGGCGTTTATCAACTATAACAGCCATGACAACCATGTTTTGCTTCGCAACCTGCTCGAGGTAGGAGTCGGTCAACCGTGTTCGATCATTTTCATCCAGCGCATTGAGAAATTGGCTTTTTGATGCCCGTTCCTTTGGGCTCCTGATCCAGTTCGACTTAACTTCGCAAGAAGCCAGGTCAAATGTTCCCTGACCTTTTTTTCTCAAGTAATCTGCCAGTTCAAGCTTGATGTTTGAAATTGTTCTTTCAAATGGTGTCCATCTCTTTTCGAACATGCCAACGGCGAGCAAAACATAGAGGTGATCTTTAGGTTTTTGGGGCGTTCCAACGGACGGGTCACGTGAGCCGGACTCGTCAAAATAGAAGAAATACATTGCAAAGCTCCCGCACAAGAACTGTCTGTAAAAATTTTCTCAGAAACTCCACTCCTTGGCCTTCGACACGATGAAATCGCGGAACACGGTGATGCGTTTGGTTTCCTTCAGTTCTTCGGGGTAGACGAAATAGGTGTCGAATTGGGGTGCATCCAATGGCAGGTCGATTTGCACCAGGTTGTTGTCTGAGGCCACGATGTAGTCGGCGAGGGAGGCAATGCCCACACCTGCCTGGACCGCGCGGCGGAGGCCGTAGGCGTTGTTGACGCGAAGCGCCACGGGCCGCGGATTGTCTTCGTTGCGGCCTGCGGTTTCGAGCCAGTTGATGGTGGTCAGATATCCCGGCGCCTGGCCGAAGGTCAGGATCTTGTGTTTATCCAAATCCTCGACGGATTTCGGAATGCCATATTTCTTGATGTAGTCGGCGGATGCATAGATGTGGTGATGCACGGTGAACAGTTTGCGCTGGATGAGGTCGGGCTGGGTGGGCCGGCGCAATCTTATCGCAACGTCAGCTTCGCGCATGGACAAATCAAGTTCGCGGTCATCCAACAAAAGAGTGACGCTGATTTGCGGATAGAGTTCGGTGAATTCCTTGATGCGGGGCGTCAGCCAGACGGAACCCAGGCCCACTGTTGTGGTGATGCGAAGTTCGCCGGAGGGTTTTTCCTTTGAATCCATCAGCCGGGTTTTTGCGGCTGCCAGTTTGGTGAACACATCATGGGCGGTGCGGTAGAGCACTTCGCCTTGCTCGGTTAAAATCAAGCCCCGTGCATGGCGGTGAAACAGGGGCACGTTGAGATCAATTTCAAGCGCCGAGATTTGCCGGCTGACGGCCGACTGTGACAGGCTCAATTCATGGCCCGCGTGGGTGAAGCTGCCAGCATCTGCCACCGCATGAAAAATTCTGAGCTTGTCCCAATCCATGGCTACTCGGCAGCTTTCTGCACTTGCTCGGATGTGTGGAGCCACTTCTCTGCTTCAAGGGCCGCCATGCAGCCCAGCCCTGCGGCGGTCACCGCCTGGCGATAAATATCGTCGGTCACATCGCCTGCGGCATAGACACCGGGAACGCCGGTATAGGTCGTGCGTGGTTCGGTGATGAGATAGCCGCCCAGCTTGAAAGGGAGTTGCCCTTCGAACAATTCCGTCGCGGGCTTGTGGCCGATGGCAATGAAAATTCCATCGGCTGCGATTTCCTGCATGGCGCCAGTCTTGACGTTTTTCAAACGCGCGGCGGTGACGCCTTTCGGGCTACTGGTGCCGATCACATCTTCCAGCGCTGAGTCCCAGATGACTTTGATCTTGGGGTGGGCGAAGAGGCGGTTCTGCAAAATGCGCTCCGCCTTGAATTCATTGCGACGATGCACGACCACCACTTCGCTGGCGAAATTGGTGAGGAACAGGGCTTCCTCAACCGCCGTATTGCCGCCGCCGATGACCAGCACTTTCTTGCCGCGATAGAAAAACCCATCGCAGGTGGCGCAAGCCGACACGCCAAAGCCCTTGAAATTTTCCTCCGACGGCAGGTTCAGCCATTTGGCTTGCGCGCCCGTGCAGATGATCAGCACGTCGCAGGTGTATTCCTGGCCGCTATCGGCTTTGAGCCAGATGGGCTTTTGGTTCAGCTTCACTTCGGTGATGGTGTCCGAGATAACCTCGGTGCCCACATGTTCGGCTTGCGCCTTCATTTCCTCCATCAGCCATGGGCCCTGGATGACCTTGGCAAAGCCCGGGTAATTTTCCACGTCTGTGGTGATGGTGAGCTGGCCGCCGGGTTGAATTCCCTGGATGAGCAGGGGTTTCAACATGGCGCGGGCGGCATAAATTGCTGCGGTATAGCCTGCGGGACCAGATCCCAGGATCAAGACGCGGGCGTGACGGGCGGACATATCAGGGCTCCAATTGTGCTATGACGTACCAACATAGCTCTTTTGCGGGGCATAACAAGGCCAGCACAAGTTCTTGTGAACAATGCTTGGCCTTCACGCAATAATGTTGCACAAAAGGCGCCATGAAACGGGCGGCCACACTTGATTTGACCGATTTGAAGATCCTGCGGGAATTGCAGCACAATGGCAGGTTGTCCAATGTGGAGCTTGCCTCACGGATTGGCCTGTCGCCGCCACCCACTTTGCGCCGCGTCCAGGTGTTGGAGGAGAAGGGTTATATCGCGGGTTACAGGGCGCTGCTCGATGCCAAGAAGCTCGGGTTTGACGTGCAGATGTTTGCCATGGTTGGCCTCAAGAGCCAGAACGAGGCGGAACTTCATGCGTTTGAAGCACGCCTTGCCGAATGGCCGTTGGTGCGCGAGGCCTATACGCTTTCGGGCGAGGCGGATTTTATTTTGCGATGTGTGGGAAGCGAGCTTTCAGAGCTGCAGGATTTTGTGATCAAGACGCTCACCGCCGCCCCCAATGTGGACAGCGTCAAAACCACCATGATCATGCGGGTTGCGAAATATCAGCCGGGAGTTCCGCTGCGGTGATCGGGCGCGCGTGGTTTGGTTTGATCTCGTCAGCGGCGACCGCCGTGATCGTCGGGTTCGCCTCCAGCATATTGATTGTGATGCAGGCGGCGCAGGCCGTGGGGGCATCGCCCGTCCAACAGGCTTCATGGGCTGCCGTGTTGTGCTTTGGCATGGGAGTTACGTCATTTTACCTGAGCTTTTGGCACAAGATGCCGATCATCACGGCGTGGTCAACGCCCGGTGCTGCCCTCATTGCCACGAGCGCTGTTGGGGTTACTTATGAAAATGCGCTGGGGGCGTTTGTGGCGGCGGGCGTGCTCATGTGTCTGGCGGCTTTGGTGAAGCCACTGGCGCGCGCCATCGCGCAGATCCCCTCACCCATTGCAGCGGCCATGCTGGCTGGCGTGCTGCTCAAATATACGCTGGGCGTGCCGCTTGCGGTTTTGGCGATGCCTGTGTTTGTTGTGCCGCTGATCATCGTATTTTTCGGATTGCGCGCGAGTTATCCGCTGGTTGCGGTTCCGGTGATTGTGGTTCTGGGTGTGGGGATGGCGGCTTATTCAGGCGGGTTTACGGGGGGCTGTTGTGATGTAGGTGTGACGGCGCTGGTGTGGACCACGCCCCAGTTTCATTGGGCGACGATTTTGAGCCTGGGTGTGCCGCTGTTTCTGGTGACGATGGCGTCGCAAAACCTGCCGGGCTTTGCCGTGTTGCGCGCCGCTGGTTACGAGCCGCCAGTTTCATCATGCCTGCTGGTGACAGGAGCGGCTTCGGTGGTGATGGCCCCGTTCGGCAGCCACGCCGTTAACATGGCAGCGATCACGGCGTCACTGGTGACGGGGCCTGACACGCATCCGGATATGAGCAAGCGCTGGCTGGTGGCGTGGCCTTATCTGGTTTTGTATGTTTTGGTTGGGCTGGCTGCCGCGATGTTTGTTGGCGTGCTGGGTGCTTTGCCAGCGGCACTGATCACAACGATTGCCGGGCTTGCGCTGTTTTCACCGCTGATGGGCAGTGTGGTGGCGATGCTGAAAGAACCGCGCGATATCGAGAGCGCGCTGGTCACATTTCTGGTGACGGCTTCGGGGTTAAGTTTTCAAGGCGTGGGGTCGGCGTTTTGGGGGCTGGTGGCGGGGGTTGTGCTGTTTGGGGTTAGGCATTTGGTGAAGCGCCATGGTTGATCTGGCAAAACAAGAAGGTTTTGAAGAGTGGTTGCGTACCCAACCGCGAGATATTTGTATTGTTATCGCGGTTAGAGCGGCGTTGCGGGCGTTTCCAGTTCTTGCTGAGGAGTTCGGTCGTCGGAGGAAAAACCAGACTGTAAGTAGAGACATTGTTTTGCCTGTTGTTCGCGCATTGGCGTCGTCTCTTGCAGTCGCCAAATATCCATCCAAAAACGATGAACTTAGCTCCTACGTCGCGGCTGCAGCTTATGCAGCCAAGATTGCTGGTCGCAAAGCGTACATTGCTTCTCGGGCCGCCGACGCTGTCGATACTAACGACGCTGACGACACAGCCTCAATTGCAGCTGACACTGTCTCTCACGCCGCTCAAGATGTTGGTTCCAATATCCCGATCTATGACTTTGCTGCCGCTGATGCACGACTCATAAACGATGGTGGATCGGTGTTAATACTTGCGAAACAACCACTAAGAATAGATCGCACATTTGAGTGGGCTTCTGGTTTATGGCCAAGACTTGAAACCTCGCTCCATAATCTTGAAAACGGTTGGGATGTGTGGACGCGGTGGTATGATGCTGTCCTTGAGGGCAAACCTACGCCCGGTGGCGAGGAACTAGACATATTTCGGGTCACACTGAACTCTGAAGGGGATTGGTCAAAAGGCCCCGCGCATGTCAATGCGCTGATCAAGGTGAAGGAAGAGGAGATAGCTGGAAAACAATGGGCCGCGACTCTGCCTCCTGGACAATCAATTTTGGTACCTCCAGCGAGGCGCACTGCCGGGACTTTCATTTCTCAATCCGTTTCTTACTTTGCAAAACCGCTACCTCTCGTTGAATCCGCTCTAACCCAAGCTGATTTGGTTCAGTATCCAGCCAGCTTTGTCTTTGACTTTGAAGATGGCAAAATTGCTGCAAAAGCCGTTACTGGTGGTTCCGAACCATTGTCAGATGCGGACGATATGCGAGTTGAATTGGTTCAGAAACTTCGACTGGCCGCAAGGCGATTTAAGCAAACGCAATGTCCGCCGCGCTATGTTGAGGACTTGGAGTTGGCGGCGATTTTGATTGCATCGTCATCTGCTGCTGAACTTCCGGCAGGAAAAATTCTCTCCGCTTATCGTTCTGTCGAGTCTGATGCTGCTGCAATATGTTCTGTTGAAGGCCGCAAAGAATTTTCTGCGGATGCCGTCGCCATGATTGAAGATGCTTGGCATAGTTTTGAAGATTTCAAAGCGCAGCTGCCGAATGTTATCAAGATTGAAACAAACCGCCTGACTCTGAATTTGGCAGTGGGCGATGCATTGGCAGTCAATGTTGAAATTGAAAAACTAACTATCGCGGTGGAGAAGAGTACAATTGTTGCACAAAGTGCAATTCAAGCTCTGGCTGAAGGGCAAACTGAAGTAGCTCGTCTCCAGCAAATAATCGCACAGTCATCAAACCAAAGTGAGATTGTTGCAGCAAGGGAAACACAAGCGGCAGCTGTTTCACAACGGGCCATGGTCGTTCGCAATTTTGTTGTCCGACCACTCAAGTTTGTTCGAGAACATGCCGTTAAAGGGATTGGGACGGGTATCGAGAAATCCACTCAAGCTGCGACAATTACTGGAATAGCCCTGCTCGCAGGTTATTTTTCCGGACCGTTGGGTGCACTCAGTTCTTTAATTGCTAGCTTTGTTCCGTTGGTAAAAAAGGCCGATGAAGTTAGAAAGCTCTCACCACCAGATGATATGACCGACACCTAGGTGAATGTCATCAGCTATCAGAATTGGATGTTTGGCTTGTGCAAGAATGACAAGTGGGGAGTATGGTGCGGCATTGAGGGCGGCCCCTCTCCCGATTTGCGATTCCCGCAAATCGCCCTCTCCCACGGAGGGGCGAGGGCTAAGATAAGAGGATTGCTACGAGGTGGACTATGACTGTTCCTGAAACTTCGCTTCACGATTTCACGCTTCAGGGCATTGACGGGCAGCCCATGGCGCTTTCGCAGTTTGCGGGCAAGGTTGTGCTGCTGGTCAACACGGCTTCTGAATGCGGATACACGCCGCAGTATCAGGGGTTGGAGAAGCTTTGGCTTGATTGCAAAGACAAGGGGCTGGTTGTTGTGGGCGTTCCCTGCAATGATTTTGGAGGGCAGGAGCCGGGGGAGGCTTCCGACATTGCGACCTTCTGCGAGGTGAACTATGGCGTGACTTTTCCTTTGTCCGCGAAGACTGTGGTTAACGGGGAGGCGGCGCATCCGCTTTATCAATGGGCTGGCAAGCAGGCTGGCATGTTGGGGCGGCCCACCTGGAATTTTCATAAATATCTGTTGGGGCGGGATGGGAAGTTTGTGGACTGGTTTTCAACGCCCACAAAACCGCAATCCG
>JANNXN010000158.1:0-6141 GCA_031409595.1 Rhodobiaceae bacterium
ACTGTCAGCGTCATGGCCAGTGACAGCGTGGCTGACATGGAGCGGAAGCCTTCGAAATTTGCTTCGGCCACTTCAAACCAGACCTTGGCTAGCGAAGCGATGGGCGAGAAGCCTGAGTCGGTGATCGAAACGATGGGCACGCCCCTGGCTGCCGCAGCCTGGGTGAGGGCTATGGTTTCGGCGGCGTAGGGCGTGAAGCTGATGGCCAGCACGCAATCATTGCCGGTTGCAAAGCTCAGTTCTTCGGGGGCCTGGCCGCCGATCGCATCAATCAGCACATTGCGGATATTGAGTTTGCCGAAGGCGTAGGACATGTAAGTTGAAATCGGAAATGAGCGGCGCAGCCCCACGAGATAAATGGTCTCGGCGTTGCTCATGATCTGCACGGCGCGGTCCAGCTTGTCGGGCTCAAGGCGCTCTTGCAGGATGTCGATGGATTTCTTGGCGGCGTTGCTGAAGCCATGAAAAATGACGTTGGGTTTTGAGGCCGACTGGGCGTGGTGGCGCAATTGCTCGAGGCGCTCCTCATAGTTCAAGATGCGCTCGCGGAGCCTCGAGCGGAACACTTCCTGCAGTTCGGAGAACCCCTGATAGCCCATGGCCTTGGCAAAGCGCACCAGCGTTGAGGGTTGCACCCCGGCGTGGACCGCGATGCTGGCGACGGTTCCAAAGGCCACCTCATCGGGGAATTCAATGGCATAGATGGCCACCTGGTTGAGGCGCCTGGGGAGGGCGGGGCCACGCTCCAAAATGCGCTCCTTGAGGCCCGGAAAGTCGCGCGGAATGTCATCAAAATCGGTCAAACAGGCTCACTTTTAGCATCAAAAAATCACCAAAAAGCATGACATTAGAGCATCAAAAAAATCCATTTTTTTGCACAGTTTGGAAATTTTTTCCGACTTAATCACGAAAAGGCGAAAAATCCAAGAAAAATGGAATAGGTGTTCTATTTTGGGGGAGTTGTGGAAAGCATTGTTCAGTTTTCTCCAGAGACCGGACGTGGAAATTGCGCTTCATCATGAAGAATCAACCAAGTGCCCGTGAAACGGGCAGCGGGTGGACGAACGTCATTCTATTCGGAAAGCATTGTTGAAGGTATGGCGTACAGCTCAGTTTCGGAACCGCATTCCAATTCAAGCCGTCTGGCACTTTTTCATACCGGCAGCCCGGCATTGCGGAAGCCTTCGAACAGTTTTTCCACGCTAACGTGATCGGTAATCGGCATCCGGCGGAGAAGATAAGACCGCCATTGCTCGACGTCGTTGCCGGGATACTCGGCCATTTTCTGGCGTTTGAGCGTCATAAATCGCTGCATGGCGGCGTGTGCGGCATCATGCTGGCCGAGGTTCCAGAGCGCCGCCGCCAGACAGGCGAGAATTTCATCATATGCCCCGGTAATCCGTGCAAAGCCGCTGACCGCGTCGGCAAAATTGCCCTCCAGATATGCGCCAAGAGCAACCGCGAAAAGACAGGGCTCTGGCACCAGAGGGCTAAGTTTGAGAGATTCAACGGAGTAGCTTTGGCCCTCCGCGACATGACCATTGCAGGTCAAGGCGAAGCCCAGCAAGCACATGCTATATTGATCATTCGGATTTTGCACCAACGCCATATCAGCATGGGCCCTGGCAGCATCGAAATTGCTATTGCAGTAGAATTGCGCGGCTGCAAGTGCACGATGGGAGTTGCTGTTGGTAGGTTCGATCGCGACCGCCTGTCTGGCCATGGCTAAAGCCTCCCGTCCAGCGACGTCTGGATTGGTACTCCAATCACTTTGCTGTTCGGCAAGGTATCCAAGCGATAGTTCGACAAAGGCGGAGGCGAAGCCGGACTCGCGCGTGATGGCCTCGCGAAGCAGGGCTCGGGCCGCCAGAATACCCTCCTTGCTTCCTCCCTGTTGAAGGAATCTGGCT
Source organism: Rhodobiaceae bacterium (assembly GCA_031409595.1). GTDB lineage: Bacteria > Pseudomonadota > Alphaproteobacteria > Rhizobiales > Aestuariivirgaceae > Aestuariivirga. The sequence goes on from JANNXN010000158.1 coordinate 1,911, forward strand.
TTCAGGAACAGGTCGTAGGCCTCATAATCGATGGCCGGTTTTTGCAGTGTCTTTTCCATCTCGAACGCTTGGACGCGTGCCGCCAGCACGGCGACAATGCGGTGAACGATGTCGTCCTGAAGCGCGAAGATATCGCCGAAATCGCGGTCAAAGTGTTCGGACCAGAGCATCGTGCCATCGGCGGCATGAACGAGGCTTGCAGTGATGCGGACGCGATGCTCCGCCCGCCGCACGCTGCCGCGCACCAGATAGTCGGCATCCAGCTGGCGCGGCCCGCCTTGGTCAGGCCGAGCATGTTCCCTGACCGAAGCCTGGGCGATGACCGCCAGGTCGGCGAAGCGGGAAAGCTCCGTATTCAAATCTTCCGCCAGTCCGTCAGCGAAGTGCAGGTCGTCGGCATTTTGACCGGGCAGTTCGAAAGGCAGGACGGCGATCGAGGCCTTTGGCCTGCGTGCCACGATGACATGAACCGATGCTTCGGCAGATGCGGTCAACACGGTCTGCGGCGCTGACGCAGCCTGTATGATTTGCCTGGTCAATGCGTCTGGCTCCACGCCCAGTTCGCGATCGAGCTTTTCCCGGAACTCCTTATAGTGCCTCAGTGCGAAACTGCGATGGTTCATAGCGAGATGCGCCCGGATCACCGACTGGTGGGCCAGTTCGCAAAGCGGATCGACGGACAATAATTGGCCGGCAACCTCCAAGCTTCGCCGATGATTGCCTTCGCGCTCGAGAACCCGAAGCAGCCTCGCTGTCGCCTCGCACCACAGATTGTCCAGTGAACGGCGGTTGTCTTCGACCCAATCGGCGAAAGCGGTATCCCCCGGCGCTGGACCTTCCATGAACTGGCCGCGCCGCAGGGCGAATGCCCGCTCCAGAGTCTGCCGGTCGTCGGCCCGGCGGAACTGGTGAAACTCGGCAACATCGAAAACGATGGCCGTTCCATTGCAAGAGATAGCGCCATCGGTTGCGGTATCGAAGACATCGCTGGCATGGCCGAAATCATGGCGCAGATCGACGAGCAGTTGACGCAAACTTGCCCTGGCCTGGGCCGCCTGCCGATCCGACCACAGCAACGCGCAGAGTTGAGCGCGGCCGACCGGCTTGCCTTCGGCCAAAGCAAGACAGGCCAGCAGTCCAACCCCCTTGCGCGACCGGATTGTAACGGAATCACCTGCCAAAGTCTCAAAATTGGGCGAGCCAAAGAGATGAAATCGGTAAACTGTCATGAAAACTGCTCCGACGTCGGCGTATTTGATCCCTTTGTCCGGGCGAATTGACTTCAACATAGCAGAATTGACGCCCCATTGACGAGAGCTTGACGTCCCGATTGGCAGTTGCCTGACGGCGCATCGGTAGATTGGTTTTCAAGGAACAGCACACAGCGTTCCGCGACAAGGAGAAACACCATGCGCTTCGATATCCTCGATGAATATTCCACTCTGGTGCCATTTGGGCTTGGCGTATCCAAGCGGAATAGGGTTATTCAATATCCAACCGCTGCGACTGAGGCAGTCAAGGCAGACAAGCCCGGCGCTATCGCCAATTGCGTCAGCCGCCTGAAAATTTTGTTCAAATTTGTGACAGCACTTGGCCGGATCGCAGGACGCGAAGAATATAGGAAGATTCATTGATCACATGCCGCGCAACTACCGCTCAGGGTCCAGGCTGTGTAAAAACGAATACATGGACGACTCTGCAAATGGCTTGATTGTGTTTTGCGCGATTATTTTGTGACTTTGGTGCTCAGGCAAGTTGATTGAACAAGGTCCTCAGGCTCTGATGACCTTGATCAGGGGCAGAACGCCGAACATCTGGATCATTCGCTTGATATTATAGGCGAGAATGTGAAGACTGATCTCGGTTTTGACTTTTGCGAGTGTCTTGGTGAGAAAATGGGTTGCCCCCATCCAGGCCTTGAGGGTGCCAAAGGGATGTTCGACGGTACGCCTGCGGATGGCCATAGCATCTGGCATGTGATCGAGCCGTTTTTGCATCGTATCAAGCACAGCTTCATGATCCCAGCGCCGGATACGGCGCAGCTTCTCGAGCGTGCAGCGAGATTTGAGTGTGCAGGTGAAACAGGCGGTCAGATTGCGATAGAAATTGACGTTACCATCGCGATCTGATCGATGCGCACCTTTGGTGAGCCTTTGCCCGGTCGGGCAGACATAGTGATCATGCTCGGCATTGCAGAAAAAGTCTTGCTTGGAAAATAACCCGCGCGCGATGCCACTTGATGTGAGCGGCTTGGGAATGAGTGGGACAATGCCTGCTTCATCGCATTCCAGAATTTGCTCTCCACTGAAATAGCCACGGTCAGCAATGGCAGAGAGCGTGTTCGTACCCATGGCGTCTTTGGCTTTACTGGCCATCGGCTTGAGCAAGCTGCGGTCACTCCCAGTTGTTGCGATCTCATGGGCCACAATGAGGTGATGCTCAGTATCAACAGCAACTTGCACATTATAGCCCACCATTCCAGAACCACGCCCACTTGTCGCCATGGAGCGGGAATCTGGATCGGTCAATGACACTTGCTGATCAGGCGCGGCATCAACCCGCTTGGCCATCGCCTTCAAATCCTGCATCTGGCGGTGCAGTCCGGCGATCTTGTCTTTGAGGCGTGTCACCTTGACTTCAGGAACATCGCTCTCCTCGCGGTCGGCCCGGTCCAAAGCAGCAAGATACCGCGTGATGCTGGCATCGACTTGTTCAATCCGCGCATCGACCTTGTGCACTGTGAAGTTCTTATCCCGATTGTTCACAGCCTTGAACTTGCTGCCATCAATGGCAACCACAGCAGCGCTGAACAGGTCAAGTTTGCGGCATAAAACCACGAACTGGCTGCACACAGCACCTATTGCAGCACCATTATCACGGCGGAAATTGGCAATCGTCTTGAAGTCTGGCGTCAACCGTCCCGTCAGCCACATCAACTCGATATTACGTCCGGCTTCGCGCTCCAACCGACGGCTCGACTGGATGCGGTTCAGATAACCATAGAGATAAATCTTGAGCATCGTTGACGGGTGATAGGCTGGGCGGCCCGTCACGGCAGGCATCATGCCATCAAAACCAAGTTCGCCAAGATCAAGTGCATCAATGAATGCCTCAATCACCCGAACCGGATTATCTTCACCCACATAATCATCCAGAGATTCCGGTAACAGCAGTGACTGACTGCGATCTTCACCTTCAACAAAACGCCCCATGATCCATCTCCAAATCACAGAAACACTCTATCATATCTGCGTGTTTTTACACAGCCTCGGTCATTCACGTCGACTTTGCCCTGTCCGAGCGCGGTTGGCTTACGCCTCAGTAGTGGACTTGTTGATAGACCCGGTAATATGTAGCGAAGGACCAATGGCTTGACTCATGTGCGCCAGCATTTACCATTTCCTGTCATCCCCGGGCTAAACATTTTGTCCCGGGGACCCATTGTTCAGCGCGCCCAATGTTCGAACGTGCTGAACAATGGGTCGCCGGAATAAATCCGGCGATGACAACTTGGTGGTGAACCCGCCCGGTATGATCGAAGGGCCGCTGGCATGAGAAGATGTGCTGGCGCAGGCCGGGGGCCGTTCAGGCTGAGGCAGTCGCTTTGGCGGAAATATTCCCGAGCGGGAATATTTTACCTTTGTCACTGCCACATCATGTTGGTTTTCCCGAGCGGGATATTTATATAGACACTCTTCAGAAATTCGTGCTATTTTCCCGCTCGGTAAATATTATGATAAAGCCTACGCTCACCCCTGCCGAAATAGGCGACATTGTTCGGGCCGCCCGCAAGGCTGCCGGCCTGCGGCAGGACGAACTTGCGGGTGCTTCGGGTGTCGGCTTGCGCTTCATCGTCGATCTCGAAGCGGGCAAGCCAACGGCGCAAATCGGGAAGACGCTGCAAGTTCTGGCAGCACTTGGGTGTTCCCTCGAAATCGTGGCCCCGCCTGGACCCAGAGGAGCGCGCAAGGCATGACGCGCGCCCTTGATATATGGTGGGATGGGCGTCTTGTTGGTCAGCTGACGCAAAACCAGCATGGCGAGCTCGGCTTCGCCTACGCGCCGGATTGGCTCAAAGGCGACGACGCACCGCCTTTGTCGGCATCGCTGCCAAAGCGGGCGGAGCCCTTCAGTCGTCGCGAGTGCCGCCCGTTCTTCGGTGGTCTCCTGCCCGAAGAAAGCCAGCGGGACGCGGCAGCGCAGGCGCTCGGCGTTTCACGCGACAATGATT
>JANNXN010000159.1:0-4837 GCA_031409595.1 Rhodobiaceae bacterium
CGTGCCGCCCGAAGAGCCGTTGCTCATGCCTATTTCATATTGCGTTCCGGTTGTGCAGGTAACGGAAACTGTGTTTGTCGTGGTCCGCGCGGTGGCCAGGTCTGGCTGGGTGCCAAAACTGAGGGCCGTGGTCGCAACTGTGCAGCTGCTGTTATTGGTTGCGCGCACGATAAATGGAACACTTTGCGTGGAACCACCAGGCGACGGGCTGCAACTCGCACTACTGTTGTTGACGTAGGTATATTGCACCAGCGCATTATTGCCCGAAAAGGTCGAAAGAAAAGTGCCCGTAGGCAGTGCGGTTTGACCAGCCGGTATCCGTCCATAAATGGTTTTGGCAACCGGGGCCGCAGCACCTGCAGCATCGAGCCTGATGATGATGCCGTCAACGTCAGGGGTTAACCCCCACAGATTCGATCCCCAAACATTTGAAAAATTGGCGGCTTCATAAAGACCGTAGTCAAGCAGGTTTACGCCCTGCGTCATGCGGCGGGGGTCACCTGTGCCGGTTGTACCGCCGCTCCCTGCTCCAAAATTGGGGCAAATCTTGATCCGCGCATTGGCGATCCCCGAGCAGCTTGCAGTAAACGTGCCGGTTGCCGTATATGGCACATTTGCGGTGAGGTTTACGTTGCCAAAATTCACACCCGTATTCGAGAAGCTGCAGGATTGCGCATTGCCAGCAACACTCTGCAACAACAACAGGCCCAATACTGCGAGTAACCGGATTATGAACATTGCAAGGGGCCAATCGTTGTTTGAGTTTCAGTTTCTGGTGTAAACGCGAACTTGACCTGGCAACTGCCGTCGCCAACCTTGACGCTCAGGATATTCTCTGCGGCAATGCCCGTCACATAGACTTCGCCGTCATAGCCCACCACGAAAGGCTCTTCCGAACCGACGAGAACAACCTCTGAACCGGCGGCAATGAATTCTCCGGCAGCATCTTTAAGAATGACCACAGCGCCAGCGGCATCCGCCTTGACCCCGAAATCGACAACGATGCCGCTCAATTCGGCTGGCACCACAATGGTCTCGGATTCCGGGGCAAGGGCATTCAACGGCAAATTCTCCACGTCAATCGCAATCTTGTTTTTCTGGAACGAGCGCAACTGCGGCAGCAGCAGTTTGCCATTGGCGCCTGTCTTGCCGACAAGACGATTCTCGTATTCCACCGGAACACCGGGAGCACCCGCATCCACGATGGCAAAGCTGTCATATATTTGATTTCCGAAAAACAAACCCCCACCTGCAACAACAGCAGCCCCTTCAACTGCCAGATTGGCGCTGACAACATCATCGAGTTTCTTGACTTGGCCGCTTGCCCGTCCCACTGAGCTGGCAACGCTGCCATTGGCCTCAGTTGTCCGATGATCGCCTTCCCCATGGGAAACGCGCCAGCCATATGAGCCGGGCTTGCCATCATTCTGTCGGCTTGCTTCTGCCACGGCACTCCAACCCGTTCTCGATACATCTACGCCCGACGAAACTGAAATCTTTTCGCCAAAGGGCATCGAAAATCCGATAAACGCGCCATATTCCCTGGCATCGCCAAAATCAGCAAAGCCGGTAATAAAGCCCGTGATTTCATGGGGGAAATTTTGCGAAAAATTGCCGCTGACAATGAGTGACCGCTTTCCTGCGGTGTCGAGCTGGTGAATGAAGTTGGCGCCCACGCCAGATTCCCAATCACGAAACGTATAGCCGATCGAAGCCTGGTCAATGGCTCGCGGCACTGATGAAACCAGCGGTCCAGGCGTTGCCGGCAGGGCGGTTGCCGCCGCCATATCAAAGAAGTCACCAAATGTCCGCTGGGTCGACACGTTCATTCCCAGGTCGCCAAAATGACCAGACCACCCAGCCCGCACGAACACGCCCTTGTTGCCATCAAACAAGCTGCCGGCAACGGCCGTGTCGAATGTGCCAAGCCTGCCGGCTGAGAATAATCCGCCAATCCCTATGTCGATCAAGTCCCTGCTCACTTCCGCATGGGCCTCGCCCGTCACAATATCGCTGATGCCATAGCGCAAACTGGCGATAGCAACCGGCGAATTGTCATAGCCAAACGATTCACTGCCAAAGTCACGCCGCACGACGCCAGCCTCAAGCGAGAAATCATAGATGCCCTTTGTCAACAGGTCTGGTGAGGTGAAGAAGTCCTGTTCGCTCGCAACTTCCCGGCCAGTTGAATCTGTCAACACAATGCGGGCCGTTCCCGAATTGGTGAAAACCGGCAGGCGGTCAACCTTGAAAGGGCCAGGTTCCACGTCGCTTGAATAGGCCTGCACGCCGCCCACAAAAACTGTCAGCGTCGACGGCACTTCCGCACTTCCCTCAAAGCTCGGAAGCGGCATGGTGATCAAATCGGGGCGAAGGGCAAAATTTCGTTGTACCTGCGCGCCACCCAGCCGGACCGGGCGCGTCCACGAAAGCCCGCCACTGATAATGTCCCCGAGCCGGTAGCTGAGCATCGAGGCTTGGTCCGAATATTGCCAGGTTGTATCGAGGCGGAGCGCGGTGAATTCAGAAAACGTTGTCGTCCCGATAATGCCGGTTTGACGAATGCTGCCATAATTCGAGAATGCCCGCGCATCCAGCGAAAGCGAGGCTCCGTTGAAAGTTTCCAACCCGCTCGGCAAGTCGTAGTTGGCAGCGCCATAACCAGTATAGTTCACCACGAGGCCCGTGCTGCTTTGCGCCGCGATGAATTCATCCTCACCAGCGGCTTCAAGTTTTTTCGCCAACCGCAAATCATTTGGGAGTTCAAGTTCAATGGATTGCATTGCATCATCGTAGACATACGAAACATCCGGAAGTGAATCGAGCACGACGATTTCTTCCGGAACGCCATCACCCGGCACCGCAACGCCAAGCTCGATGAGCTCGGCCCTGGTGGCTGCGATCTTGCCGTCCGGCATTTGCAAAAATGCCGCTATCAGATTCAGCGAGTATCCGTTTACACGAACATCAAGTTGAAGCTGAACCTGATCAGTTTCGGTCGTTTCCGCATTCGCAAACGAGAGCGAAGCTATTACAGCGAGCGGTAGGACAAAACCGAAATTAGTTAGTCGCCACCACATCTGTTGTCACTTCAATTGGCCCAATGTCACTTTGGGCTATGATCTTGATCGTCCCCGCAATCGATTTAGCCTTGCCGCCGATTGTCCAGGTCTTGGAGGATTGCCCCAAAACATAGCCAGCAAGGCCTTCGGCAACAGTTATTGTGGCCCCCGAACTGTTGATCACTTTAAGTGCCGACACTTTAACTCGGCGTTGGCCCGCATTTTGCGCATGCAAAATGAGCTTTCCGCCAGCAACCGATGCGCTCCACGCAACGTCTGATTCCAAGCCTGGCTTGGAGAAGAACACTGGAATGGAATAGCGAAGCGCAAAGGCCACGCCAGTTTGACCAGGCTTCATTGGCCTGGGCACTTCGTCAACAACCAATCTATATGTCTCTTCAAGTGCGGCTGGAGCCTTAGTGACGCGCACAATCCGCACAACACCCTTCTTGCCGGGCTCAAGCTTCAATGCAGGGGGACTTGCGACAACATCTCGGGTTGGAACAAGTTCATCCTTGCCGTTAATCTGGACCCATTTGTAAATTCGAATTTGGGCGTTGAGCGCTTCCTCGCCCGGATTGTTGAGCGTAATCTTGGAAGCCGCTCCCGGAGCAGGCACTTCTATATTGACCGGCGAAATCTGCAGCGATGACGCGGCTAACGCAGCCGGGCCCGATGCAAAAGTTGTTGCCATTAAAAGACCAAATATCCAGGAGCGAGTTCTCATGATTTAGTAGATCACTGAAAGGCTGTCAGCGACCGTGTAGACGCCAGGCGTTGGCGTCGACTGTACGGGGAGCGAACCCAGGATCGATGAGTTGACGACGCTGCCTGTGCCGATGCCGCCAGCGCTTGACAGTACAACGTTGTAAGCCACATCTTCACCGCCGTTTACCATCAGGCCGCTGTCGGTCACGCCGCCAACCAGGCCTGAAAAGGACAAGTTGTAGGCCGTGCCATTCGTACATGTAACAGCAACGTTTGAAGTCGCAGTTTCAGTACCGGCAATAACGCCCAAGGTGCCGAAGTTGAGATCGTTCGCAACGATGATGCAATTCGACGTAATGGTTACGGTTGCCTGGAATGCGTCGGTGGCGGTAAGGGCGAACGCCGCTGACGAACTGAGTAGAACCGCACCTGCGGCCATTAATATGATATTTTTACGCATGACACTTCCTGTTTTGTTTTTGCACAAATTAACGGCAACGACGAGTGTCAATGATGTAGTCCATCAGGCCCCCCGCCATTCCCTGTGCAAACATAGATGCGACGGATTTAAAACGAAGTGCAGAAATATGGTTAAATTTAATCATTTTTTTGTGGTAAATTGGCGCTTGCCGGAGAACTCATGGTTCGGCGGACCGTCCTGTCTTTGTTGCGGCTATATGTTTCGGGCACCCGCATAGCGCCCTTTTTGCCGGGTGCCAGCTCTTTCCAGCTTCAATGCAGGGGGACTTGCGACAACATCCCGGGTTGCAGCAAGTTTATCCTTGCCGTTGATTTGCACCCATTTGTAAATCCGGATTCGGGCGTTGAGCGTTTCATCGCCCATATTGTTGAGCGTAATCCTGGAAACCGCTCCCGGAGCAGGCACTTCTATGTTGACTGGCGAAATCTGCAGCGATGACGCGGCTAACGCAGCCGGGCCCGATGCAAAAGTTGCCGCCATCAAAAGACCAAATATCCAGGAGCGGGTTTTCATGATCAGTAGATCACTGTCAGGCTGTCAGCGACCGAATAAACGCCAGCCGATGGCGTCGACTGTGCGGGCAATG
>JANNXN010000160.1:0-34463 GCA_031409595.1 Rhodobiaceae bacterium
TCACCACACTCGAAACGCTGACATCAAACAAGGCCGCCGCCGCGCGGCAGGATTTTCCACCAGCAACCGATTTCACAACACGTTCACGCAAATCCAAAGAATAAGCTCGAGCCATGCATGCTGACCTCCATTCAGCACACATGTTGAATCAAAATCAGACTGATTTGGGAAGACCCGGCGATTCAGTCAAAGTCAGAAAGGCTCTAAGTTCGTTGGGACAAAGCATCCAAGTTTGAATTGAAAGTAAAACAAATTTCACAAATGTGCACGCAAACCACGGTCCCTTACTGCACATGTAGCGCACACGACGGTTCTTAAGTTATTGATTTCCTTGTATTGTCGTTCCAATCCATCAGGGGCGCACAACAAAACCTATGCGCAGAAAACTGTGTTTTCGCGATCATTTAGCCTACTTTCCTCGGTTCACTGCACACATAGCGCACACGAAACGGGTCACTGCACACGCCCTTTATAGTCCCTCCCCTCCTCACTTCTCAATTGGAAAAGCCGTGAATAGGAGTGGATGTTCGAACATCAATCAGGAGGAGTTTCGTTACATAATCCTGGGTTCGGAGGTTCTCGACGAAACCGAAAAGGGCCGCCGCGAATTTCGCTTTGTGGCAAGCCCGGTGTTTTGCCATTTCCAACCAAATACGAATCGCATCAAATCGAGCGATGTGACAAGCGCGCTCTTTGTCCAACTGACGGTGTCGCATGAGAATGGCCAAATGGCCCGCCTCCCTGTAGGACTTGTAGACACGTATTCGACACCCGTAGCACCATGGGTGCCGAGCCTTCAGATGGAATCTACATTCAGGTTGCCAACGGCACCAACGCCTTTGACGGTCCGCTTAGTTGTTGGAACGAATGAAGCTGATTCTCCTGACAGATTCACCTCAATCTAGGGCGACACCGGGGCGCATTATGGCGCCGCGTGTTTTCACATTGCAGGAGTTATTGGTTCGAATCAACTATCGCCCATCATTTGGCCTGTCTTGTCTTTAGCTATCTGTTTTATCTAAATTTTTTCGAGATTTCCGCACTAAATTCGGCCTATTTGGCTCATTGGCGAATTTGCCGACAAGGTAGAGAGTAATCGTTTTACGGCTCACCTCATGAACTATTGTGCCCCTGGCACCATCTCTTCGCATGCGACCATTGGATTGTGCTGGTCGGTATTGACGAGATAAACCGCACCGTCGGGCCCAGCCATCAGCATTTTGCACCACGGGATGGGCTTGGATACTTTCATCAGCATTTCCAGCTTCTTTGCGTCCGTTATCATGCCTCTCGCCATATTGCCATCTGGCATGATGGCAATGGCCTCTCCGGGCTTCAACATTGGGACACTATCGGCCGAAGCAGGGATCGCCGCAGCAGAAATGAAACACGCGGCGACGATAGCAAATCTGGTCATGGTTTCCTCCCATCATCGTATTGGCCATTCCATGGCAGCGCTGGAAAAATTCGCGCAGCCGCTGAACCTGTGCCAGCGGCCATGTTGGTCTCGAAAGTTCGCAATTGTCCGGCTTTCAGCAATGGTCACCCTAGCGTCATTTCGCCTTTGACGGAAACACCTCGTTCCAATCATTCTTCATATCGACCACAATCCAGCCGTTCCCGGCAGCAACACTCAATGCCTTGTCAAGGCGGCCGAAATTTGTGTTGCGGTCATACGTGAATTCGCGAATGGCGTCCGTATGATGGAGCAACACACCAAGGTGTTGCCCGTTCGCCATGGTTGCCCATTGCAACATTTCCATATCGGCATCGGAGTTACCGAAAACGGCGATCGGCCGCCGGCCAATGCGTTGATAAACGGCTGGCGGTTTTCCCGCGCCGTTGGCGACCAAGCTGATTTCAGGCAGGCGCACCAGCTCCGGTCTACCGTTTGTCATCGTGAACTTCGTCGCTATAGACGAGCCGATTATTTGCTCGGGCCGCAAATCAAAAGCCCCTTCGGCCCAGAAACGCACAAACTCGACGCTATTGCTTGTGACGATATAAACCTGAAATCCGTTTGCGCGCAGATAGGAGATCAACTCTATCATGGGCTTGTAAGTGAGTTCGGAATACAGGCGTTTGAAACGGGTATCATTCGTTGAAGTCGCCCAAGAAGAAAGTATTGCCTCATAGTCGCTGGTACTCCAGCCTTCGTGCGTCGCCGCCATGAGTTTGCCCATGCCCTCCTGACCCAGTTTGGCCAGAGTTTCCGCGTCGCGATCGAGCGCCGCCTTGAATGGTTGCTTCGAACTTCTGTCCGAGTCGCTGGCCAAGACATTTGCGGCACAATCAAACTCGAAGGCAAGTTGGGCAGAAAAAGGATGTTCGACCCAGAGCGTCCCGTCGTCGTCAAAGACAGCCACGCGCTCGCGGACCGGAACGAAGTCGGGTGAATTCTCGATGGTCACTCTCTTTACAAATTCGAGAATAGCCGTCTTTGGAGACGTATCGTTCCAAGATGCGAGCGGGTCAGATCCAGCCGACGCCGGAACAGCGAAGACGAACATGAGCCATATGCACAGCGACTGAAGCACATATCCAAGGTTTCGTGGCAGCCCAGTCATTGCAGTCATTGGCTTTCCTCCGATGAACAGACATCCAACCGAAGCGGCAGGGTAGACGGGCCACGGCCGACAGGTCACGAAGACATGGCGAAATTCTGCCGAATTTTGTCCGAAGGAATGCGCTAACCTCCTGGTTTCGCGCACATTCAGACTGTGATATAGATGCGATGACCTTTGGTCTTGGACCTTCGAGGAGAGTCGCCGTGGTGAACGGTGGGCGCGTGCTAGTCATTAACGGTGTAACGGTCGACTTCGGCACCGAGCTGCTGTGCGACCGCTCGGGAAATTCAATCCCTTTGCGGACCGGAAGCTTTGCTGTGTTGTCATACTTGGCCGGACACGCCAATCGGCTTGTCACCAAAAGCGAATTGATGTCGGCGATCTGGCCCAATGTGGCCGTGACCGACGATAGCTTGGTTCAATGCATCCACGAAATCCGGTGCGCCCTAAATGACGAGGGACACACCTTCCTTGTGACTGTGGTTAAGCGCGGCTACCGGCTTGTCTTGCCTGTGGAAACCGAGGCCGTTAACGCTGCCGGCCAAGGCACGGCTGTCCGAGCCAGGCAAGTGCGGACTCTCGCGGCACTCGGCACCGGCGCAATGGCACTCCTTGCCGTTGCGGCAGCCACGTTTTGGCAGCCCCTGCGCTCTGCTGCGCCTGGCGCGGTATCCGGCAAGGCACAAGCCGTTGCCGCAGGCTGGACGGCCGGAGGAAAGCCTGCACCGGTGGCGGAGACGGCCAACCCAAAGGCGTACGATGCGCTGCGTGCCGGCCTCGAATTTCTCCATCGCGACAGCGAGGAAGATACGCTGATGGCAATCTCAATGTTTGAGCAGGCGATCCGGCTCGATCCCCGCTATAGCCAGGCACACGCCGCCGCTGCCTTGGCGCAACTTAGGATCGTTTCCTCTCTCTGGTATTCCACGAACAGTGCCACAGTAGTACGCACCTTTCCGAGCTTTCAAGCTCACCTTGTCAAAGCCATGGACGCGCCGACGTCACTTTCTTATTTGGTGGCGGCGACGTGGTCTCTGCAGACTAATCGGATTGACGAGGCACTGGTCGACATCGACAAAGCCAGAGAAATTGCTCCAGACGATCCTGAAATTTTGGTGACCAAGGCACTGCTTCTCAACGTTGCCGGCCGGGCCAAAGAGGCGGAAAGTGAATTGAACCTCGCAATGAGCACCGATCGATATTTTTCTCCGGCCTCCTTGCGCGTTCTGTCGATGAGCTTGTTCAACCAAGGGAAATATCTTGAGGCGGCCGAGGCGGTCGAACGGCTTGAGGCGCAAGGCGCGGCGAATAGAAGCGATTACATGACGCTGGTTTCCAGCTTCGGACAGCTTGGCCTGGGCGATCAAGTGTTGGAGGCGATGGGACGCTTTAACCGTCAAGCACTCGCTTTTGCCTCCGAACCCATGAGCCTGGAGGAAGCCAAATGGTACTGGAATGTCGATATGCTGAATTATCATCGGCCATATGTCGAGACGCTGGTAGATGGACTGCGCAAGGCCGGAATCCCGGAAGGTGCTGGAGCCGACATGCCATTCGAGCTATTCGCGGCATTGCTGAAGCGGCGGCCGGATGGGGCCTTTGAAGTCATTGGCGCGACCGAACTCGGCGCGCTTCCGGCTGGCTCTCTATTTGATCGCAGCGTGCGCTTTATCGATGTTCGTTCCCATGCGGCTTATGTGCGGGGCCATGTGCCGGGTGCCATCAACCTTTCGCTGGTTTCGAACCTGTCGAAGGAGGAACTGAGGAAGGTAGCCAAATCCGACGATGAAATCGTCTTTTATTGCCAGAGTAAATATTGCGGGCAATCGGCGATTGCCGCTGCCAAGGCAGTCGCCTGGGGCTACAAAAAAGTATACCTTCTTGACGGCGGCCTTCCTGCCTGGAAGGACGCGGATTGTCCAACTACTGCCGAGTCAAGGACATAGCAGAGCAAGCTCCCCCACGCGCTGACAGGAGGGCTCAGGCAGTTCTCGTGGTGCTTTACCCAAGGGAACTGATATGCACCTTTGGCCTGCCCGATATTGCCGCACTTCCCGAAGTCATATATGCGAGAAGTTCCCGCAACTTCACGCAACACACTGTCCCTTACTGCACACGTTGCGCACACGGAGGTTTCTAACCTATTGATTTCTTTGCATTGTCGTTCCCATCCATCATGGGGGCTACCGCGAATGTTTTTTCCTTTAAATTCAATATTTTGACCTTATACTACAATGGACTAAAGCGAGAACATGTGCACAAAATTTGCACACGTTTTCACGGTTTGTACCGGGGCTACGCTCCGTTACTGCACATGATTTGCACACGAAAAGAGGAGTGCACACGTATGGCCGCAATCGTCAAGCTCCCTTCTGGAAGTTGGCGCGCCCAGGTGCGCCGAAAAGGCAAGTACGTCACTGCGACATTCCTCCGCCATAAAGACGCTGATGAGTGGGCCCTCGCAACTGAACGCAACATTGATCGAGGTGTTCTACCGAATTCACCTGATCCGAAGAGCGTGCGGACGTTGGCTTCTATCATCGATCTTCATATCAGCGACCACAAGGAAGTAGGCAAGCCAATTCGGCGATCCAAGTCAAATGTACTTGAAGCTCTCCGCATTTCACTCGGTGACACGCGAATACATGATTTGAAGCGAAGCAAGTTGATCGAGTATGGAAAGCGGCGCGCAAAGGAAGGCGCTGGCCCTGCCACACTTACTATCGACTTCTCCTTCTTGGGCACACTGATCTCGCCAAATCAATTCGCGAGATTGCGGCTTTCCTCGAAATCCCGATTGATGAGGTTAAATTTCCAAAAATCGTCGAGCACTGCACCTTCGTCTACATGAAGGCCCACGCTGACATGGTGGCGCCGCGCGGTGGAATCATGTGGAACGGCGGTGCGAAAACCTTCATCAACAAGGGCACCAATGGCCGCTGGCGTGACACGCTAAGTGCCGCCGAGATTGCGGCCCATGAGGCCAAGGCCGTGAAAGAACTCGGACCCGCCTGCGCCAAGTGGCTGGCACAGGGGTACGCGAGATAGAATAGCCTGAATGGTTGGATCATGTCCGGTCATGGACGATTACCCAGGCCAGCCGAAGCTTTGTGCTGCCCGCACCATGGCGGCCGTGGCCGGGCTGAACTGTCGCCCCGGCATACTGACCAGCGAAATGGTGCGGGTAACCTCTGGTTCGATTAGCGGTCGTTGCAGCAGTTCGGGGAGCGTCACCGAGCACTCCGGCATGAAAGCAAATCCAATTCGCGCAAGGACCATAGCCTGCACCCAATCCTCTCGTTCGGAACGAAATCGGGCGTAGAGATTGACGTTCTTATCACGGCAGACGCCCATCACGACCTCACGCATTTCGCAGGACAGACGATCGACATAGGGCTCGTCGGAAAGATCTCCGAGCTTGACGGCGTTTAACTTGGCCAGCCGGTGCTCAGGCGGGAAGATGACGACATAGCGCTCCTTATAGAGATCATGGACAGTGAAGCCGTCGTGCAGGCAGTCCAGCGTGTTCATCACCGCCAGGTCGAGTTCCACATTCTCCAGCATGCTCTTCAACTCGGCCCCGCCCGCCTCGCTGACTGCGACCTCCACTCCCAGAAAGTCCTTCTGAAACTTGGCCAGAAAGCGCGCCAGCCGCACTGGACCGACGGTCGACATAACACCGAGCCGGATTGGAACCTTGTTAAGCAGCCGGAAATTGTCGGCCAATGTCCGTGTCGCTGCCGCCTCCTGCACGATGTGGTGGAGATGCGGCAACAGTGATCGGCCAAAATCGCTGAGCAGGATCTGCTTGCCCTCCCGGTGGAACAGCGGAGCCGCCAGTTCGGTCTCCAATAGCTTAACGGCCTTGGTCAAGGCGGGTTGCGATACGTTGCATTCAACCGCCGCCTTGGTGAAGTTCAAGACACGAGCCGCCGCCAACACATATCGGACCTGATACATCTCCATTGCACACTCCCGAAATCCTCGAGATGACGGTTTAGCACCTTCACCCATAACTGTCAGTTATCAATCAATAGAAAACTGATCGTTCCTTTTGCCGTGATTGAGGTGCCTAATCGCCCTGTCACGCAATGAACAGGAGGACCAAATGTCAGTATTTATGGTAGAGCGCGATCTGAAGGGCATCAGCATGGAAGCGTTGGGCGGTGCCCAGAAAGCGGCCATCGGCAAGGCCAAGGAAATGTCAGCGTCGGGGACGGATATCAAATATCTCCGCTCAACCTTCGCCCCCGATGATGGCCGCTGCATGTGCCTGTTCGAGGCGGGTTCGGACGTGGAGGTCAAGAAGCTCAACGACGATGCCGGCCTACCCTATCACAAAGTCGTCAAGGCACTTGATCTCACGCCTTGAGCTTGCGGCATCCAAATTAGTCTGGTTGAGCCTTGTTGGTACGGACAAGCTCAACCTACACCTTTCGCCAATATCTGTCAGAAGCTGCTATACTTGGAACGCAACGACTGGGCTGTTGCATAAGGAACTGAATAGCCTGGATACGAAAAGTCGAAAAACCACGTCGGCGGAGCCTTTAGCCTTCGCCGATTGGGGTTCGTGATAGGTCGCATAGCCAGTGCTCGATGTTGTCAACGCAGGTCGGGAGGCGTATCGTCAAATTAGGCAATGCGGTCGCCGGATAGGTGACTGATGGACGGCCACTCGGGGACACAATGCATGCAAGCGTGTTAGAGTTGATTGGCAATACGCCTCTGGTGCCATTGCGCCGTATCGTACCGGAAGGCTCTGCCCGGGTTCTCGTCAAACTCGAATCGACGAACGCCACAGGTAGCATGAAGGATCGCGCCGCATTGGCGATCGTGCGACAGGCCGCAGAAAGCGGTCGGCTGGAACCAGGCGGGACGATTGTTGAATGCACCAGCGGAAGCACTGGAACTTCTTTGGCAAGCGTTGCGGTGGCTCTGGGTTATCATTGTCTTCTTGTTTCTTCTGACGCCTTCAGCGACGAGAAACTTGCGCACATGCAGGCTCTTGGGGCCAAGCTGGAAATCGTGCGCAGCGACAACAAACGGATCACGGCAGAACTCGTCAAAACCATGATTGAGGCGTCACGTCAGCTCAGTCTGAAACCGCACCATTTCTGGGCCGACCAGTTCAATAATCTCGATGTGTTGGCCGGTTATCGGGGAATGGCCGACGAAATTTGGAAACAGACCAGTGGGCGGATTGATGCTTTTGTACAGGTAGTCGGTACCGGTGGGTCACTGCGTGGTACGGCCGAAGCCTTGAAGCGCCATAACGGTGCCATCCGCATCGTTGCAGTTGAACCCGAAGAGTCGCCCGTTCTTTCTGGTGGGCAGCCCGGGAGTAATCACATCGAAGGCATCGGAATGGGCTATATAGTGCCGCTGTGGCGGGCCGATATCGTCAATGAGATCGAGAAAGTGGCGGCAGTTGATGCCATGGCCATGGCGCGGAGGCTGGCCCGCGAAGAAGGGCTGTTTGCCGGAGCCTCGTCAGGTGCTAATGTGGTGGCGGCTCTCCGTCTAGCAGAACGTCTCGGGCCGAGTGCCACGATCGTCACACTGATGATCGACACCGGCATCAAGTATCTAAGCACCGAAGTTTATCGGGAGCATTAGGTGTTTGGTCCCGGCATGTGGTGGATCGGATTTATCCTGAATCTTTCTGGCTCATTTGTCCAGACTTTGCAGATATATTCGTAAGGCGTCAGGCCCTTTAGGGTCTTGAGGCGTTTGCCGAAGTTGTAAGCATCAATGAAGTCGGTGAGATGGGTTTTGAGTTGGCTATGGCTGTCGTAGTGATAGCGCTTGACGGTGGCGTCTTTGATTGTTCGGTTCATGCGTTCCACCTGGCCATTGGTCCAAGGATGTTTGATTTTGGTCAACCGGTGTTCAATGCCGTTTTCACGGCAGCGCATGTCAAACATGTGGGTCATGTATGTTGCTGTCGGCCCGTCAGCGTAGCGTGGCGGAAAGGTAAACTGAATGCCGTTATCGGTCAGAACCGTATGGATTTTGTAGGGAACGGCTTCGATGAGAGCTTCGAGGAACGCCGAGGCTGAAGTTCTGCCAGTCTTGTTCACGAGTTGGACGAAGGCAAATTTACTCGTGCGATCTATGGCAACATAGAGGTAAAGCTTGCCTTCGGCAGTCTGCACCTCGGCAATATCGATATGGAAATAGCCGATGGGGTAGGACTTGAACTTCTTTTTATCCGGCTTATCGCCTTCCATGTCTGGCAGCCGGGAGATGTCATGACGTTGCAGGCAGCGATGCAGGGACGACCGTGTCAGATTGGGGATCGTGGCCTGCAGTGCATAGAGGCAATCGTCAAGCGGCAGCAGCGTGTGCTTTCGAAAGGCAACAACAATTGCCTCTTCCTCGATTGTCAGGATTGTGGACCTCGGATCCTTCGGTCCAGTTGGTGCGTCAGAAACCGATGACCGCTTCTTCCACTTGGCCACCGTCTTCTGATTGATGCCATACCGTCCAGCTAAAGCCCTCAGGCTCTCTTGACTATGCTGTATTGCTCGACGGACCGCCTCAGTCGTCGTGGCGCTCCCGTGAAGAACTTGTCCCATAGTGCATCCCTCCATTCCAGAGAAAATATTGCACCATCAAAACCTGGGATCAAACACCTAGATGCCGCAATCAAGTTCACGGCTGCACTATCCTTCTGAATTAGAGTTGACATACTGAATGCCCAGAACGGACATCAGAATGATGAGAACCCCGATCCATTGCCAGTCAGTAAGCATTTCACCAAGCAACAGAAACGCGGAGGTCAAACCGAACATCGGTGTCAGTATGAGAAAGCTGCTCGCAATCCCTGCCGACAGATAGCGTAGTGCAGCAAGAAATAGTCCCATTGCAACAAGGAATGTCAGGATACCCGACAGAGCGCAAACTAGCCAAATGTCAATTGATATTGCGTTGAGGTCGCCAAGTCGCTCGGCGCTCCAATGAAAAGGAAACATTGCGAGGCTCACGAGCAAACCAATTGTCTGCTGGCCAGCGATGAGAAGTAGCGGCTCTGCAGCCGAATCCTTTGAAATTTGTCGGGAGTAAACTGTGTACAGGGCACAACCAGCAACGGCGATCAAAATAAGCAAAGCCCCATAGAGGCTTTCAGTCAAACCCTTCGTTTGATCGCCATTCATAGTCATGAAAAACACCCCGCCGACAGAAACAATGGTCAGGACAACTTGAACCACTCTGAGTTTTTCAGCCAAGATCATTGAAGCCATGACCATCGTCATGGCAGCTTCGAGAGCCCAGATGGTTGAAGAGATTGATGCATCCAAGTGAGCAAGCCCGACGATGCCAAGTGTGGTTGACAGCCCCGGGTGAAGAACTCCAAGTGCGGACGCCAGCAGAAATTTCCCGCCAATCTCCACTTCTTCAAACTTGATAGTGATGATGACCCAGGAAACGAGCATGCTGGAAGTCAACTGAATGAGAACGACGATCATTGGTGCAGCAGTACCAGCAGGTATTTGCTCAATACGCCTGTAAGTCCCCACGTACCCGCTGCAGCAATGACAAATATGACAGCCGTAGTTTCCTTTGATGCAAACAACAGGTGATATCCTTCAAGGTCGGGCCGCAGCGCTATCTTTTTGGTCGATGACCAACCACCAGTAGTTCATTACTCTTGTGGCAATTGATGCTAGCAATTTCGACAGTCATCAATTGGCAAAACCGTGAAAACCGGGCAAAATCGGCGCGCTCAAAAAGCAGAGGCTCGACAAAAAACAAAGTGCTAATGCGTATGGTCAATTGACAATTTGTCGTTCTCACTGATGTATTCAGGAATATCCATACTTCTCCGGTGTGGCACCTAAGAAATGTTGTCCCCTGCTCCTGCCTCGTCAGTCCCTCAGACTCATAACCAGTAGTAGAGGATTCTTTCTGGAAACTCTTTTCAAACCTTAGCCGCAATTATATCCGCAAAGGCCTGTTCAATCTGACTTGTTTCCTTATCAGTCAGCGCAGCAAATTCCTTCTGACGCGCGCGCTTCGATAGACGTCCACCGTTCTGCTTCAACATGCTGAACAGGAGATCGGCTGTGCTGTCAGGCATATCGACCATTGTACTGATTGCCGAACGGAAGCGATCATAGCGCCTGAGATAGTCAGCCTCAGCAGGCAGGTCTTCCTCAATGGTGCGGCGAACACAGTCATATAAAAATTCAGCATGTGGGGTGGCGTCGAAGAAGCGGTAAAAATCGCCAGTGTCATTCAAAACCTCAACATTGCCGCTTGCCGTGGGTTTCCATCTGACAATGGGCAGGAGTCGCTTCGAATAACTCTCTAAAACGCTTTTATACTGATCGATGCCGGTCAAGATCGCCGCCGATACTGGAAAGACAATTCCCGTCGGATTGAAGCCACGCTGGGCTAAAACATGATGAATGAGATAGCGATGGACACGACCATTGCCATCCTCAAATGGATGAGCATAGACAAAACCGAAAGCAAGCAAAGTAGCGGCAATGATGGGGTCAATGTACTGCGCCGCTGAATGGTCAAATGCGATCATGCCGTGAATGAGTGATCTCAGATCCTCCGGCCGCGCACTGATGTGGTCTGGCAATGGCATCCTACTTTCGCGCTCATGCTCCCCGACAAAACCACCCTCGCGGCGAAGTCCCATATGAACGAAGCGGGCGTCACCGATGACGATACTTTGCAACCGCAATAGTTCATCAAGATCGAGAGTGCGCTTGCCAGCCTCGCCTATGGCTCGTCCCCATCTTTGAATGCGGTCCTGGGGCGGATTCTCGCCTTCAATGACGTGGCTCGCCTTGGAATCCTTGAGCAGCAAAAAGGCCGCAGTCCGCGCCAATAAATCTGCGGGCACATCGGCTACGACTTGTTTTGCACGTGCGGCGAGATCCATGTTTACAAATGCTTCGAGTGCGGGCGTTCTGAACGCTAGCGGGCAGAACGCGGGTGTGCCCGGAAGATTGTTGCGGACGCGGTGCCTTGGAATATTGATCCCCTTGCCCCCCCATTGGAGGGCGGGATCGACAACTTCGGTATATGTTCCATGTTCAAGTGCGGGCAGATCAAGCTCCCGCCCCAACAGCCATTCGTAAAGAAACCAGATGCGCCGCGCATAAATGCCTGTTGGCTTTGAGCGAACAATTTCCTCAATGTCATGCGGCGTGAGTACAAGAAAAAGCCGCTTGAGAACAGCAAGGTCGAGCCCTTCGTGCTTAAGGGCAAAGGTCAGATGCCCTTCAAGAGTGGCGTCCGGCTCATGGCGGGGAGTAAGGATACGCCAATCATCCTTGATGAAGGTTTTGTGCCGGGTGCCGATTGCTGACAAGGTTAGTGGGATTGGGACAGACAACGCATATGCTTCGATCAACGCTGCATATCCAGCAGGGCGCGCGCGTTCGGGTAGCCGTCTTTCCTGAAAAACGGTGACTGGCTCTGAAAAAGGCTTTGGCAGGATAGTTTCCATGAAAAACCTCTACTCCTCATGATTTTTCAACATAAACGCACATTATTTATGAAAAACAATTACAAGTCATGAATTATGATGTCAACAAAAGAAATATCATGAAAAATGATTACAAATCAAAAATACCCGTGCCCGATGCTCACCGTACATTAACCAACAACCTCCCAAATCACCCAACATCGGGCTCTACACATTTTTGGAGAAGTTTACAGGGATCGGCTCGTTTAGAGCCGCTGTGATTTGGTAGACTCAGCAAAAAAAACTAACATATGGCTTTCCGGTTTATTGGTATTGGATCGATCAATGGCTTGAGCGAGCTATGATGAGCGCTCTTTCGAACACCTGTTACAAGAGTGAGGGAAGATGGCACGCCAGCTGGTAAGGAAAATAAAAAAGACCGGGCAATTGTACGTCCGCCCAAAAGCCGGTCAGGTCAAACCTTTACATTGAGCCCGGGTCAACGTGGTATGGTAATCCCCCAGAATAGACACTATCTGATGCACACATTTTTTGTGGCTTGAGGATTGCGGGTTTTACTGGTTCAATCTGGAGAAATTGAATCGGGAGGTCATCATGAGCTTGTCCTGTGTTGACATTGATCGTTTTTCGGTGGGCAGTTTTGGTGATTTGCGCCTGCAAAAAAGGGGGCTTGGTGTCATCAGGCGCTTGTTGTGCATCCTGGCTCATGCATTCTGGAACTTGGCGGTGGGCTGAGACGCGGAGAGATCGGATTTGGCCGTTTCCTGCGCAATCCTGCAGTGACTGTTCAGGCTTTGAGCGAAGCTTCGGGCAGAAGAACCGGAGAGCGGGTTCAAGGCCGGGACATTCTGGCCATTCAGGATACAAGCGAGATTGTGCTGGGTGGCCCGAAGATGCGGGCCAAGCTGGTTTTGGGCCGGTTGGCCGGGGCGGCTTTCTGGGCGGGGTTCTTGTGCATCCTGTTCTGGCCGTTGACGCGGGCCAAGCGGAGAGCTTGTTGGCCTTGCCGACATTGCCGTGTGGAACCGCGACAAGCCGCTTCTGACGCATCATGCAAAGCGGCCTTTGGCACAAAAGGAATCACGGAAGTGGCTGAATGGAGCAAGGCGGGCGGGTGAGGTTTTATCGAAGGCGTCGCGCATTACGGTTGTATCTGACCGGGAAAGTGATCTCTATGAAGACTTTGCGTGCAGGCCTCAAAACACACATGTGCTGATCAGGGCCAGCGCAAACCGCAACCTTGCAAATGGTGGAAAGCTGTTTGACCATGCAGCGACACTGGCCGAGGCCGGTCGCATAACGGTGACGATTGCTGCAAGCCCTGGACGGCCTGCCAGAGAAGCAAAACTCGCATTGTGCTTTGGACCGGTCAGCATCAAGCGCCCGGAGCGGGGCATGCCAACGGCTGATCTCAAACAACTGCCTGAAACTGTTGAACTTCATCTGGTTGATATCCGCGAGATTGATGCACCGAAGGGCATGGAACCGATCCACTGGCTTTTGTTGACCAGTCATATGATCGAAGCACTTGGTCAAGCTCGCCTGATGCTGGATTTTTACCGGAAACGCTGGATCATCGAAGAGTTCTTCCGGACGCTGAAGTCAGCAGGCTTCAGGATCGAAGACGCCAAAATGAGTGATCCTGCTGCCTTCATGAACTTTGCCGCTCTTGCAGCCATTGCCGCCGTCACTGTCACGCAGATGGTACGCGCCCGAGACAATCCTTCAGGCCAGCTTCTTGCCGATGCCTTCGACCCCGATGACCAGCCTCTGCTGATGGCAATCTGCAAAGACTATGAAGGCGAAACGCCAACGGAGCGTCAAAAAAACCCTCACCCACCCGATACATTGGCCTTCGCAACATGGTCATCGCAAGGCTCGGAGCTTGGACAGGCTATTACAGCAAGCCAGGCCCAGCAACTTTGGCCCGAGGCCTCAAGAAATATCACGCCGTCAAATACGGAGCGCAAATGGCACGTGGAATTGTGTGAATCGAATAGTCCAAAAGCGGGAGGATTACCCGACACCGTTGCGCCTTTTCTAGGTCTTTACCGAGCCAGCGGTCATGCCCGCGAGGAAGTAGCGTTGTGCAATCAGATACAGAACCAGAAGCGGCAGTGATCCGAGGACGCTCATGGCCATCATCTCGTTCCATTCAAATGCATGCTGGCCCATGAGCAACTCGATACCGATCGGAACGGTGCGCATTTCCATCGACTTGGTTAGCGTAAGCGCAAAGAGGAATTCATTCCACGCCAGCAGGAACGTATAGACCGCAGTCGCGACAATGCCGGGCGCTGACAGCGGGACAATCACACGCCACAGTGCCGTCCAGCTCGACCCGCCGTCGATCAACACCGCTTCATCCAGCTCTTTTGGCAGGGTGTTCAGATAGCCCGTCATCAGCAAGATCGCGTAAGGCAGGGTGAAGACCATGTAGGTGAGGATCAGCGCGAAATAGGTATCGAAAATGCCAAAGGCGACAACCATGCCGAAATAGGGGATCAGAAGCGTGATCGGCGGCACGGTCTGCGTGCTGATGATGAACACATTCAGCGTGTTCTTGAACCGGAATGTATACCGGCTGAACCCATAGGCCGTCAGAATGGCGATCAACACCGTCAGAAGGGTAACCACACCGGCGACGAGATAGCTGTTGATGAAGAAGCGGACCTTGGCCGGATCGTTGAAAATCGAAAGATAGGCCGCGATCGTGAAATCGTCAGGCAGCAGCCTCGGCGGCAGCGCAAAGATCTCGGTGTTGGATTTCAGAGAAGTGAAAAACATCCACAGGATCGGAAAGCCTGCAAAGACCAAACCAACCGCAAGCCCGAGATATGTCAGCACTGCCGGCCACACGGAGTTGTTGAAAGAACGCTTTGCCATTGCCGGTTATCTGGCCTTCTGATGTTTGATGTAGAAGTATGTCATGCTCATTGACAGGATCAGGATGAAGATCGCGCTGGCCGAGGCCAGTGAAAATTCATAGCGCGAAAACGCAAGTTTGTAGGTGTAAGTGCTCAGCACCTCGGTCGCATAGATCGGGCCGCCGCCCGTTGTCATCCAAACCAGGGGGAAGACCTGCATGGTCCAGATGAAATCCAGCAATGCGATGCTGATGATGATCGGCATCAACTGCGGAATCGTGATGTACCGGAATTTCTGGAACCCATTGGCGCCATCAATGACCGCGGCCTCGTAAAGGTCCTTGGGAATGCCCTGCAGGCCGGCCAGCAGGCTGACCATGTAGAGCGGGTATCCCGCCCAGATATTCGCAAACGTCAACGCATGGAGCGCGGTTCTCGTGGAAGAGAACCACTCGACCTTGAAGTTCACGATATGCATCGCCATCAGAATGCTGTTTATGACGCCATTGGGGTCCAGCAGCAGCCGCCAGATGATCGCGATGATCACTGCGGTGAAGAGCCATGGCAAAATATAGAGAACCCGCAGGATGCTTCTGATCGCCGGGTTGACACGCTGGGTATTCAGCAAAAGGGCGAAGGCCAGGCCGATAAGAAGGTGGAAGATCACGCTCATCACTGTGAAATAGAGCGTCTGCCTGACCGCCTGCCAGAAAACCGGATCTTCGAAGATTGTCCAGTAGTTCTGCAATCCGACGAAGGCCGCATCCTTTTTCGTGATCGCGCCCTCCAACAGCGAATAGCGCAAGACCGTGATCATGGGAAACAGCATCAACAGAGAAAACAGAAGCGTGGCCGGGGCAACATAGAACAGGGGCACCAGTTTCTTTTTTGTTTGATAAGAAAGCATGCCCTTCTTGCGCGGCTTCCTTTGCGTCCCGATCATGCTTTGGATGGCGCGGCTCATGAGCTGTGATTTCTACTTGGTCGTGAAGACTATGGGCCGAATTTGCGGCAATGGCAGCGCAATAGATCCTATCGCGCTGCCATTGTGTTTAGGTGTGCCCGCTATTTGGCGAACTCGGCCACCCACTGCGTTTGCGTGTTGGCAGCCGCTTCTTTGGCGGACTGCTGACCGTCGAACATCTTTTGCACTTCGACGTTCATCTTGCGCATCAAGTCTTCCGCGACCGGCAGACCGACGAATTCGTTAGCCAGTTTGCCGCTCTGGAAGATCTTGAAGGCTTCCGCAAACAGCGCGTCCGACTTCGAGAAGTCAGGCTTGGCATTCACATTCCCCGGGAAGGCGTTGGCGATCGATACCAAGCGACCATTCACTTCCGGGCTCATCAAATATTCAACAAGCTTCCAGGCTTCTGCCTTGTGCTCGCTGCTGTTGCTGATGCCGATGCCCCAAGAGGCATAGGGCAGACCGCGCTTGCCATCATAGCCATCGACCGCAGGAAGGGCGGAAATGCCAAAGTTCAGTTTAGGGTTGCGCTCGCGGATCAGGGTGATGTGAGCCAGCGAGTCGACCATCATGCCGACACGGCCGTTGACGAACTCTTCGACCTTGTCCTGTTCCTTCTTGGCAAAGATTCCGGGCGAGATGACGCCGGCATCCTGCAGCGACTTGATGTACTCAAGCGTACCGACAACGGACTCATTTTCCAGATCGGGCTTGCCGTCTTTCAGCATCGATGCGCCCGAAGCCCAGACCCACGACATCACGTCGTTCTGGATGCCTCCGGGGTTTTGCAGCGACAACGGCAGCACCCACCCGTACTCGTTCTTGTCCGCCTTGGTCATCTTCTTCGCAGCTTCGGCAAATTCGGTGCGGGTGGTCGGCATCTTGTCGACACCGGCAGCCTTGGCCAAGTCCAGGTTGATGAAGACCGGGTAGACGAACGAGGCCAGCGGGAACATGACGCTCTGTCCGTCAGCCTTGACGATGTCAGCGATCTGGGTTCTGTCATATTTTGCGTCGTCCATCAGACTGTCCATCGACGCGATGGCGCCCTGCTTGGCAAGTCCGTTGACCCACGCGCCGTCCAGACCGACGACATCACTGAGCGTGCCTGACGCAGCGCCAACCACGATCTGATCGTGCGTGGCGGAATAGGGGCCGCTGACAAGTTTGACCTTGATGCCGGGGTTTGCGGCCTCAAAGCCGTCCATGATGCCGCGCAGGGCGCCTGCGGGCATTTCAGGCTCCCACCACTGGATGAATTCGATCGTGGTGTCTGCAACGGCAGCTGTGGCACACAGTGCCCAAACCGCCGCAGCCGACATCATGGCCTTAAGAGATTTATTGAACTTCATGTTTACCTCCCATTAAGAACTATAGTTCTCCCGGTCCTCCTGAAGACCGTTCAAAATTTACGTCCTTTCCCGGCGTATCTGTCAACGAAAAACTACTGTCGTGATGGGTTTCCGGATTCCGTAAGGAGATAATAAAAATGTAAACTATGGAAAATAAATGATTATAGCGGCCTATTTCAGGAATATTTTTTCCGTTTATCGCAGTACGTTTGATGTATTATTTCTTTACTTTCGTAAACATATGAAAGCCTTGCCGACCACGATGGGGGGCGATGCGCCATCCTGATTAGCAACCGCGCGGCGCGCTAGATGGCGAGATGTGTCTGTGGATCGAAAAAGTGTAGCTTGGCCGCATCAATCGCGAGATCAATTGACTCGCCCGGCAGTATCGCGCTGACGGCCTCAAACTTCGCCACCGTGTTGGCGGCGCTGCCGAGTTCTTCGACGGCATCGGGATCGCCGGAATCGATTCTGACGGCGTTTATGTTCAGATGAGCAATCCGTTCATGCCCCAATTCCTCCACCGAATTTACCCTTGCCGGAATTGTCGCGTAGCGCGATCCAGATTCCAGTTTGCTGTCGTAAAGATCTTCCGGACGGATGCCAAAGATCAGCGGCCTGCCTTCGAATGCTTTCAGATCGGGAGAGCGTTCAAATACCCGCATCGGGACCGCGATCGAAAAGGTTGGCAGGCTGATCTTGCCATTCTGCAAACGGCCTTCGAACAGGTTCATCGACGGCGAGCCGATGAAACCGGCGACGAACAGATTGACCGGCCGATTGTAAAGGATCTTGGGCGTATCGACCTGCTGAAGAACCCCGCCCTTCAGAACTGC
The DNA here is from genome assembly GCA_031409595.1 of Rhodobiaceae bacterium. GTDB lineage: Bacteria > Pseudomonadota > Alphaproteobacteria > Rhizobiales > Aestuariivirgaceae > Aestuariivirga. The sequence continues at coordinate 18,038 of JANNXN010000160.1, forward strand.
GACCCGGTCGCCCATTGTCATGGCTTCGGTCTGATCGTGCGTCACATAAATCGTGGTCACACCCAGCTGTCGTTGCAGGCTTGCGATTTCGGCGCGCATCTGCACGCGCAGCTTGGCGTCCAGGTTTGACAGGGGTTCATCCATCAGAAATGCTGCCGGATCGCGCACCATGGCGCGCCCCATGGCGACCCTCTGACGCTGCCCACCGGACAGCGACGCAGGCTTTCTGTCGAGTAGCGCATGAAGCTGCAGGGTTTTCGCGATTTCAGTGACCCGCCGCGAACGCTCGGCCTTGCTCTTTCCCGCAAGCTTCATCGAGAAGGCGATGTTGTCGAATACGGTCATGTGCGGATACAGCGCGTAATTCTGAAAGACCATTGCGATATCCCGGTCCTTGGGTGCCAAGTCCACGACATTTTCGCCACCAATGCTCAGGGTTCCGCTGGTGATTTCCTCAAGCCCCGCGATCATGCGCAAGGCCGTCGATTTCCCGCATCCCGAAGGGCCCACGAGAATCAGGAATTCACCATCGTGTATCGTCAGGCTCAGATCCTTGATCGCATGAAAATTGGTCCCAAAGGTCTTGCAAATTTTGTCCAGCACAACCTCAGCCATGTAGTGTCCTCCCTGTCTTCAAAGCCACACCAATGTTGTCTGTGCCCTCAGTCAAACGGCACAATCGGCTTAGGCACAATTGCATCTTCCCTCTCCATCCTTAGGAGGCACGCGCTGTGATCTGGCAGGGCCCTGCGACCACCCTGACCTGTTACCGAAATCGCGGCAGCAGCAGTTGCGTAAAGGGCACAGGCGATTGGAGACTTCCCCTCCGTCAGTGCAAAGGCATAGGCGCCATGAAAGCAATCCCCGGCACCGGTAGTGTCCACCGCCTCAACCGTGTAGGCAGGAATGTGCCACAAGATAGCGTCGCCTTTTTGCCGGATGTAGGCTCCATTGTCGCCATCGGTTAGAACCACGGCAGCGCGGTCATCCGACCACAGCTTGCGCAAGATCGCGGCGGCGTTGCTCTCGCCAGTATGGGCCTGTCCAAATTCGTAGGGTAACACCAGGTGATCGGAAAGGCCCATCAACGATTCCGTCGCAGGCCCGATTGTCCATTCGATATCGGCCACCACCACCAGGCCCAGATTGCGGGCCCGGGCGACGACCGCGTGAGCGTGCGTTGCATATCCGTCGATCATCAGCACCTGGGCTTGCACAAGTGTGTCATCTGCTAACGTGTCAGAAGTTCCGTGCGGCACATCGTCGTCGTAGGCGATGAATCTGTCGCCGTCGGACCCGACTGTGATGACTGATCGGATGGGCCTGGCATCAGGGCGCCGTGGCGCGAAAGAAATGTCGACACCGTTTCTTTCAAGCTCACGCGCGCTCAGATCATCGGGTGGCTGGTCACTCAGCCACCCGATGAAACCAGCGCGCCCACCCAGCCTGGCAACAGCAACAAGCGCCGTCGCTACGTTACCGCCATGGTCGGTGATGCGACTTGTGATCTTTCCTTTGCCATCTTTCAGCGGCCGATCGACATAGATGATGTCGTCAACCGCTATGGCGCCGAAACCCAGAACCTGAAGGGCACGTGTCACCTATCAGGCGTCCGCTGCCGCCAGCGCCTCTTTTGGCGCCATGCCGTCATGAATGACGAATTTGAACGCGCGCGCGGCCTTCGTCGTATCACCGTGACCCCACAGATTGCGTCCCACAACGGCGCCCTTCGCCCCGGCGCGCAACGCATCAGAGGTCTGGGTCAGCGCGCCCAGAAGAGTGTCGGTCTTGGGGCCACCGGCAATGACAATCGGCACCGGGCATGTGGCCACGGTTTCTTTGAACGAGTCAAAGTCACCCGTATATCCAACCTTGATCACATCGACCCCGGTCTCAAAGCCGATCCGCACGGCATAGGCAATTTCGTCCGGAGTGAATACAATCTTGCCTCCATTCGACATATCGCGGGGATAAACGTGGGCCACGACCGGCATTTCGTAGCGGGCCGCGGCGTTGACCGTATCGGTCAGCCAGCGGATGTAGTCCCCTTCAGTATCGCCGCGCACAGGAATAGCGACGGCCAGCGCATCGGCACCATAGCGCACCGCATCCTCTGGCGTCGCGATCAGCTGGCGGATGCGGTCATCAGGCGTAAAGCAGCCCGCTTGAATGACCAGCGCCGCCTTGCCAGCGTATGCTGACCATAGATGACGCGCTGCACCGGGCTGGATGCTGATGTAATCCGGCCCTCCGGCCATGACCCGCGCCAACGCACCCGGCAGATCCGCAAGGCCACCCTCTCGGACGTTGCCATAGCCGACGAAATGGTCGACCGCGCCTCCGAACAAACGTCCGGAGGGATGTGAAAACAGACGCGACAGGCGAATTTTGGTTCCAAGGCCCATATCAGCGAAATCCTTTCCTGATGTTTCATCTTTCGTTGAGTAACTCTAACTCGGAAGTAAAACAAAACTCAATATTTCGATTTCTTTCACTTTGATTTAGCCCTATAATCAGTGAACTGATTTTGATGAAAGTGAGCTGCTATCCTTCAAAGCTGAAAGCGCAGGCTGTTCTCGATTTTCGAAAGCTTGGCGCCTGTATCCCACCCTACAGCAATCCCGGATTACACATGCTGGCAGAACAACGGCGACACCAGATTATGTTAGAGCTTCAGAGAAGCGGCCAGGCGCGCACCCGCCAGATGGCGGATGACTTCGGCGTCTCTGAGGTGACCATCCGGTCTGACCTCGGGATACTGAATGCAAAGAAGCAGCTGATCAAAACTCACGGCGGCGCGGTTGCCTTGCCCGTCGATTCGCCCGCAACGGCCTTCGAAGAACGCATGCATCGCAATTTCAATGCCAAACGGCGCATCGCGCAGATGGCGGCGCGCCTGATCATAGATAATCAGTCGTTGGTGTTCGACAGCGGCTCGACGCTGCTTCTGCTTGCAATGCAGATGCCGCCGGTCAAAAATGTCGTGGTGGCCACAAACGCCATGAACATCGCGCAACACCTGATGTATCGCCCGGGGCTGGACGTGCATATGATTGGCGGCCGGGTCTTTCCCAAGACGGTCAGCACGATCGTGTCGGATTTAGACAAGGCCGTTGGCGGCCTCGTGGCGCACCAAGCGTTCGTCAGCGCGTATGCGATCGATCAGGCATTCGACGTTGTCGATGTGTCAGAAGACATTGCGCGCACAAAGCGTAATCTGGTTCGGATGGCCCGGCGGGTCATCCTTGTGGCGGATTCAAGCAAATGGGATATCGGGGCATCGTCCAAGGCGTTCTCATTGTCACGGGTCGATCTGATCATCACCGATAGCGACATGCCCTATGCTATCCGCGGTCGACTAGAAAAGCTCGGGGTCGAAGTCCGCTACGCGTGATCCTCTCTATCACGTCGCGCCCAGATCGAATTCAAGTTCGGCCTTTGTCATGCCGCCAGGCCAGCAAGACCATGCAGCCAGGTGATACGTTGCGCCAGATCGGGGTCGGCAAAGGCCAAAGAGCCCAGCACCACGGTCTGCGCCCCGGCGGCGCGGAGGTCTGGGACAGTCGTTTCGCGGATACCGCCGTCAGCGGCCAGAATGATGTCGTGACGCCCCGCTGCGGCGATGATCCCGTGCGCCTCGATCAGACGGCCGCAGGCGGTGGCGGCGAGCGATTGACCTTTGACCCCGATCTGCGTACCCAGAAGCGTCACCATCGCGACATGCGGCAGAAACGGCTTGATCGCGTCGACCGGTGTTTCAAGTCGCAATACGACACCCCCCACAACGCCGGCATCCGCTGCAATCTTCAAGGCCCGCAGACCTGCCGCGCCATTCTCGGCGTGGACGCTGATCAAGCTTGCACCGGCTTCAATGAACTGCTTCATCTGCGCTTCGACGCTGTCCGCTTCGACCATTAGGTGGACGTGAATGGGCACCTCGGTGTGCTTCGCAATCTGAGCGACCAGATCAGGGAAGAACAGATAACCCGGCGTAAAGTGTCCGTCCGCCACGTCGATGTGATGCAGGTCGGCAAAGGCTTCGATCCGGCGGAGGTCGTGCTCCAGATTGACCAGATCGGCCGACCAGAGAGAAAACTCTGCCAGAAATCGGTCGCGCGGCAAGGACGAGATGGCAAGGGCATGGTTGGTGATCATGGTTTACTCCAGGAGGTTTCAGCCAGAAATGCCGCGACGGCGGCGCGGATCTCGGCTTGGTGAAGATCACGAGCAACTGATTTTGCCGTGACACGAAGAAGGCGGGCTTGTGGGATGGTCTGCGCAAGGGTTTCGGCACAGGCCATCGGATGTATGGCGTCGTTGTCGTTTCCGATGACCAGGCAGGGCAACTGCAAGGCGGCGACCTGCGCCTCGGTCACGCCGGGATGACCCGACGCGATGTCGTGCAGGACCTCTGCAAAAGCAGTAGAGTTGTCGCGGTCCGCATAGCCGAGAAGCGATGACAGATTATCAGGGCTGTCTTGGGCAAGCCACGCACCTGTGTCGCTGGCTCGGAATGCAGCCGCCGCAGCCCACGGCGAAAGGCGCCTGAGCAAGGCTGCCATTTCGGCAACAGGGTTCATGTTGGGTGGGGCTGCCGTGAAAGCCCAAGCTGGGCGGATCAGGACAAGTGCTTGCACCCGATCCGGATGAAGGCAAGCCAGATACAGGGCAATGGCGGCACCCATGGAGATTCCGGCCGCAACGAACCGGTCGGCCTCTTCTGACACTGCCAGAACGTCCTGGGCGAACAGGGGGATGGTGAAGGGCCGGTCAGGGCCCAGCGGGACAGAATCGTGCCCCCGGCAGAGGTGGGTCACTCGGCGCAGGCCAGTCCCCTCGGGCCAGATCTGTGCCACTTGGTCCGCGCCACCGCCAAGCCCATGCTGAAATACGACGGTCCCGGTCACGACATAATACCCCTGAGAAATCTGGCAACAGCAGGTGCTTCGCTCGCCTCCAAACCGTGGGTGACAAGCGGGCCGTCGAAGCCAGTGGCACGGATCCGTGCAAGCAGGTCGACAAAATCGACGATACCTTGACCCGCCGTGGCAAAGCGTCCGTCCGCGTGGCGATCCTTGGCATGCACCATCGCGATCACGCCGGCGGCAGGCCCGACTGACCTAGCTACCATGTCGCGCGCAGAGTCGGAATCGGCCCGTTCGAACAGGTTGGCAGGGTCAAATACGATCCTGAGGCGGGAAGACCCCATGTCGTCGATCAGCCTGCGCGCGTCCTGTGTCGATTGAACAATGTTGGCTTGCTCCGGCTCAATCCCAAGTTCGACCTTGTAACGTTCGGCCAGATCGAGTGCCAACGACATCTCCACAGCCATGTCCGCCCAAGCCGAAGGATCATTGTTATGCGGGTGACGTGCCCATTGGTCCGTTGGATGCCGGGTGCCGGTGCACAATGTGACCAGCCCGATGCCCACACCCGCCGCAACGCGCAGCACGGTTTCAAGACCTGTCAGCCCTGCCCTGCGTTTCACTGGATCCGGATGCGCCATGTTGTAGGTGCCCGACAGCGCCACAAGTGCCACCCCTTCGTCGCGGCCCGCTGCTGCGATGCGTGCGATCACGGCGTCTTCATCCTCAATCTCATCGGGCAACGAAGCAAGACCAGCACAGGCCAGATTGAACTGCACGGCATCGTAGCCTGCCGCCTTGGCGGACCGCAGCACCGGCCGCGGGTCGTTGCCAGCAAAGGTCTTGGCGAAAATTCCAAGCTGCATCACACCGCGCCCGTCACAGAGTCCAGCGTGACTCTCTCGCCGCTTTCGACCGATTGGGCAATTGCAACCATGGCCCGGATCGAGGCGATCCCGTCCTCGACCCCCGCGCCGCGCATCGGTGCGCCATTCAGGACCGTATCAGCCAGCCCTTCCAGCTGGCGGCGGAAGAAATGGCCGTCGGCCCCCAGTGGCCTGCGGGTTGTTGCATCCTTTTCGTGAAAGATGTCCACCTCGGAGGCACGGAAATACCAAGGGTTGAAGGTCCTTGCGATGACAGAACCGTTTTCCCCATAAAGCTGAAAGCCCTCGTGCCAATCCATCCGCACTGCGACCGTCAGGTCAAGATGCCCAAGGGCGCCACTGGCGAATTCGGTTTCCACGAACCAGCAATAGGCGCCGAAGCGTTCGGCCAGACGCGCCCTGACAGCCGTGATCTCGCCACAGAAGAACCGCGCGGTATCAACAAGGTGAGATCCATGGGCCAGCATGAAATACTGCCGCAGATTAGCCTTCGGATTGCCGCCCGGCTTGCGCGCTTTGCTGCTGGTGATCGGTAAGGGCTGGATCGCATCGGTGTTTGTATAGCGATGTGTGCTGTCACAGTACCAGGCTTTGAGGGCCAGAACCTGGCCCATATCGTTTTGCACGAAATCGCGCGCGGCTTGCAGCGCCGGATCAAAGCGCTTCATGTGGCCCACCTGCAGCGTCTTGCCCGAGGCTTTGACGGCCACCGCCAGTGCCTCGCCTTCTTCGATTGAAAGACCGATGGGTTTTTCGCATAGCACGTGCTTGCTCGCCTCCAGCGCTTTGATCGACATCGGCACATGGTAGGCATCAGACGTAGCAACGATCACCGCTTCCAGATCGGGGTCGGCCAGCATCTCATCGAAATCGGCGAAGGTCTTGCGCGGCGCATAGGTGGCCGCCATACGGGTCAGCAAATCGGGGGCGGTGTCACAGATGGCGTAAAGCTCTGCATTGGCAGCTTTGGTGCAAGATTGCAGATGCGCGAACTGCGCAATTGGTCCACAACCCAATACACCGACACGCAACAACCGGTCTTGTTTCGTGATCATGTGTTCACTCCTTCAATTTCGAGACGACGAAGCGTTTCGAGATTTGCCCCCACGGCGGCGGCGGGATCAGATGCCGCGGTTTCTGATTCTTCCTCAACCACGACCCAGCTGTTGAAATGCGGTGCTTGCCGCACAGCCGAAATCACCGCCAAAACATCACAGCTTCCCTTTCCCAACATGGCCCAGTTGCCCTGCGCGTCCACATCCTTGAGATGAACGTAGCGGATCCGATCCCTATGGGCCATCAAAGTGTCGTCCATGGATTGTCCACCGCGCAAGATGTGACCGGTGTCGGGCACCCAACCCACCTGCGGGTCCAACAAGGAGAATATCTGATCATAGTCGGCCCGGCTGAACAGCAGCGTGTTATGGTGCGATGAGGGATGAACGGCGACGGCGACGCCCGCCGCACGCCCGATCTCTGTTGCGCGATTATAGACGTCGGCTGCCACGCTGAACTTGTCGCCGCGCGCACCCTCCGACATAACCGTGGCCGATCCCATCGAAACCAAGGCCCCGGGAAAGTGCGCGGCGAAATCAACCCAGCGGCGGGCGGCCTCCAGATCGGCGAAGATCTGCCCCTTTTCGGTAAAGCCGCTGTCTGAGCCGAAGGCGAAGGACACCAATGCCAGACCCGCGTCGTCAAGGCAGCGCGCAAAATCCGCTACGCGGCCCGCGTATGATCCGATCATGGTGTTGGTGATCTCGATCCCTGCATAGCCGCCATCGGCAATGGCGCGAACCAGATCATCGGGCCCTCCTGTCCAGCTTGCACCCAGCATTTCCCATGTGAATGTCTGGCAACCGAGTTGCAGTGCGGGCTTTTTCATTGTTTTTTCCTGATCTGGCTAACTATGTTCAAATCGATGTGGCTGCTCGGCGAACTGCCGGGTGTTGCGAATAACAAGTCCGGCACAACGGCATCGCGCGTATTTTTCCATTGATCTCACCGTGGCCTCCCCGCTAGCCTGTGTTTACGTAAGATAGAATCTTATCGTACGTCAATATTCTTTCGTTTCTGCGCCAGTTAAGCGCAGGCAATTCTTTCAACACCCTTGCGCAAGGTCAACGATCAGGTCCCGACCATGACACAGACGAAACTGAGGATCGGCATCGTCGGATGCGGCAATATCTCCATGGCCTACCTGCGCAATGCCCTTCTTTTCGGCAGGGTTGAAATCACCGCCTGCGCCGATATCAAAGCTGATGCGGCGGCGCGGCGCGCAGCGGAATTCGGCTTGCGCGCGATGGATGTCGACACACTCATGGCCGACCCTGACATTGATCTGGTGTTGAACCTGACGGTCCCCGCCACGCATTTCGACATCTCGATGCAGGCCCTTTCCGCAGGAAAGCACGTCTTCACCGAAAAGCCGCTGGCCGTCACAGCCGAAGCCGGCCGGCGCCTTGTAACCACAGCCATATCGCGCGGCCTCGCGCTGGGATCGGCGCCGGATACGTTTCTAGGTGCGGCCGGACGGCAGGCGCGGCGCCTGATGGAGGCAGGCGCCATCGGCACACCCGTGACCGGAACCGCCTTCATGATGGGGCGCGGCATGGAACACTGGCATCCCGATCCAGGCTTCTATTACCAGACAGGCGCCGGCCCGGTCATGGATATGGGCCCCTATTATCTGACGATGATGGTCAACCTCATGGGGCCGGTGCGCCGGGTTCAGGCCGTCGCCACCAGCGGCCAATCGGAGCGGCTGATAACGGCGAACGGACCCAAAAAAGGGACGCGGTTCTAAGTTGGCACACCGACCAGTGTCCTGTCATTGCTGGAATTCCACTGCGGGGCGACGGTGACGTTCGGCGCATCGTGGGATGTTTTCCGTCATTCCAATCACCCGATTGAATTGCACGGCACCAAGGGATCACTGCGCTTGCCGGACCCCGACACTTTCGGCGGTGTCGTCGCCCTCTCCGATCAGGGGAGCGACTGGAACGAAACGGACACCTCCACTCTGCACTATGGCGCAGTGAACTGGCCGATGGATGCGCCGGACCGGGCAAACTACAGAATGCTGGGTCTGGCCGACCTTGCACGTGCGGTGATTGAAGGGCGGCCCCCACGAGCGTCGGGCGATCTGGTGCTGCATGTGCTTGAGGTCATGGAGGCGATCCTGCGGGCCGGTATGATCGGAACAGCACAGGTTATCCCCGGCACGATCGTGCAGCCCAAAGAGCTGCGCGAAGACGAAGCAAAAAGCCTGCTGGCATAACCGAATGGACACCTCTACACAGCGTGTCCTGGCACGAGCGGTGAAACCACGATTTCCTTGTGGGTAACCCTCACTCTGTTGCAATCGCGTGCGATTTATATTTACATGCGTATTTTAATATATTTCCTCAAGTAAAGTTTTACTCGACTACCTGCAGCAGATCGACTATTCTCTTGGTAGTTGTTGCACCCTTTTGCATGAGATCAAAAATGCCCTTTGGCAATCTCTCTTGCATCTGTGCGAAACGAGTGACATGGCAAGAATTGGGAATGCAGGTAAAGAACAATGACAGGACTAACAACGGCAGAGCTTCGCGGTTACCAGCAGATATGCGGCAAGAACGGTGCGATCATGGTTATTGCTTGCGATCAACGCGGCGGCATTCGTAAAATCCTGGCAAAGACTGCTGAGGAGCAAGCCAAGATTACCGACAACATGCTGGGCGATACGAAATCGGACGTGACCCGCTATCTCGCTGCCAATGCCCCGTGTATTTTACTCGATCCTATTTGTGCGGTTCCCCGCGTGGTTGATGAAGCAGCCCTGCCCCGTGATGTGGCCCTGCTCATCGGGCTCGACGCCTCAGGTTACGACACCGATGCCGATGGTCACTACCTCTCGCGCCTTGCCCCTGGAATCAATGCCCGCAAGGTGCGTGAACTCGGTGGAACCGGCGGCAAGATCATGGTCTATCTGCGTTCCGATCACCCAGAAGCCAATGGTCACAACATGGCAATCGTCAAGCAATGCATTGAAGATTTCGCCAGGGAAGACCTCTTGCTCGTTGTCGAGTTCCTGACTTATCCAATGCCCGGCGAAGATTCCGCCGCATACAAAGCCAAATTTCCGTCGTTGATTGAAGGGGGCACGCGGATGTGCCTCAATGCGGGTTCAAAAGTCTTGAAACTGCCTTACCCCGGCACCGCTGAAGCATGTGCGGCAATTACCGCTATGTGTGGATCAGCTCCGTGGTCAGTCCTTTCAGCTGGCGTTGATCATGAAACATTTATCGGCCAGGTTGAGATAGCCATGGCCAACGGCGCCTCTGGCGTTATCGCAGGTCGCGCCTTGTGGAAGGATTGCGTTTCGCTGGATCGGGCCGAACAGAAATCCTTGCTGGTCAACAGGGCGGTGCCAAGGCTCAAGCAGATTCAAGCCATTCTGGAGCGCTTCCCGCGCAATCTTCAACAAATCGTCATAGCCTGACCATGAAGGATGCTACCGCAATCGGTTTCGATGTCGGCGGGACAAACATGCGCGCGGCCCGGATATCCGGACGCGGAGAAATTCTCGCATGGCAAACACAACCCACCGAGAGCCAGCCCAAGCATGTTGCAGCCCAGATGGTCGACCTCCTGCATCTGCTCGATGATGGAAGCGTCAAAGCGGTTGGCGTTGGCCTGCCGGGACGAATTGACGTCGCGCATAGCCGCATCCTTTCTGGCGGCTATGTCGATCTCACGGGGTTCCCTCTGGCAGCAGCACTGCAAGGGTCCTTTGACGGTCCCGTGATCCTCGACAATGACGGCAACATGGCGCTGGTTGGCGAGCAAGCCGTTGGGCGCGGCCGCGGCATTGCCAATGTGATGATGTTCACCATCGGCACCGGGATTGGCGGGGCTGTCTTCAGCAATGGCAAAATTTTCCGGGGCCGTGCAACGGCGGGCCAGCTTGGCCACTTGACCGTCGATGTCAATGGCGAGGTGTGCCTTTGCGGCAGGCGGGGCTGCGTTGAAACCACAAGTTCCGGAACGGCCCTCGGACGCCACATTGCGACAGCCGGACTGAACCCTGAGACGACTGTGGAAGAGCTGCTCACCCGATCATCGCGAGGGGATGCAATTGCCACCGGTGTATTGGCGCTTTGGATCAACCCGTTGCGCGCTGCAATCGACAGTGCCGTTGCAGCCTTTGACCCGGAACTCATATTGTTCGGTGGTGGTCTGGGCATTGCAGCCCACCAGGCTTTGGAACAATTTCCTGCCCAGTCCACCTGGTATCAATGCCAAGTGGAATCGGCGGAACTTGGCGACCGGGCCGGAGTCATAGGTTCCGGGCTCAGTGCGCTGGCAAAGCTCACGACATGAAACGGGCGGTTCTTGTCAATGGCATTCCAGCTTCTGGCAAGAGCACGGTGGCACGCGCCATATCACGTGCCAAAAATTGGCCATTGCTCACCCTCGATACCATCAAAGAGGCCCTCTTCGCCAACCTCGGCACGGGTGACCGCGACTATAATCGTTTGCTCGGCAAGGCAAGCTATCAGGCCATCTTTTCTCTCATCAGAGATTTCCCCGACCACACAACCGTGGTGATCGACGCTTGGTTCGGTTTCCAACCCGTTGAAATCTTGCAAGCTCACATCACTCACGCCGGGCTGGGTCAACTTGTTGAAGTGTGGTGCCACGCGCCGGGAGAGGTTTTGGGTGAACGCTATAGCACTAGGCTAGATCAACGCCACGCGGGCCATCTCGGTGCAGCCTATATTCCCGAACTCATTGAGCTGGCAAGCAGGGCAAAGCCTCTGGGCGCTTACGCGCGGTTCGATGTTGACACGACCCAGTCTCTCGATGCTGCAAGCCTCATGGCGTGGCTAGACAGAAGCTTTACCCAATAGTCAGCTGTTTTTGTCAATTTTATTTTTTACGCTCGTAAATTTTAATTTACACGTTGTAAAGTTAGCGGCCCCTTGCTAAAGAAATGCCCAGTTTAAGTGGACGGTTAGGAACAGGCATAAATGCGATCAAAGAAAATCGGAACGATGGAGGAGTTCGCGCTTGCCGTTGGTCTGTCACGGCCGACTGTTTCCAAATTTTTCCATGATCCTGCCTCGGTTCGCACCAAGACACGGACCAAGATAGAGGTCGCCCTCAAACAAACCGGTTTTCGTCCCAATATTTTTGCCGTGAACCTCAACCGGCGCAGAACAAAAATAATTGGCCTGATTGTGCCGGACCCTACCGACCCCTTTTACATGACACTGGCGCGGCGAATTGAAACGGAAGCAACCGAGGCAGGTTACCTGGCATTGGTGCTGAGCTCCAATGGCAGCCCTGAAATCGAAGCCCGCGCCATCGAAACAATTACAGCACTCAATGTAGCAGGCGCCATTATAGCACCTCTTGGGGAAAAATCGCAGCGCGCCAAATTGAAATCACTCGGAAAAGAAATGCCGCTCGTTTACATTGACGCCCCCTTGGATGACGAGGGTCCGTTCGTTGGCACAAACAATTATCAAAGTATTTCGCTGATCACTGAATATCTCTGCCGATCTGGTGACCATCCAACCTATTTCGATACGCCTATTGTCAACAGCAATGCGATTGATCGCCGCAAGGCCTATATTGCAACGATGGAGAAGCTAAACTTTGAACCCCGCTTTGCCAATGTCCCAGTCTTCGACAAATGGAATTTCGAACAGGTTTCCTTCGATGAAGCGTCAAGGATACTCCGGGAAGGCAGTTTTCCTACGCGGACACTTCTCTGCTCAAACGATCGTGTGGCCTTTGGCGTTCTGGCGGCCATGTATCAGGCTGGCTTGAAAGTTGGCTACGCTCCTGACTGCGACTACAGGGTTGCAGGCCATGACAATCAGCGCCTGAGCGCCTTTACTTGCCCGCCGCTCACGACCGTGTCACAAGACACCGACGAGATGGGAAGGATCGCACTCAAACTGCTGTTTTCCAGAATTGACCACGATCAAACCGATAGTGGTGGACGCCCGAACACCGAACGCATTCTACTTAACGCGGAACTCGTGCTGCGCAAGTCAGCCTGAAATCTTATTTGCCGACCATCATGCGGACAATTTCGTCGCCGGTGGTTTCCCTGGGCTTGCGCTCGCCCGCGTTCTCGCCACGGCGGAACACCACAATGCGGTCTGCCACCTCAAAAATGTCACCCAGATTATGCGAGATGAAAATAATGCCCTTGCCTTCAGCCTTGAGTGACTGAATGAGGGAGATCACCTTGCGCTGTTCGGGTACACCTAAGGCCGCGGTCGGCTCGTCCATGATCACCAGGCGCGCGTTCCAATACATGGACCGACCGATGGCCACGGCTTGACGCTGGCCACCGGAGAAAGCCACCACCGGAGCGTCGAGGCGCTCAACGTGAAAATCCAGTCGGCGCATGGTCTCCTGCGCCACATCTGCCATCTTCTGGCGATCAATCACCGGGAGGAAGCCGAAGAGTTTCTTCATCGGTTCGCGACCGAGGAAAATGTTGGCGCCGATCGAGAGATTGTCGGCGAGAGCCAGGTCCTGATAGATCGTCTCGATGCCGTTGTCGCGCGCCTCCTGCGGCGTGGCGAACGCGATACGCTTGCCATCAAGCAGGATATCGCCGTCCTCATAGCCGAAGACACCGGAGATCGCCTTGATGATGGTCGACTTGCCTGCCCCGTTGTCGCCCGCAAGTGCCACGACTTCGCCAGGGAAAACATCGAATGAGACCCTGTCGAGGGCCTGAACGCCGCCGAAATGCTTGGAGACGTTTCTGACCGAGAGGATGGGGGCGCGCTCACTCAACCTGGCGCCCTCCCATGAAGCGGCGCTGGGCCTGGTCGACCAGCACGGAAACAATGATGACGGCGCCGACGGCGATAAACTGCCAGAAGGGCTCGACGTCGACGAACACCAGCCCGTAATCGATGACGGCAATCACCAGAGCCCCTGCGATCGTTCCCCATATTGTGCCGGAGCCGCCGAACAGGCTGGCGCCGCCGATCACCACGGCAGCGATCGACAGCAGCAGCAGCGGCTCGCCCGCCTGGGGAGCGCCCGCCGAGAAGCGGCCAGTGTAGAGCACGCCCGCAATACCGGCCATGACGGCGGAGAGAACATAAATCTTGATTGTCAGTTTCTTGATATTGATCCCGGCGCGGCTGGCCGCCGCCTTGCTGGCGCCCATGGCATAGGTGTGTTGGCCAAAGCGGGTTTGCGACAGAATGTAGTGCAGAACTACACAACAAATAGCGGCTAAAATAACCAGAACGGGCACACCGAGGACGCGGTCGTTGCCGATGGTGCTGTACCAGGTATTGCTGATGGCAATGGTCATGCCGCCGGCGATGAGATAGGCCGATCCGCGGGCTACGCCATACATGCCGAGTGTTCCGATGAAGGGCGGAACCTTGAGCTGGGCGATGAGCCAGCCGTTCACCAGCCCCGGAATCAACGCCATCCCAACGCCGGAGAGGACTCCAAACAGCATGGCCGGAAACGGCGGAAGGCCAAGCTGGGCCGCGGCATAGTTTGCCATGTGGGCGGCGATAACCGAAGCAAAGCCCATGACGAAACCGAGGGACAGATCGATGCCTGCCGAAATGATAACGAAGGTCTGCCCAAGCGCCAGCACGAGAGGTGCAGTCGCAGCTACAGTTATGGCCTTTATATTATAGGGATTGAAAATGAAGGTGACACCATAGGCGGCACGCGACCAGACCTCGAAAAACACGATCAGAAGGATGAGAAAAACCCAGGCGCGAAGCTCAGCAACCCGCAGGAGGATCGCCTTGCCTTTGCTTTGGGTTGTCGCGGTGGCCATCAACAGTCTCCAGTGGTCATGTCTATAACACTGGCCGCCGCCCATGCAATGGACAGCGGCCAGTCAAGTTTGCTTCGTCAGGGAGATTTATTCGCTCTTGTAGAGATACTTGTTGATATTTGGATCGTCGATATTGGCGGCGGTCATCACCGAGAAGCCCGTGCCGATTGCGGTTGGCGCCGGATTGCCGGTGACATGGGCATAGGCTGCCATGAATCCGAAATAGCCAATTTCGGCGGGATGCTGCGCGATGGTAAGTTCAAAGGTGCCATCCTTGAGTTGAGCCACGATTGATTCCGGCGCGTCGAAGCCCGCCATCTTGACTTTGCCCGCCACACCGGCCTGCTTGGCGCCGTTCGCCGCACCGGCGGCCGAGAACAGGTTAGCGCCGAAGACGCCCGCGAGATCCGGCACCCGGCCGAGCACAGCCTGGAACTGGGCGGCGGCCTTGTTGGCGTCGTCGTCGTTGAACTGCGTGTCCAGAACTTCGATGTCTTTATAGTTGGCGATTTCCGCCTTGAAGCCTTCTTCGCGTTGATCGGTTGTCGAGATGCCGGGCTTCACGTTCGAAACATAGACCTTGCCCTTTTCACCGATGGCCTTGGCAAGCGCGCGGGCTGCCATGCGACCGCCGAGCACGTTGTCAGAGGCAACATAGGAAATCGGGAAATCTGCATCGCCAGCACCCGTCTGGAATACGCCGTTGCCGATGAATGTATCCACGCAAACCACAGTGATGCCGGCTTCATGCGCCTTGCGCAATGGTTCGATCATTTGCACCTTGTCATTTGGCGCAATCATGATGGCGTGGGGTTTCTTGGCGATGATGGCATCGAGAATGGGAACCTGCAGGGATACGTTCCATTCGGCAGCGCCTTGATAGATGAGTTCGGCGCCTGTGGCTTTTGCGGCAGCCTCGGCGCCCTTGTGCATGGTGACGTAAAATCCGTCAGCCGTGAGGCCCGGAATCAACGCAATGACAATCTTCTCTTGCGCTGAAGCCTTGCCGGCGATCAGCGAGGTGGTTGCAGCAGCAGTTGCCACGCCCATCATTTTTATAAGTGAACGACGCTCCATCAAATTTCCTCCCAAAAGATGAACATTAAGGAACAAGCCTCGTTAGCTGGGTTGTCCTTGAAATTAACATCGCAATATTATTGTTACTCGTCAACTAATATTTTTACGCGCGTTAAAAATATGGAATAGTGCAAGCTCGAGCATTCCCGTCACTATAATTCTGCATAATTCTGCAGATAGATGGCAAATGTCTCGGAAAGAGTTTGAACCGCAGATTCGGGTTTCAGGGTTGAAAATTGTCTTTTAAGTTCGGACATGACAACGGCTAAGGGCTCAGGCGGTATGGGCGGCACATACCGCAAGCCAGCAAGAGCCCCGCGGTATTTTCAAGTTTGGAGATAACCTCATCTGAACAATGTGGAACTCGGCAAGCATGGCCGTTACCGCACCAATGTCGGGAAGCACTGCGGCCTGTCATCCTTTGGCAAAAACCGTGCCGAGGCCTTGGTAGCCCATCCGACCATCAAGCCCATCAATCTGTTGGCGGAAATCATCAAGGACTGCACCAAGCGTAAGCGTCCGGTCTCGCCCGCCTTGTTTGTTGTTGGGCGATGAGATTGAAGGAACGTGATTGGGACGCTGATTGTGTCGTCTCTTAAATGGTTCTGTGCCTATGTCTGGACATATCTCTAGAAGTAGTATCGTTGTTGTTGAGACGCGTCGTCGCTGGTCTGATGACGAGCGGCGTCAGGCTGTTGAGGAAACGCGACACTTGCCCGTGTCGGCTGTGGCAAGGAAGCACGGCATGGCCAAGAGTCTGCTGTTCCGCT
>JANNXN010000161.1:0-10528 GCA_031409595.1 Rhodobiaceae bacterium
CGCCGCCCACAACCTGCTTGGGCTCACTGAAATCCAAGCCCCGCACCTCGCCGCAAAGCACAGCTTCAAGGCCCGGAGGGGCCACCAGAAATAACTCAAAATCGCCGACTGCAGTCATGGCGCCCACCTATCCCAAAACCCCGCGCCAATCGACAACTTTCCGCAGTGCCTTCATTCTGGAGCGTCAAGGAGAGACCATGGCGTGTCCGCTCGTCACTGGTGGTCAGCGTGAATCGACCGATAAACTTCATAGGCCGCTAGCCAGGCGGCGTGCCTCAAGCTCTCTGTTCATTTTAAATTTACCTACACTGGCTAATACCTTTCCAATGGTTCTGCGGGAGGGAATATCAAGAATACCCACATTGGGCGGGCTCAAATTCGCGTCAACACTCGTTATCATATGTGTCGCGCTGAGTGCCACTGTGTATTTTATAAATACCGCAGCCGTGGATGGGCTTATGACCAATGAAGCGAAAGCGGCATCCACATCCACCGCTCACTATTTCGAGAAATATCTCCCAAACCTGGAAGCCATCCTTGACGGTGAACAGCCGACCCGGGAGAGCAAAGATTTTATCGCAAGGGCGCTGGTCGATCATGGTGTCAGCAGATTCAAGCTTTATAACACCGCCGGCACTTTCATCCTGGACTCCCAGCAGCTGGAAAAACCTGCCGCAGATCCCAACGGAGACAAGCTGGGTGACCATAATGCCGAGGCGGCTCAAGTGCTGGCAACGAATTTGGAAACTGTCCTGCTCGAATCCGAACATGGCGACGTGGCAGACACGTTGACTGCCGAAACCTATGTACCCATCGTTCGTCACGGCAAGACAATTGGGGTTGTAGAAGTCTATGTTGACTTGACCGAGAGTGCGGCAAATTTTCGCCGGGCATTTTTCTGGTCATCAGCCTTGATCGCAACTATCGCCGCTTTTGCATTTTCGCTTCCGGCGTTTGGTTTTTACCTCAGGACGAGGCAAAAACTGGCGGCTGACGAAAATGTCCATTTCCTCGCCAATCACGACGTGCTCACCGCCCTGCCTAACCGCACGAGCTTTCACGCAAGTTTGGCCAAGTGTTTGAATGCCACTTTGGACAATGGCAGCGTGGCCACCCTCAATTTCATCGATCTGGATTCTTTCAAGGAAATTAACGACAGCTATGGCCACGATTTTGGCGATCATGTTCTCCGTGCAGTTTCGGAGAGATTCAAGGGCGCCCTTCGCGAAGGCGATTTGGTGTCGCGCTTTGGCGGTGATGAATTCGTCATCGCGCAATTTGACTTCACCACGAACGAACAGATTGTCGCCGCGACCAAGCGGATCACGTCCGCCTTAATGGAACCCCTGAACATTGATGGCCGCGAAATTTCAATGACCGCCAGCATCGGCACGGCCATAAGCCCCCAGCATGGCCTCAACGGCGAGCAGCTGATCCAGAATGCAGATACGGCAGTCTATGCCATCAAGGCCAAGGGCCGCAACGCGCACTGCTATTTTGAGCCAAAATTCGACGAGGAAAAGAGAAAGCGCCTTGCGTTGGAGGCAATTGTGCGCAATGCGGTCGCCGCAAAAAGGTTTGAACTCAATTTCCAACCGCTCCACGTTCTTGACGGAGCCAGGCTCAAGGGCTTCGAAGCCTTGCTGCGTTTGAAGGATGAAACAGGAAGACCCGTTTCGCCGATAGACTTTATCCCGGTGGCCGAGAACATCGGCTTGATCGACGAGATCGGCACGTCGGTTCTGGAAAAAGCCTGCATGACAGCAGCAACTTGGCCCAGCGACTTGCAGGTTTCAGTCAACCTGTCAGTTGCGCAATTCAAGCGCCGCAGCGTTGTCGCAAGCACCAAGTCCGCCCTTGCGAGGAGCGGGATTTCGCCCAATCGGCTGCTTCTTGAAATCACTGAAAGCCTGTTGATGACCGATACGGATGCAATTCTTGAGCAACTGAAAGAACTCAAGTCGCTGGGCATTGCAATCGTCATGGATGACTTCGGCACAGGATATTCCAGTCTTGCCTACATGCTGAAGTTCCCGTTTGACCGCATCAAGATTGATCGCGGTTTCATCAGTGAGCTCGGAACTGCCAATGAAGATGCCAACACCGTCGTGCAGACCATCATCGTGCTCGGACACACGCTAAACATGGATGTGACAGCCGAAGGCGTTGAAACGGCCGCCCAAGCCAGCGCGTTGCGCGACATGAAATGTGACGACGCGCAAGGCTATCTATACGGGCTGCCAATGCCGGCGAAAGACATACCCATATTTCTGCTGAAAACAGCCGCCAAGGAAATGGGCAGGCCAACCAGCGCGCCTGAGCAGAACCGTTTCGTAGCGTAATCGGCGTGATGCGCCTGCAGTTGGGGATTACGGATCGTTAACCATGATCAATCATTTTGTTCAGCAATATCATTCCGCGGCGCCCATGAACGACCTGAAAATATTGACTTGAATTTTCGGGCATGCAGTAATGCAAACGGGACTAAAGACAGCCTTTAAGTACAAGTAGCGTGCAGATCCTTACACTTCTGTGCGTTCTCTGAAGTGGCGCTGGTTGTTCTTCGCTGACAAAGGACTTAGTCTCGCAAGTTTGAAATTTGAATTGATTGTAAACTTGGTGCCCGGGTTGGGCATGGGCTGTCTCTGGTCGCAGTGTTGCGGTTGCTTAAAGGATGCGAAAACCTGTCTTGCGGAGTTGCATTGTTTAGGAGTTGAGTATGCACATCAATGACATTGAGGCCGTGTCACAATATGCCCCCGTTGAGAATGGTCCGCCCGCTGCCAGGGTGGCGGTGATTGATCCGAGGATTCTTCTGAGAGATTGCATCGTTCGTTACATTTCAACCCACCACAGTTTCGAGGCGAGGGGTTTCGTTTGTGTTGATGAGATCGCAAACCCCGGAAAGCCATGCGACTATTCCATGGCGGTCGTATGTTCGATCACCGAAACCCGCCAGATTACGCTCGGCGAATTGGCAAGGCTGCGAAAGCTGAGCTCCTTCTGCCCGGTTCTGGTTCTGACCGATAGCGAGGACCGCGACCTGATGGATAATTTTTTAGACCATGGCGCCAGTGGAGTCGTTCCCCTGACATGTCCCGCGCATGTCGTCATTGAGGCTTTGCGTTTCGTTCTGGCGGGGGAAACGTTTGCTCCTTTTGAAAACTTCCACGCAAATACCCAGGCGGGCGCCACGCCCGGAGCGCCAAAAGAATGCGCGCTGACCAAGAGGGAAGAGCAGATCGTAGCGCTGTTGCAGTCAGGCAAACAAAACAAGCAGATTGCCTATGAGCTCAACCTTTCAATTGGCACCGTGAAAGTTCACCTGCATAACATCATGAGCAAGCTTGGCGCTCATAACCGGATACAGGTGTTGGCTTTCCGGGGCCTGATTGGCGGGACGAGAAGATCAGCTACTGGCCATCTGCCCCATGCTTTGGTTGGCATGGGGACCATCGCTGACCTTGTTCGCGCAACCACAACTGCAATAAACGGTTTTCGCTAAAGCCGGCGCCGTTGCCGTTGAAGTTGTCATTGTTTCCGTTGCCGTTAAAGCCTCCGGAATTTCCATTGCCATTGAAATTTCCGTGGCCCTGTTCAAGGCACAAGTCAACCGGCGCCTTGTCTGGCGGAAGTGGTGCAAGAAAATTGCTGCTGAGTTGGGCAGCGAAAAAAATAGCTATCACAGAAAGAGACATGGTTCCGGTCCTTCAGTTTGATGAGCGATCCTCAGGGGTTGCCGTTGAAGTTTCCGTTGAAGTGGCCAACGTTGTGGTTGCCGTTAAAGGACCCGCCGTTGAAATTTCCATTTGAGTGTCCAATGTTTCCGTTGCCATTGAAGCCGCCAGTGTTTCCATTGCCGTTGAAGGCGCCCACATTATTGTTGCCGTTGCCAGGCCCCGTGTTGTCGTTGCCGTTGAAAGCGCCAACATTGTAATTGCCACTCGAATTGAAAGTGTTGTTCTGGCCGTTGAAGGCGCCGAGATTTCCGGTGCCACCGTTGAATGCGCCAATATTTCCCGAACCGGTATTTTCGTAACCGATGTTGTCCTGATCGCCAAAGATCACATCACGAATTTTATCATCGAGCTCATCCGCAAGGCTCGCGGTTGTCAAAAGGCCAAGCAGGGCTGCTGTTGCTACGAGGGTTTTCATTTTTAACTCCTTGATGAAGAAACATTTGAGGCGCCTGGGCCGGTTGCCGCACAAGCCCAGGGCCACTTC
This sequence comes from Rhodobiaceae bacterium, assembly GCA_031409595.1. Classification (GTDB taxonomy): domain Bacteria; phylum Pseudomonadota; class Alphaproteobacteria; order Rhizobiales; family Aestuariivirgaceae; genus Aestuariivirga. The sequence continues at coordinate 4,225 of JANNXN010000161.1, forward strand.
ATTCTACAGTGGTTCAACGGTTGGTCGGCGCGTAAGTCCGGTGCCTAGCAGTAGTACAGGCACGAAGGCACATGGCTGTCGCCATTGAAGTTGCCGTTGTAGTTGCCGTTGTAGCTGCCATAATTCCAATTGCCGTTGCCATTGCCATTATAGCTGCCATAGTTGGCGTTGCCGTTGTAGTTGCCATTGTGATTGCCATAGTTGTAATTGCCATTGTAGTTGCCATTGCCAGAGCCATAGTTGGCATTTCCGTTGGCGTTGCCATTGCCGGAGCCTGCGTTGTAGTTGCCGTTGTAGTTGCCATTGCCGGAGCCACTGTTGGCATTTCCGTTTCCGTTGCCGTTGTAGCTGCCAGCATTGTGATTGCCGTTGCCGTTGCCGTTGTAGCTGCCGGAATTGCCGTTGCCGTTGCCGTTGCCGTTATTGCTGCCGCCAGTAACCGTCGCCTGCGCGAATGTTGCCATGGCTGCCAGCACGGCCGACGCGATCAAAAGTTTTCTCATTGAAGACTCCTCAGTACAAAGATGATCATTGCCGCTCGAAATATCTGGAGTCGCAATTTCCAGAAGCTGCCCAACCCTTTGCACATTGAAAAGATGCGACGATTGCTTGTCGCATGGGTTCCGCAGTGCTCACAATTCAGCCAATAGGCATAGCGCGAAGTGTATATACCTTAGGGAGTAGCGCCGGGTTGAATCTCAAAAGGAAAGATCAAGCACCAGGCCAGCGGTAGCAGTTAGACTGCCTGCCGCATCAATGCCAAAGTCAACCGTTGAGCCAAATTGCCATCCGTCGTCACTCTGGTAACGGGTTTCAAATCCGGCAAAGCCGCGAGCCCCGAACGCCCGTTCTGCTGTCTCGAAGCGCGTTGCCTGGCCGAGCAGAACCGCGTCAACCTGCTCGCCATCGCTGAAATATCCTTCAGCCCCAAAACGCAGCACATGGGTCATTTCCCCGGCAAAAATGTCGTAGGGAGCCATGGACGCCGCGAGTTGGCCGCAGACTTCGAAGACATCGATGCGGCGGCCTTCTACATGGAGATCAGCCGCCGATCCTTTTTCCGCATAGCTCTCGACGAAGAGGCCCGTATAGCGGACACCAATGCTTGGCGTCAGGACTGAGCCTCCCGCCGCAATATCCGTCCCAACGGCCAGTGAAGGGCTGGCATATACGCCCTGATAGCTTGCCTCGGCATGTTCCATTCCGCCTGCCACAAGATTGTTGGCAATGCGCCGATCACTATCAAAGTTTGCGATCCCTGCAAGAATTCCCAAATCGAAAAAGACTCCATCGCTCATCAATCGGGCATAGCTGCCAGTAAAATAATTCTGCATGGTGATGGCCTGTGAGCCGGTGTCCGTTTCCATTTGGCCAGCGCCCAAGCCAGCAAAGAACCCGGCGCGAGTGAAATTCTGAAGCGGCCGGTCAATGCCCACCATCAAGCCGCCAAACAGGTTGTCAAAGCCTACAGCGGCATTGTCGGGTTTGGCGTGGCGATAGCCGCCTGTCGAGTCCAGCCAGATGTCGTTGGCGGCCCCTCGCGCCATGCGCGACAGCGCCAGGCGGTCTTCCACGGCGTTTGCGGCTTGCCGTGTCGCGTCAGCCAGCATCTCGTCATGCGCTGAAAAGCCTGTCGGGTCGACGACGGCGAGAAGGTTGTTGGCTGTGGCCACGTAGGGCGAGCCAAATGTCTGCAGATCAACCGTGTTGGCCAGATTGAATTGCAGCGCTGTATTCATTCCATTGGCGACAGTGACGGCTCCATTCGCTCCGGCAAAATTAATGGCGCCTTGAATCACGGAGCCGCTGCGAAGGTTGAGCGTCACGCCTTCAGCGTCGGAGGAAATGCCGATGGCCTGGCTTGCACCATCAAGCGGGCTGATGATGGCGCCTGAATTTGTCAGTGTAGCGCCGTCCGCATCGTCACCGGCGATCAGGCCGGAGGAGGCAAGGCCGGAGGTTTTGATGACCCCCGCGTTTTCAAGCTGGCCATCGGCGCCGTCCACAATAACACCCGATGCGCCATCGCCCGCTGCCTGAATTGATCCGGTGTTGCGGCTGCGCCCATCCGCGCCGGCAATGATGATGCCAGCCGCTGCGAGGCCTCGCGTTGCGATAAGGCCCCGATTGTTGATGATGGCATTTTCGCCCAGTGATACAACTCCGTGCGCCCCATCGCCCGAGGTCAGCACGCTGCCGAAATTTTCGATCCCCGCATTGCGGCCAGCAGAAAGAACCGCCGCAGCCTGGTTTGCCTCCTGCTGGAGAAAACCAGCGGACTGGATTTCAAACCGTTGATTGTCTTTCGCCATGTAGATTGCGTCAGCACCGTCGATCGACGCGGTCACGGACCCATTGGAGATGATTGTTCCAATGTCGTTTGGGTCTGCCATGATCAGATTGCCGATAAAGGCCTGGCCATCATCGATAGTGAAATCCTGCGAAAAAACAGTGCCGGGAAATAACAGCGCCGCCGCAGCGGCAGCCGGACGCAGACAAACTCCGAAGATACGCATTCAAACACAACCACACAGGCCGTGCAACTCGCACGAGCGTTACCCCGTCCCTTCAGGAATAATCACTTGCATGGTTCCAGATGCCGCGACGCCAGTTGAACTCATCACGGCAACAGCCAATGGAACACCAGGATCATCACATCATGATGCAAGGGGTGTCTCAAGTGAAAATGGAAATATAGGTAAAATTCTCGTTAAATTGTCGGCGTCATGAGGCCAGGCAGACATCGACCCATCGGGCGCTGATGCGAACGGCGCTGTTGGTTGAACCAGCGGCAGGAGCCACTTCGTCGAATGCCTTCAGCGAAACATCGCAATAAACCGGAAGTCCTTCCGGCAAGCCAAACGGGCTGACGCCGCCCACGGGATGGCCGGTGATGCCGGGGGCGTGTCTGGCGAAGAAGACGCGAACGGTTGCGAGGCTCATGTCAATCCGTCTTCATTTTCTTTGCAGCCTTGAACAAGGCGGCCACCAGCGGCGACAGCGGCTCGCGGTTGACAGCCACCAGGCCTACGGCATGAACAACTTCCGGCTCAACCAAAGGCACGGCTTTCACGCCTTCCATGGGCCCCAGCGCATTCTGAAAATATTCCGGCATGATGGAGGCGAGCCCCATGGTGCGCACGCTTGAAAACAGGTTCATGATCGAATTGGTTTCAAGCCGGGGTGAGGGATGCGAATTGGCAGCCAGAAAGGCCCGGTCAATGATCCGGCGGTTCTGCATGTTGGGGGTGAGCAGGCACAAGGGAATTTGCGCCGCCTCAAACCAGGTTACAGTTTGGCGGGTCGCCAGTTCATGGGCGCCGCCCACGAAAAGGCAATAGCGCTCCCGGTAGAGCTCAGCCTGCAGCAGCCCGGAGACCGGCTCGTTATCAAGGTATGTGATGCCCGCCTCAATCGAAAAATCATGCAGTGCACGGATGATTTCTTCCGATGAGTGCGACATGACGGAAAAATCAACCGAAGGGTGGCTGGCCTGCATCACCTTGGTGAGTTGCGAAACCATGGGCAGCGCCGAGGGCACCACGCCCAGAACCAGGCGGCCCACCAGATTGCCGTGTCTGCCCTTGATCTGCTCCAACTCCTGATTGAGCGACTGCCAGCTATCGAGAATGAGATGCGCCCATTTCAAAACCCGCTCGCCCTCGGGCGTCAGGCCAATATAGCGCTGGCCCCGCTCCACAATGGGAACCCCCAGTTCCTGCTCAAGCTGCCGGATGCGCCCCGAAAGCGTGGGCTGCGTAACATTGCAAGCCTGCGCCGCCCGGGTGAAATGCTTTTCCCGGGCAAGGGCTGCGAGATATTGAATTTGCCGGATGTCCATGGGGAACAATAACTTGGAACCAGCCTCCAAGGCACAAGAAAATAAAAATCCCAAACTATGAAAATAATCCTTGACCCCGTACGGCGATATTATACTTGCCGTACCCAGTCGATAGGTTGTATGAATGAATACCCCAAACCGAATGATATTATTTTGGGATTCGTTCAATGAGCCTGATGATTTGGAGCCGCAAATGCGTTTTCGACTAACCTACGAGGGCGAGTTAGTTTCAACGCAAGAAGATGATTTATCCGCAAGAGAAGATAGGCGGCGGAAGCAAAAACACTTTTTAAGACAGTGGTTTCATCCACAACTTAAGCATTTGTGGAATACCCACCCGATGCTTCAGGCAAAAAACAGACAACTGAACGCCGCAGGCGAAAACTATGTGGCTTACACGTCAAGAGACTATTCAGGGTGGGGATACAATTATATCCCCGTATTGAAGAAAGGCGATCCCGTAACTTGCCATATAGAAACGCTTTTTCTGAGACGCCAAATGCCTGGTGGGCTTATCCGTGGGGGTGATTTGGATAACCGCATGAAAACCCTTTACGATTCTCTACGAATGCCCAATAGCCCCGCTGAAATGAAAGATATTTCAGGGCCGGGTGCCGACGAGAATCCATTTTTTGTACTGCTCGAAGAAGATAATCTAATCGCTCATACGGCAATCGAAACTGACATCTTGATGGATTTACCCAAGAACAGTTCAGATGCAGAGATGAACCGCGTAAGATTAATAATGACGATAACGATTAGCCCTTACGGCGGGACACTAGAGTCGGTGGACTGGGTTTAGCGGTCAAGATCACACCCGCAACCTTCTCGAAAGCCTTTTCGTTTTCGTCAGTTTCAACTTCCCGCGCGGTCGCTATAAACCGCGCGGATTGTGCTTTATCTTCTATTTTTCTTGGCTTTGGCTTTTTGGGGCTTGGCATCATCCACCCAGTGCTGAATTAGTTGTTCGATAAGTCAGGCGCTTTCCGACGATACCTTCCAGCAAATGAGATGCACGGCCTTCGTCGTTGACGCCCAACGCAACACGGTTGTTATACCTGAAATCAAATTCTGCCAAATAGCGGTGCAAATGCTTCTCGCGGCAATGCTGATACACGCCGCGCATTCCGCGCTTGAACAGTGAGAAGTAGCCTTCGAGGGTGTTGGTATAGGCTTCTCCACGGACATATTCGTCCGCCTCATGGTTCACCTTCTCATGTCCCGCAAAGCCGAGAAGGGGTTTGCGATAGTAGGCGGCGGTATCGGTCATAATGCGGCTGGCAGGATGAACGTTCTCACGGATGGCTTGTTCAATGCCCACACGACTCAGGACTGCAAGGCGCTGTGACCGGACGCTGCCGCCACGCTCGACAAGGCTCAGAACTTTCATCTTGTGAACTGCACCACGTGAACGCTTGAAGCCGACCTTCATTCCCACGAAAGTTTCGTCGGCCTCTACGATCTTGCCAGCGCCGCCAAGTGGTTCAAGATTGTTTGACTTCATAGCCTCGCGAATGCGATGGCACATGAACCAAGCGCTCTTGAGAGTAATGCCAAGGGTACGGTGCATCTGGTTAGCGCTAATGCCCTTCTTGGACGAAGCGATCAAATGGATAGCCTGTAGCCAGTAGCGCAGGGGAATATGGCTGGACTCGAAAATGGTGTTTATCTTGACGGTGAATGGCTTGCGGCACTGGTAGCACTTGTAAGCTCCAATGCGGGTGGACTTGCCATTCATCTTGGAAATGCGCTCTACGCCGCCACAATGAGGGCAAGTCGGGCCATGAGGCCAAATACGGGCTTCCACCCACTTGTAAGCGGCTTCTTCGTTGTGAAAGTGGGTTTGAGACAGTAGAGACGACATGATTTAACTCCCTATGGAATCTATATAATAGCGCCAAACGGGTACGTCAAGTATCGGGGATGAGTCAAACTGACTCAGAGAACGTTAAATGAACAAATGGGCCACAGTTGCCTGCAGCCCATTTGCCCAAAACTGGGGGTTTTCACCCTCGCCACTAGGCTTTCGCCTAGAAACTACCCAAGCGCATCCCTTTCGGGAAGTGATAATCGCCTAAGCAGCTATCCTATATAATGCTCTGTGATGAACAAAAGTTCAATAGTCTCGAAAGTTAGAAAGCAGCCCGAACCGTAGAGTGATAGTCGAGCCGCCCCACATTACCGTCACCCTTAAAACGGAGTTAGTGGCGAGGGCGACGGGAATCGAACCCGTGCTACTATCAAATAGACCTCCAATTAACAGTTGGGTGCCTTACCATTAGGCTACGCCCCCGTACGCTATATATGGGCCAAGTTGGAGAAAAATCCAAGTGGGTACGGCAAGTATAATATCGCCCACCGTACGGTCATATGGCTATGAACGCGTATTCTCCACAATTGGTCAAATAGTTGCAGTTTCACAATTTATGTGATACTGTGTCAACATGAAGAACATTACAGTTT
>JANNXN010000162.1:0-2568 GCA_031409595.1 Rhodobiaceae bacterium
TTCATCCAGGTCTTGTCATCGCGCTTGGCGAAATCCTCGCGGGCGTGGGCGCCGCGGCTTTCCTTGCGGGCAAACGCGCTTCCGACAGTCACCGCTGCCTGGACAATCAGATTGTCATACTCCAGCGTTTCAATGAGATCGCTGTTCCACACCAGCGAGCGATCCGTCACGCGAATATCTTCCGACAATTTCCAGATGCCGGAAATCTTGGCCACACCCTCGCCCAGAACCTCGCCCGTGCGAAACACCGCGCAATTGTCCTGCATGGCGCGCTGCATGGCAAGCCGCAGCGCTGCCGTGGGCGTAGAGCCCGATGCGTAGCGGAACCTGTCGAGCCGGGCAATCGCTGCTTCTCCCGCATCAGCCGCCAAATCCGCATGCCGCGCTCCCGGCTCCACATCTTCAGCGCATTTCAATCCGGCGGCGCGACCAAACACCACAAGGTCAATCAGGGAATTGGAACCCAGCCGATTTGCTCCGTGTACGGACACACAGGCCGCCTCGCCGACCGCCAGCAGCCCCGGCACAGTTTTCTCCGGATCGCGCGGGTCGCCAGCGAGAGCCTCCCCATGGTAATTCGTGGGGATGCCGCCCATGTTGTAGTGAACCGTTGGCAATATCGGAATGGGTTCCCGGGTCACGTCAACGCCGGCAAAGACCTTTGCCGATTCCGAAATGCCGGGCAGCCGCTCATGCAGCACGGCAGGATCGAGATGTTCGAGATGCAAATGAATGTGATCTTTCAGGGCTCCAACACCACGGCCTTCACGAATTTCCATCGTCATTGACCTTGAAACCACATCACGCGAAGCGAGATCTTTGGCCGAAGGCGCATAACGCTCCATGAAGCGCTCACCTTCCGAATTGGTGAGATAGCCGCCTTCGCCGCGCGCACCTTCGGTGATCAGGCATCCCGCCCCATAAATTCCGGTGGGATGAAACTGCACGAATTCCATATCCTGCAACGGCAGCCCCGCCCGCAGCACCATGGCGTTGCCATCGCCGGTGCAGGTATGCGCCGATGTTGCAGTGAAATAAGCCCGGCCATAGCCGCCAGTTGCAAGGATTGTCTTGTGGGCGCGAAACCGGTGCAGCGTTCCATCTTCCATGCACATCGCCATCACGCCCCGGCAGGCGCCATTTTCCATGATGAGATCAAGTGCAAAATATTCGATGAAGAATTCCGCCGAGTGCCGCAGCGATTGTCCATAAAGCGTATGCAGCATGGCATGGCCCGTGCGATCAGCGGCCGCACAAGTGCGTTGCGCTGGCGGCCCCTCGCCAAAATTCATCATCATGCCGCCGAAGGGTCGCTGATAGATGTTGCCCTCTTCGGTGCGCGAAAATGGCATGCCGAAATGCTCAAGCTCATAAACCGCCGTTGGCGCGTTGCGGCAGAGGTATTCAATGGCATCCTGGTCGCCCAGCCAGTCGGCGCCTTTGACCGTGTCATACATGTGCCAGCGCCAGTCATCGGGGCCCATGTTGCCAAGGGCCGCCGCAATGCCGCCTTGCGCCGCAACAGTATGCGAGCGCGTTGGAAAAACTTTTGAAATGCAGGCCGTGCGCAGCCCCGCCTGGGATGCGCCAAGGGTTGCGCGCAGGCCAGCGCCGCCAGCCCCCACCACGATCACATCAAACGAGTGGTCAACAATTGCATAGGCCATCAAATTCCAAAACTCATTTTGAGGATTGCATAGAACGCTGCAATGCCAAGTGCCGTTGTGTAAAAACTGTTGAGCAGCAACGCGAAAAGTTTCCAGCCCGCGCTATGCACATAGTCCTCAATCACCACCTGCATGCCAAGGCGCATGTGCCAGAGTATCGACAGGAACGAAGCGGCCAGCATGATGGCCACAAACGGATTTCTCACGCTCGCCAGAACATCGGCGCGCGGCGATCCCAGATGCGAAATCACAAACCACACCAGAAGAATTGTCAGCGGCACATTGGCGATGGCCGTCAGCCGTTGATGCCAGAAATGCTCCGTGCCGGATTTGGCCGAGCCCAAACCGCGCACCACGCCAAGGGAAGTCCGCATGCTCATGAGCGCACCCAATATCCAAAAACCCACAATGCAAGTGTGAGAACGATAGAGCCCGCAAGATTGGCCCTGGCCAGCCATTCCACCACGCGGAGGTCAAAGCCGCGCCCCGTGTCCCACAGCAAATGGCGAAGGCCGCCAAGCCCGTGGTGAATAAGCGCCCAGGTAAATCCAAACAGCAATAGCCGCCCGGTCCAGTGAAAGAAAAATCCTTCAACGATATTGAAATAATGATCGTTGGAAGCGGCCGAGATCAGCCACCACACCAAAAGCAGCACGCCGAAATAAAGTCCAACGCCCGTGATGCGGTGCATGATCGACATCATCATGGTCAGCATCGGCCTGTAAATTTGCAGGTGCGGCGAAAGCGGCCGTGAAGGTGAATTTGGTTCAGCCATTGTCATGATTCCAGTTGGACATAGCTTCTACCTTGAGCCAAGCGTTATCGCAACCAGCGTAAAATTCAAAGCACTATGACTTTTGTACCGATCTGCACGTTTTCATAAAGTTCGGAAACTTCCTCG
>JANNXN010000163.1:0-1519 GCA_031409595.1 Rhodobiaceae bacterium
CTGAAACAACTGATACTTGGCATTGCCGGGAGTTTTTTGCGATGGTGACTGCTGGTGCGAGGCTACTTTGGTAGGCCCCTTTGCGCTCAGATCAAGGTCGTTTGGGTTCTCCAATCGGGATCCGATGTTGCTGGAGCAGCCTGCAACCATGACAAAGATGCAGCACGCCAGAAATCGGCCCATCCATGATGCCACGATCATGGAAAACATCCCATAAAACAGGACATTTCTCGAATGGTCATCAACATCGCAACCTTCGTCACAAACCCCACCTCTGCGCGCGGTCAATTTTGAACAACGCCCTACTTTACAGCCCACGCCATGCCCGCCGTGGCTGATTCGTTCCTGACACTATAGCAGTGTTAAAAATATCCTAATAAGCGACCACTATCACAAAACACGGAGCAAGTTTCAAATTGAATCGGCGCTTGCCAACAAAAAAGGGCGACCTGCAACAGGCCGCCCAAGATATCGGATTTGAATGGTTTTAACGCTGCAGTTGACTGCCTTTATAGAGCAGACTCTTGGCGTCAACCCGCGCAACCGCCTGGTCACTGGCCTTGGAGGTGCCCTTGACCGCTGAGGTTGTCATGGCAAATTGCAGAACGGCATCGGCTGTCGCATCTGCCATCTCCTCGAACACTACCAGGTTGTTGTTTTCGTAGTCATCACATGCCTGATGATAGCAACGGTCGAGCGCTACGCCTGCGGTGCCGCCATAAATGGCTGCTTCTTCTGGTGTCTTCAGCTCTTCCGCGCCGGTGAAAAGACCGCCTGCTGGAATACCTGCGTCGATGAACGGACCGTAATCGGACCGGCCATCAAAGGCAGTCGGTTCAAATGGCAGGCCTTTAGCCGCGAAGTATTTTGCAAACACGTCCTCAATCGTGGCTGATCCATTAGGGCCCGCATCAGGCGTAGCTGAACCATCGCCGTCATACACAAAACGGACGAAGTTTGGCGAGGCGATCATGTCGAAGTTGAGGTTCAGGGCAATGTCTTTTTTCTGGCGTGCCGTGAGGCTTGCAACATAGTTCTCCGACCCCAGGAGGCCGGCCTCTTCAGCGCCAAACCACATGAAGCGCACCTTGTTGACCGGCTTGATGCCAAGCTTCTTCATTTGAATGGCAAGCTCCAAATTGCTGGCGGTGCCGCTGCCGTTATCCTGAATGCCAGGTCCTTCGGCCACGCTATCGAGATGGGCGCCGACAACGACAACCCGGTCGCTACGTCCAGTCGTTTCAGCCATCAGGTTTGAGGTGTTCCTGAGTTCCGAAATAGTATCCGTTTTGATGTGTATGGTTGGACCAGGTGTCATCGCAGCCAACGCATCTCCGACCGCAAAGGAAGCGCCGATCACCGGCAAGTCAATGGGTCCGCCAAGCGTGCCCTGAAGGGCTTCCTGACGGCCTGGTTGTCCTTCATTGAAGATGATGGCAGCGGAAGCGCCCGCTGCTTTGGCATTTTGTGCTTTCAGCGCAAATGTGCAGGTGCCGCGTTGTATCAGAGCAATGTTGCC
>JANNXN010000164.1:0-50755 GCA_031409595.1 Rhodobiaceae bacterium
ATTGAGCCAAAAGTGAAACGGGATGCCGAAGTTATCCTCAAGCGGCTTGGCGTTTCCCACAGCACCTTCATCAACATGAGCTACCGGGCCGTGGTTGAAGAGGGCGGAATCCCCTTTTCGCTCCATGTGCCCAACCGGGAAACCGCCGGGGTGCTTCGCGATGCGCGGAAGCCTTCGAAGCGGCGGGTTTATGCGAGGGCCAACACCCTTGATGAGTTCACCACGGCCATGAAGACCGGCGCGAAGCGCCAGCGGTGAGAAGGATCGAGTACGGCTCGGCTTTCAAGAAAGACTACAAGCGCATGGCGAAGCGGGGCGCCGCATTGCGAAAGCTGAATGCCATTCTCGACCTCCTGATAAGCGGCACGCCTCTGCCTGCCCGCAACCGCCCACACATGCTTTCAGGGGAGTGGCGGGGGTTTTGGGAATGCCACATCGAACCCGACTGGCTGCTCATCTATGACCTGGATGACCCAGCCGTGCTGGCGCTTCACCGCACGGGGAGCCACTCCGATTTATTTGAATAGCGGGGCCGTGTTGTCGACAATCAATAGCCCCCGAGCGGGCGTGCACTCACTATCCTGCCGGAATACGAATCGACGCGGACACTCCAAGATATGCCACGCTTCACAGCCCGGTATTTATAGATGGACCCGTAGCACTTCACTGGACGCACCTGACGATAGGCTTTGTTCCGCACAATTTGCTTGCCTTCCCAACACGAAATCTGGTCGTCCTCATCTTCCTCATCCTCGTCGTCGTAATCGGGGGTTGGATGAGCCGGACTGCCCGGATATGGCTCGTAACCGGGATAGGGCTCACCAACTGCGATGCCTGCGGACGTCCCTGCATCCGCTGGAAATGAGGCAGTGGCCATTGCAAGAGCAGCGGTCGCCGCAAATAAAAGCTTCTTCATTTGATTTCACTCCAAACACCCACCATAAAGGCAATCATGCCTCACCGTGCCTGAATGCGAGCCTCACATTCTGTTCAGCAGCCGTTCATAAACGCCTCGACCAATCCAGGCAGGCACATTTGGACAACGCCGGTGCCGGTAAAAGAGCTGAAATTGTTCCACTTCTCCATGCCTGTTGCAAACCGCTGCATCAGATTTGGTGCCTTTGACCCGAGAAATGCCAAACGCCGGATGAGGGGCCTTCGATGACACGTGATAAAACTTCCGGGCCTCCTGAAACAAACCCCTCATCCGTCCCGCGCCAAGAAAGCGGGCGCGATCCACCCCGTATCAAGTACGGGGCAGGCCGTTCTCCCCTCGCGGGAGAAGGGGAAAGTTTGGTAAAACAGTTTGTTCCTGTATTGTTCCAGCGCTCAAACTGTGCCATGATCCTGCCCAAATGGATGGCGTGAAAAATCATTGACTTTTAATATTTGTAGCTACATATATTGTGGGGCACGCGTGAGATGAAACTCTCATGGGACGAGGCAAAGCGACAGATTACGATTGAGGAGCGAGGCTTGGATTTTGCTTCTGCGGCTGAAGTGTTCAGCGGTGATACTTATACCAAAGAGGACCTGCGCTTTGACTATGGTGAGCAGAGATTTATTTCGTTTGGACGGATTGATAATCGACTGACTGTTGTGGTTTGGACGCCACGAAATGCCGCGAAACATATTATTTCGATGAGGAAAGCAAATGAACGAGAACAAAAATGGTTTTATATCAAAGCTGAATCCGGAAGATGATGCTCCTGAACTAACAGAGGAATGGTTTGAACGAGCTGATCTATATCGGAATGGCAAACTTGTGCGGCGCGGGCGGCCTTTGGGCAGCGGCACGAAGGAACTGGTTTCCCTGCGGCTCGACAAGAAAGCCCTGGCGATCTTCAAGGCAACCGGGCCCGGCTGGCAGGTGCGCATCAATGAAACGCTGATGCGCAGCGCCAGGCGTTTGAGCGGCAAGTAATCTCCTTCAAATTTTCACATTCCCTCCCGCTCATTTTTCCGCCTATACATATCCCCAACAATTTGCAGGGAGAGAAATCACATGGCGTCCGTTGGCGTTGTTGATGTGCGGAAGTCCTATGGCTCCCAGGAAGTCATCCATGGGGTTTCGATCACCATTCAGGATGGCGAGTTTGTCATTCTGGTGGGGCCATCGGGCTGCGGCAAGTCCACGCTGCTGCGCATGATAGCGGGGCTCGAACCCATCACCTCCGGCGATATCAGGATTGACGGCAGGATCGTGAACGCCCTGCCCCCAAAAGACCGCGACATCGCCATGGTGTTTCAAACCTATGCGCTTTATCCGCACAAGACGGTCGCACAGAACATGGGCTTTGCGCTGATGCTGCGGCGGACGCCAAAAGAGGAAATCGCTGCCCGCGTGATGCGCGCCGCTGAAATTCTCGATCTCGTGCCCTATCTCTCACGTTACCCCCGCCAGCTTTCCGGCGGCCAGCGCCAGCGCGTGGCCATGGGGCGCGCCATTGTGCGCGATCCGAAAGTGTTCCTGTTTGACGAGCCGCTCTCGAACCTTGACGCAAAGCTCCGTGTACAGATGAGAGCGGAGATCAAGGAGCTGCACCAGCGCCTCAAAACCACAATCGTCTATGTGACGCACGACCAGGTGGAAGCCATGACAATGGCTGACCGCATCGTGGTGATGCATGACGGAATTGTTGAACAGACGGGTTCACCGCTCGAACTCTATGACCGGCCCGCCAACATGTTTGTGGCAAGCTTCATCGGCTCGCCATCGATGAACCTGATCAAGGGAAAGATTCAGGGAAAATCCAAGCCTTCATTCCTCACAGAAGATGGCATCACGCTGCCGCTCGCCAATGCGCCCACCGCATCTGATGGCAGGCCAGCGATATATGGCATCAGGCCCGAGCACTTCACGCTGGGTGGAAACGTGAAAGCCAATATCACGGTGACGGAACCCACGGGTTCTGAAACGCAGGTGATCGCAAAACTCGGAAAACAAAAAATCGTCGGCGTATTCCGCGAGCGCATCACAACAAGGCCCGGCGAAAATATTGCAATGATGCCAACACCAGGCGCTGCGCATTTGTTTGATTCAGAAACCGGCGTCAGATTGTAACCTGACAGTTACCTGAAACGGGTTCTCATAACCCCATCATCAGCGGTATTGCATACATGTCATGCGCTTCAGGAGAAGCGTTTTTCAAACCCGAGGAGGATACTCATGAAGACTTTGGCATTGGCCATGATGGCCGCATTTCTTGCAACCACTGCAATTTCGGCAGCATCCGCCGCAACGAAAACCAATGGCCTGTGGAGCCATGATTCCAACTCAATCATCGACAAGCGCCGCAAGCCCCGTGTGCCTGGTGGTTCGGGTTGCGATGATCCGCGCGACCTCATCGAACATCCTGAATGCACTCCTTAATTTGAGGCCGCAGAGGCATTGCAGGGAGCCACCTGCAATGCCGAAGTGGGCCGCAAACTGACAAATCGCTGACAGCCAGCATCACAATTTTGTCACGATTGGGTACTCATACGTGTACGGAGTATCGGCGATGATTCGCCGGGGGTTCGGTAAACGTATTGAGAGTCAACGCGATGAAAAAAATTGCATTTGTATTGTTTGCAGCAGTTCTAACCGTTTCAGCCATCACCATAATGCCCGTCAAGGCTGACACTTCCCGCATCTGGGTGGTGGACGCTAATTCAACAACAGAATAGTTAATGCAGCCAATTTAGGGGCTGCTTGTACTCTGCTTCCGATTCATTCATTCTCCGCCTGAAGACGGGGAAGTGCGATGACGGTGAAATTCAAGAGAGTATTTGGCAATATCAAACCGGTGATAGCGATGGTGCATTTGAATGCGCTGCCGGGCTCGCCCCTTTATGATGCCAGGGCTGGTGTTGACGGAATTCTCGCCGGCGCCCGCAAAGACCTGAAAGCGCTGCAGGATGCAGGCGTTGATGCCATCATGTTTGGCAATGAAAATGACAGGCCTTACGAACTCAGCGTCGACATGGCCTCGACCGCCACCATGGCGTTTGTTGTGGGAGCACTGCGCCCGGAGATAAAAATTCCATTCGGCGTTAACGTGTTGTGGGACCCCATGAGCACCATGGCGCTCGCCGCCGCCACGGGCGCTGCCTTCGTGCGCGAAATATTCACGGGAACCTATGCTTCCGACATGGGGCCATGGAACCCCAATGCGGGAGCCGCCCTGCGTTACCGCGACAGGCTGCATCGCGGCGACGTGGCGGTGCTTTACAACGTCTGCGCCGAATTCGCCTACTCGCTGGATCAGCGCAGCCTCGCAGACCGGGCCCGCAGTGCGGTGTTCTCCAGCATCCCCGATGCCATTCTGGTTTCAGGGGCCATCACCGGGGAGGCCGCCGCCATGACCGATCTCGAAAGCGTCAAGAAAGTTTTGCCCGATACGCCGGTTCTGGCCAACACCGGCGTCAAACATGCAACCGTGGCCGATGTTCTAAAGGTGGCCGATGGCGTCATCGTGGGGTCATCGCTGAAAGTCGATGGCAACACCTGGAATGCGGTTGATCCTGAACGCGCCAGGGAATTCATGAGCCTCGTCAAGGGAACACGCAAATGATTGACCGCCTCAGAAAACTCACCGCCGAGCTTATGCTGATACCCGGCCTCAGCGGCCATGAAGATCGAGTGCGCCGCGCCTTGACGAAAGAGCTTGTGGCCTTGGGCCTTGCACCCAAATCTGACCGCCTTGGAAATCTGTTTGCAACCATTGAGGGCGACGCAAAGTTGCCCAGCGTGATGCTGTTTGCCCATATGGACCAGCTCGGGTTTGTGGTGCGCAAAATTGAAGCCAGCGGCCTGATCCGCGTTGAGCGCCTCGGCGGCGTTCCGGAAAGGGCACTCGCCTCGCAATCCGCTTTGTTTTGTGTGGGCGAAGGCAAGGATGTGGCGGGTGTCATCGCCAACAAAAGCCACCACGCGACGGGCCCGGAAGAAAAATACAAGGTATTGCCCTATGCGGAGCTTTACATAGATGCGGGGTTTTCCAGCGCCGCGGCAGTATTGGCAGCGGGCATAAATATTGGAACACCCGTTGTCTATGAACCCAAGGTCTTGCAGCTGGCCGATGGCCGCATTGCCGGAACCTCGGTGGATGATCGCGCCGCCTGCGCCGTGATCATCGAAGTGGCGCGCGCGTTGCTGCTGCAGAAAGCCCGCCCCACCGTGCATGTGGTTTTTTCCGTGCTGGAGGAATTCAATTTGCAAGGGGCCGTCACCGCAGCGCGAGCGCTTGCGCCCGATATCGCCATCCAGCTCGATCTCATTCTGGCAACGGATACGCCTGACATGGCAGCCCGCGGTGATGTCACCCTCGGCGGCGGACCCGCCATGAGCATGTACAGTTTCCACGGCCGCGGCACCCTGAACGGCACCATCCCGCACCCTGCCCTCGTCAATCTGTTTTCAACAACAGCCAAGCAACAGAAACTCAACCTGCAACGCAGCGCCCATGTGGGGGCATTGACCGATTCATCCTACGTGCAACTCCTGCATAACGGCATCGCTGCCATCGACCTGGGCTTCCCCTGCCGTTATACCCATTCCTCACTTGAGGTCTGCGATCCGCGCGATCTCGCAGGCCTCGCCCAACTGCTCATCGCCGGACTTTCAAACATCAATCAAAGCTTCACCCTCGACCGGGACGTGCACACCTGATGAAATATTATCTTGGGCTTGATATCGGCACATTCGAATCCAAGGGCATCCTCAGCGATGGCGCGGGCAACATCATCGCCAGCGCCGCCCGCCCGCACAAGATGCTGGTGCCGCAAGCAGGATGGGCCGAACACCGCGCCAATGAAGATTGGTGGGATGACTTCACTTTCATCACCCGGAAACTGATCGCCGACAGTGGTGTTAAACCCGCCGACATCAAGGCCGTGGCCACCAGCGGCATCGGCCCCTGCATGCTGCCCGTGAACGCCAAAGGCGAGCCGCTGATGAACGCCGTGCTCTATGGCGTCGATACGCGCGCCGCCAAGGAGATTGATGACCTCAATGCCGAGATTGGAGCGGACCGAATTCTTGAATATTGCGGCAACGCGCTCACGTCCCAGTCCATCGGTCCCAAAATTCTTTGGCTCAAGAACAACCGGCCGGAAATCTATGCGGCGACCCACAAGGTTCTGACCTGCAGTTCCTATCTGGTTTTCAGGCTTACCGGAGAATATGTGATCGACCACTATACCGCAGCCAACAACACGCCCATCTATTCCGCCGAAAAACTGGCTTGGAGCGATGAACTCACCAAAGGCATCATCCCGCTGGGCAAACTGCCGGACTGCAAGTGGACAACCGACATCGCAGGCGAAGTGACACCCGAGGCCGCCCGCGAAACCGGCCTCGCTGCGGGAACTCCCGTCACGTGCGGCACTATTGATGCGGCAGCCGAAGCGCTGAGTGTTGGCGTGTTGAACCCGGGCGACATGATGCTGATGTATGGCTCCACCATCTTCATCATCGCCCTCACATCGGCGCGCGTGAGAGACGCAAGATTGTGGTATGCGCCCTGGCTGTTCAAGGGCCAGCACGCCTCCATGGCGGGGCTCGCCACCAGCGGCACCCTCACCCACTGGTTCCGCGAAAACCTCGCCCGCGAATTGGACCCAGCCGATGCCATCATCAAACTTTCCGCCGAGGCCGCAGCCTCGCCCGCAGGCGCCAATGGCATCACCATGCTGCCCTATTTCTCCGGCGAGCGAACCCCCATCCACGACACGGATGCCAAGGGCATGATCTTCGGCTTGAACCTCACGCATACGCGAGGCGACCTGTTCCGCGCCTTTCTCGAAAGCATAGCCTACGGCACCAACCACGTGTTTGAAACCTATGACGATGTGGGCGAAAGCCCGAAGAATATCTTTGCAGTAGGTGGCGGCACCAAAAACCAGGCTTGGGCCCAGGCCACCTCAGACGTGAGCGGCAAAACCCAAATCGTCCGCACCAAGACGATGGGAGCTTCCTATGGCAACGCATTTTTGGCAGCGGTGGCGGTGGGCGATGCCGCGGTGTCTGACATCGCAAAATGGAACCCGGTGGCAGCGGAGTTCAAAGCGAATGCGGCAACGGCGGAACTCTACGCCAGACACTACAAGACCTTCCGCGAGTTGTATGAGCGCAACAAGGATTTGATGAAGGCTGTCAACACGGTTCAAGACGCCATTTAACGCGCCCATTCCCGCATGACGAATATCGTGCGGGTTGTTGCCACCCCGGCAACTGATTGCACCTTGGTCAACATGAGATCGGCGAAATCCGGCAAGTCTTTTGCCAGCACCTCTAAAAATATATCCTGTTCTCCGGTAACAACATAGCTAACGGCCACCCCTTGAATTGCCGCCAGGCGCTGTCCCAGTTCTTCAGCCGATATCAGTGGGTCGCGCGTCACACCCACGAAAGCCCGCACTGTAAGGCCAAGCTTTGCCTGATTGATCCGGGCACCATACCCCTCAATCACGCCTGACGCCTCAAGGCGCGCAATGCGCCGGGAAATGGCCGAGTTGGAAAGCTTTACTTCACTTTCAAGATCGAGATTGCTGACCCGCGCATTGCGCACGAGCGCCGCGATGATGCGGCGATCAAACTCATCGAGAGAAACTTGCGACATGCATTCACCAAACTATATCAAAAAATGCAAAGTATTTGCACAATGTATCCGGATTTTGACAAAAAAACCATATTCTTGATATTTCGGCACTGCTGACTTTGTAAGGCTAACCCATGATATCTTTGAATCAGATGTTGTGCGCCGAAATTTGGAAAGTTCAAAAACATGTCCGATCAAAACCCAGCCCACCTTGCGGAAATCGAGCGCCGTATTCTTTGGCTTGCTGTTTGGACCATACACAATGCCAATCACATCCGCGATGCAGGGGAAGTAAAAGTTGGCGGCCACCAGGCCTCCTCAGCATCGCTCGCAACAATCATGACGACACTGTATTTTGCAATACTCCGGCCCTCGGACCGTGTTGCCGTGAAACCCCATGCTTCACCAATATTCCATGCCATCCAGTATCTGGCCGGCAACCAGACGCGCGAGAAGCTTGAGCGCTTTCGCGGATTCAACGGCGCGCAGAGTTATCCTTCCCGCACCAAGGATACTGACGATGTTGATTTCTCAACGGGCTCGGTTGGCCTTGGCGTGGCCCAGACACTGTTCTCCAGCCTTGTGCAGGACTACGTGTTGGCACACGGCTGGATGAAAGACCGCCCGGAGGGCCGCATGATTTCGCTCATTGGTGATGCCGAAATGGACGAAGGCAATATCTATGAAGCTCTTATTGAAGGATGGAAACACGGCCTGCGGAACACCTGGTGGATCGTTGACTACAACCGCCAGTCGCTTGATGCGGTGACCCGCGAGGGGCTTTGGGAAAAATACGAGGCCATGTTCCGCAGCTTCGGATGGGACGTCACTATTGTGAAGCACGGGGCATTGCAGCAGCAGGCATTTGCCGAGCCCGGAGGAGACAAGCTGCGAGACTGGATTAACGGCTGTCCCAACCAGCTCTATTCGGCTCTCACGTTTCAAGGCGGCGCTGCCTGGCGCAAGCGCCTCAATGACGAGATCGGCGATCAAGCAGCAGTCACAAAACTTATCGGGAAGAGATCCGATGAAGACCTCGCGCGCCTCATGGGCAATCTTGGCGGACATGACATCCCGTCGTTGCTCGCTGCATTCGAGCAGGCCGGCAAGCACGACAGGCCCACCCTGTTCATTTGCTATACGATCAAGGGTTTTGGCCTGCCGCTGGCTGGACACAAGGATAATCACGCCGGATTGATGACGCCTGCCCAGCTCGAAATACTGCGCAATGCGCATGATGTGCGAGAAGGCCACGAATGGGACAACTGGGAAGGCGCAAAATTTCCCGCGCTTGAGTTGCAGTCCATCGTTGAGAAAGCACCTTTCTTCGCCACCGGTCGCCGCCGCCATGGCGCACCTGCTGTTCCAGTTCCAGACAGGCTTGGCTATCCAGCTCCAGGCGCCAAGCCTGTCTCTACACAGATGGGTTTTGGACAAATCCTCAACGAAATTGCGCGAGAAGACAGTACGCTCGCCAACCGTATTGTAACCACTGCCCCCGATGTGACGGTATCAACCAATCTTGGGCCCTGGGTCAACCGGCGTGGCCTGTTTGCGTGCGAGAGCCTGGTGGACACATTCAAGTCCGAACGCATACCTTCAACATACAATTGGGAGTTTTCGCCGAAGGGCCAGCACTTCGAGCTCGGCATCGCTGAATCCAATCTGTTCCTGGCGCTCTCAGCTTTCGGCCTGTCACACAGCATCAATGGCGAGCGCCTGCTTCCCATAGGCACAGTGTATGATTCGTTTATCTACCGTGCCGCGGATCAATTGAACTATGCCTGCTATCAGGATGCGCGCTTCATGTTGGTGGCGACGCCATCGGGGGTGACGCTGGCGCCCGAGGGTGGGGCACATCAGTCTATCGGCACCCCTCTCGTTGGCATGGCGCAGGATGGACTATGTTCATTTGAACCGTCATTCCTCGATGAGCTTGCTATCATCATGCGTTTTGGTTTTGACTATATGCAGCGCGACGGCGATGCCGAGCCAGATGAGCAGAGCTGGTTACGCGACAAAACCGGTGGATCAATTTATCTACGCCTCTCCACGCGGCCACTTGAGCAGCCAACCAGGGCCATCACGCCGGAGCTTTCCCGCGACATAGTTGATGGCGCTTACTGGATGCGAAAACCAGGCCCCAATGCGCAAGTGGTGGTGGCCTATACGGGCGCGTTGGCGCCCGAAGCGATTGAAGCCGTCGGGCTCATGGGTGAGGACAGACCAGACGTTGGACTCTTGGCGATAACATCGGCAGACCGTCTCAATGCGGGCTGGACCGCAACCCAAAAGGCCCGTGAGCGCGGCCATGTCCAGGCCCGCAGCCACATCGAACGGCTGTTTGACAGCCTGCCGTCCGATTGCAACTTGATTACCGTAATAGACGGCCACCCCGCGACGCTTGCATGGCTTGGCGCTGTTTGCGGCCACCGGACACGTTCATTGGGGGTTGAGCATTTCGGTCAGACGGGAACGATCGCAGACCTCTATCGCCACCATGGCATAGATACCGCCGCCATCATGCGCGCCGCAGAATCCCTGGCCCCAACACGGCCACTCCGGCACCTGAAATCAACTTGATTACTCAAACCAGTGCAATCCCGCCAAACCGTCTCACCCCACGAACCGATCGATCTCTTCTCTCGTCACCATCACGGCGCCTGGCTTTGATACGGCAATCGCTCCTGCTGCTGCGGCTCGTTTCAGGGTGGCGGGGAGTGACAGGCCTTCCACCATTCCGGCAACGAAGGCGCCCAGGTAGGCGTCACCTGCCCCAACGGTGTCGACAACCTTGATAAAGAAGCTGGGCTGGAACACGACCACACCTTGATGACAGGCGGCACTGCCGGAGGCCCCTGCTGTGACGACGCAGGCTTCGACGCCCAATACCTTAACGAGTTCGCGTGCGGCGTCGCTGGGCGAGAGATCGCGGCCGAGCAATTTGCCCGCTTCGAAACTATTCACCACCACCGCTGATACGGCCTTGAGCAATTCCTTCGGCAAATCAGACAACTTGTCAGGCGCAGGCGAAGCGTTGAGGATGACATATTTTCCTGCAGCCTTGGCAATGCCCGCCGCATGGGCCGAAACGCCAAATGGCAGTTCGAGTTGCAACACAGTCGCATCGGCAGCTTCGATGATAGCGCGCGCAGCCTCAATATCAGCGGCCGAAAGCTTGCCCGCCGCACCGCTGACAATGATCGACGAATAATCACCCGCCGCCGCAAATACCGTGCTGGCTCCTGTGGGTTCATTGGCATCCACCGTGATCAAGGAGGGATCCACACCGCGCGACGTGAGGGCTTCAAACAATTGGCGGCCGAACATGTCATCGCCGAACTTTGTCAGCATATAAGTGTGAAGCCCGCAGGCTACCAACTGTGCCGCCTGATTGCCGCCTTTGCCGCCGGGCGAAACTGTAAAAGTTTGCCCCATAACTGACTCCCCCTGCCCCGGCAAGCGCTGTGCCGTGGCGATCAGGTCCATGTGAACACTGCCAAGCACGACGACGGTGGGAGGATTGTCAGTCACCGACTGCTCCGAACAACAAGTCCTGAATGAGCTGTGTGGCTTTTATGGCATCCTGGCCCGATTGTGCGGCGCGCAAATCCGCCACCGGAACCCGGTCGAGGAGCGCCATCATCCGGCGCACGGTTTTGACATTGGCCGCACATTCGCGTGCCGGGTCTACCCGGTCTGGAAACGTGTCGAAATAGATGGTGCCGTTGAAGTTGCTCTCGCGCAATTCGGCCAGAAGTTCCAGCGTGTGCCAGGGATGAACCACGCCCACCATCAACCCGTCATCAGCCAGCCCATAGCCATCATTGAGATGAACGCCGAACAGCTTGTTGGCGCGAAGCGCCTGGGCAGCCGCAGCCGCCGGTTGTTCACCCGCCATCAGCGAATGACAAAAATCCAGCGTCACGCCAAAATTATCCAGCCCCACATCCTGAACCGCCAGAAGAGAATCCGCCATCGAGCGGATGAGCGATGTTCGGCGCGGATCACTTGGCTTGTATTCAACACTGACGCGAACCTTGGGATTGCGCGCCGCCACAGTGCGAAAGCCCGCAATTTCAAGATCCCAAAGGGCGCGGTAATTGGCCTGAAACGGATAATCATAGCCATCCGGCCCCATCCACAGGATGACATGCTCAATGTCATTCTGGCCCGCCAGATCAACCGCCTCACAGGCATTGCGAATGGCGAGTTCCCTGTTTTTGGCAACCGGATGCGTAAACGCCCCGTGCACAAAATCCGGCCCGTCCCAACGGAGGTTGAGAGCGGTAATCGACAACCCCGCATCATCAGCCGCAGCCAGCACGGACCGGTTGCCATCGCCCGCAAAATGCTGCGGATAATTCAGTTCAACTGCTGAGACGCCAGATACGCCAGCCACGGCCCGAACCGCTTCCACGGCGGATATCTGTTTTGCACCCTGCCCCCGGAACGAATTCAGCCGCGTTGCAAAACGGTGTTCAGCCACAGTCATGATTCCAGCCCCTTTTGTGCATTGCGCGAATTGACATCTAACAAAGCAAATGCATAGTATCAATCGCGTTTGAAACAATTACGGTGAACTCACCGGACTTGCTCAGCCAAAAAGATATAAATTGATCGGGAGGAACTTAGATGAAAGTTGACCTATTTAACCGCTTCATGACGATGAACCGGCGCAGCATGCTGAAAGGCGCTGCGGCTGCTTCTGCCCTAGGCGCTACAGGCGCATTGAGCCTGTCCACGCAAGCCCAGGCGCAAACTGATCTTCGCGCCCAAATTCTGCAAATTCCGGGCGTCGGCAAAGGCCAGCCAACCGATGCTGACTGGCAAAAAGTTGGCGAGATGTGCCTTGGCGCCACCAAAACCAATGTGAAGGAAGGCGAGTTCGCCGGCGTTGAGCTGACGTTCCTCGGCCTCAACAACCAGAACCTGCACAACTTGCTGTTCCGCGGCTTCCTGAAGCCATGGGAAACCTACACCGGCGCCAAGATCAACTGGATCGATCTGGCCCAGGCCGATTATGGCCCACGCCTGCAACAGGCCATTGCCACAGGCACAGTGGACTTTGACATCATCGAAATGGGCGCGCCCTTTGAAGGCGATGTTTGCGGCAAAGGCTTGGCTTCCGAAATGCCGGACTGGGTGAAAACCCAGATCGAGATGGATGACTATGTGAACTATCTGAAAGCGCCTGTGGGCACCTGGAGCGGCAAGACCTATCGCATCTCCATCGACGGCGACTGCCACAACTTCAACTACCGCACCGACTATTTCGCCGATGCCGATCTCGCCGCCGCCTGGAAAGCCGAAGGCCATGAGGGCGATTGGGGTGTTCCAAAAACCTGGCAAAAAGTGCAGGAAGCCACCAAGTTCCTCAAGGGCAAGAAAGTCGCTGGGCAGGATGCCTATGGCTATCTCGACCCGATCAAGGGCTGGGGCGGCTTCGGCTTCTACTTCCTGGGCTCGCGCGCCACGGCCTATGCCAAGCACCCGGACGACAAGGCCTGGCTGTTTGACGCTGACACCATGAAGCCACGCATCAACAATCCAGCCTGGGTGCGCGCCATTCAGGACGTGATTGATGCCCTGCCATCGGAACCCGCCGACCAGCTCAACGCCGATCCAGGCACCACGGGCTTCAGCCAGTTCCTAGCCGGCACCGGCTCGATGCTGTCCTGGTGGGGTGACATTGGCTCCAACGCCAAGACCAACGACTCGTCCGTCATCGGCGACACCTGCGGCTTTGACATTCTTCCCGGCTCTGACGATGTTTACAACGCCAAGACGGGAGCTTGGGACAAGCTGGCATCAGGACCAAACTATGCGCCCAATATGGCCTATATCGGCTGGGGCGTTTACGTGATGGCTCGCGTCGATAGCGATGCAGCCAAGCAGAAAGCTGCCTGGAGTGCCGCAGCCCACATTGGCGGAAAAGATATTTCGCTGTGGTGCGCTGCCTATCCATCAGGCTTCCAGCCCTATCGCAACAGCCACTTCGACGTGGCCGAGTGGGTGGCTGCTGGTTATGACGAGGCCTTCATCAGGTCGTATCTTGACTCGGAGGCCAATTCCTATAACCATCCAAACGCGGCAATCGAGCCCCGCATTCCCGGCATCTTCCAGTATTACAGCGCTGCCGAGGATGAACTGTCGAAAATCTGGGCCGGTGGCTCCAGCGCGCAGGAAGGCGCTGACAAAATCGCCGCCGCCTGGGACAAGATCACCGACGGCATCGGCCGCGACAAGCAAATCGAACTCTACAAAGCCTCGCTTGGCGTGTAGGACAAAACGGATGCCGGTGGCGCCTCGGCGCCACCGGCTTTTTCTACTGCCCCCACCTCTCCATGGTCGGGCTTGACCCGACCACGCAGGGCTATTTTACAAACAGGAAAACTGGGCCACTGGTTGGTCGGGTCAAGCCCGACCATGGAGAGGTGGGGGACGTCAAGGACAACACCAATTGAGCGCCACCCCATCAACCACCGTCAATGACCAACTCCCTGTCGGCTACGGCGTGTCCGACAGCCGCCGCAGCGCGGGGCGGATGCTGATCACGGTCGCAACCGTGGCCCTTGCCATCATCGTGGTGTTTCAATCCCTCTATTCAGCGGGCGCAATCCCTTACGGTTTTGAAAACTGGCGGCCCGTTATGTATGCCTACATCCTGTGGGGCATTAGCATTGGCGCTGGCCAGGTGTTGATGCATGGCGAGGCGGGCCACCGGGCGCTGTTTCTGCTGCCTGCCCTGCTTTTCACTATCGCACTCGTCATCTTTCCGACTTTCTTTGGCCTCTACATCGCTTTCACCGACTGGAACCTCAGCGCCTTTGATCCGCCAAAGCTCAATGGCTGGGCCAACCTGAAATCGCTGATGACGGACACCTATTACTGGAACGCCCTGCTCAACATGATTTACTACGTGTTGGCAGTGGGCGTGCAATACGTCATCGCCTTCGGCCTGGCGCTGCTTCTCAACGCCGACATCAAGGCGCGCAAGTTTTTTCGCGTTGCATTCCTGCTGCCCTTCATGCTTTCGCCAGTTGCTGTGAGCTGGATGATCGGCAAGTCTCTGATGGAATATCGCTTCGGCCCCATCTCCACGCTGGCCAGGCTGCTCGGCTGGGATAATCCGGCGTTTTTCACAACACCGTGGATAGCGCGAGCCAGCATCATGGCGATGGACGCCTGGGTGTCGATCCCCTTCATCATGATATTGCTGCTGGCGGGCCTTCAGGCCCTGCCCAAGGAAATTCTTGAGGCGGCAAAGGTTGATGGCGCGACCGCCTGGCAATCATTCTGGCAGATCACATTTCCGCTCATGCTGCCGGTGAGCGTGACGGCTGTCATACTCCGCATTATTTTCGAATTGAAACTTGCTGACATCGTGATTAACGTAACATCGGGTGGGCCAGGCGGCGCCACCGACACGGTTTCCAGCTTCATCTTCCGCGAATACCGCGACCGCGCCAATGTGGGTTACGGCACCATGCTGGCCGAGTTCTATCTGGTGATCATCATCATATTCGTAACCCTGTTGCTGAAACTGGTGAGCAGCCGCATGCAGAAGATGACCTGATGGATAGCACCCTGAAACATAACATTGGCCGCTTCCTGATCTACGCAATCCTGATCATCTGGGCCTTTGTCTCCCTGTTTCCGATCTATTGGACTTTTTCGACATCGTTCAAGACAGCGGTGAACGTAACCCAAGGCCATATCCTGCCCTGGATCGATTTCAAGCCGGACTGGAAGGGTTGGCGCTCACTGGGACTTTCGCCCGATACGCTTTTTGAAACCTCAACCGTGCGCGAAGAATTTCTCAAACGCTTTACCAACAGCCTGATTGCATCCATCGGCGGATCGCTTTTGGCCGTGGCCCTGGGATCGCTCGCTGCCTATGGCCTCAGCCGTTTTGAGTATAAATTCGCCATCTGGCGCAACAAGGATATTTCCTTCTTCTTCCTGTCCCAGCTCATTTTACCGCCCGTGGTGCTCGCCATGCCGTTTCTGGTTCTCTACAAGGAACTGGCGCTGCTTGATTCACGCATCGGACTGATCCTGATCTACGCGCTCACCGTGCTTCCCATCGTCATCTGGATCATGCGAGACCAGTTCGACACCATACCCATAGAGCTTGAACAGGCCGCATTGGTCGACGGCTGCTCCATCTGGGGCGCGTTCCTGCGCATTGTTTTGCCCATAGCGCTTCCCGGCATGGTGGCAGCCTTCATACTTTCGGTTATTCTCTGCTGGAACGAATATTTCTTTGCAGCCCTGCTCACCAGCACAACGGCGAAAACCCTGCCCGTGATGGTGGCCAGCCAAACCGGATCGCAAGGCATCGCCTGGTGGTCCATGGCCGCCCTCTCCACCGCCGCCATCGCCCCGCTGATATTGATCGGCGTGTTCCTCGAGAAATACATCGTGAAAGGGCTGACGGCGGGGGCGGTGAAGTAGCGCTATCCCCGCGTAATTTTCTCCGCCCCGCCCATGTAGGGCCTCAGCGCGTCCGGTATTGTGACACTTCCGTCATCGTTCTGATAGTTTTCCAGAATGGCGACCATGGTGCGGCCCACGGCCAGGCCGGAGCCGTTCAGCGTGTGGACATAGCGTGGGGCCTTGCCGTCGGCGGGTTTGTAGCGGGCATCCATGCGGCGCGCCTGGAATTCGCCGAATTGCGAGCACGAGGAGATTTCGCGGTAGGCGTTTTGACCGGGCAGCCACACTTCGATGTCGTAGGTTTTGGCCGAGCCGAAACCCATGTCGCCGGTGCACAATACAATCGTGCGGAATGCGAGGTTCAGGCGCTTCAGCACTTCCTCGGCGCAATTCAACATGCGGGTGTGTTCGGCTTCGGCCTGTTCGGGCGCTACGATGGACACAAGCTCAACTTTTGAAAACTGATGCTGGCGGATCATGCCGCGCGTATCACGCCCCGCCGCCCCTGCCTCGGCGCGGAAACACGGCGTATAGGCGGTCATGCGGATGGGAAGTTCTTTCTCTTCGAGAACCTTTTCACGTACCAGATTGGTGAGAGAGGCTTCCGCTGTTGGAATAAGCCAATGGCCACTCGTGGTCTGGAACAAATCTTCCTTGAATTTTGGCAATTGGCCGACGCCAAACATGGCATCATCACGCAACATCAGCGGCGCATAGATTTCCTGGTAGCCATGGTGCTCCGTATGCAGATCAACCATGAACTGGCCGAGCGCTCGTTCCATTTTTGCAAGCTGCCCCTTCAGGATAACAAACCGCGCACCCGATAATTTGGCCGCCGTCTCAAAATCCATCAGGCCAAGCCATTCGCCAATGTCGAAATGCTGGCGCGGCTCAAATTTGAAATCAGGTTTGGCGCCCCATTTATGAAGCTCAACATTGTCGTGCTCTTCCTTGCCTTTTGGCACGGCAGGCAGCGGAATGTTGGGAATGACGGCCAGCGCATCGTTAAGCTTCTGAGTGATAACCCGTTCGGCCTCTTCTCCCGACGAAATGAAATCCTTGAGGCCTGCGACCTCGGTCTTGAGGGTTTCGGCCTTGGCCTTGTCGCCCGACCGCATAACCTCGCCGATTTCTTTCGACAGGGCATTGCGGCGCGCCTGGGCGTCCTGCAGTTTTTGAATATGGTCGCGCTTTTCCGCATCAATTTTAAGAAGCTCGGCTGATAATGGTTCAAGGCCACGCAGCGCCAGCCCTTGGTCAAATGCGGCCGGGTTTTCCCGGATGGCTTTTATGTCATGCATTGGCGGCGTCCTTGGCAGCTTGTGCCCTGTTGCGGCGCTTTTCCAACAAGCGCACGGAGAGCACCGCGATTTCATAAAGCCCCATAAGCGGCACGGCCATGGCAATCATCGAAATGGGATCAGGCGGCGTTATGACCGCTGCCAGCGCACATACACCTACAATGGCGAAGCGCCGACCCTTGCTCAACATGTCGGAATTCACCACGCCGATCTGACCCAGCAGCGTGAGCACAACTGGCAATTGGAACGTAAGGCCAAATGCCAGAATCAGCATCATCACAAAATCCAGATAGGCCTCTACATCAGGCATCAGCGTTATGCCATTTTGGCCCGCGTCACCGGTTGAAGCCGCAAGATTATAAAAGAAACCAATCGCCACCGGCAGCAGGAAAAAATAGACCAGTGCTGCGCCCAGCACAAAAAAGATGGGTGTGGCGATGAGATAGGGAAACAGCGCCTGCCGCTCGTTCTTGTAAAGCCCGGGTGCGACAAAGCGATAGAGCTGCGTGGCAATGAGCGGGAACGCAATGAACATGCCACCAAACATGGCAATCTTGAGCTTCACCAGAAACACGCCAAGGAGCTTGATCGAGATCAGGCTGACATCTGTTCCCGTGCCCCATTTGAAGGGCAGGATGAGCAAATGCAAAATGTCTGAAGAGAAGTAAAAGCTACCCAGAAAAGTAATGACGAAACCGATAACGCAATAAATCAGCCGCGTGCGAAGCTCGATCAAGTGATCAAGCAACGGGGCTTCCGAGGCATCAATATCTTCCTTCGTCATGATCTTAGCTGGATGCCTTCACATCAGGCTTGGCTGGGCTTTCGACATCGCCAAAATATTTGTCAAAGTCGTTGCTTTTGGGCGCCGCAATTCCGTTATTTGACGGGCTCATCATGGCGCCGGATTTCAGCGCCTGAAAGTCTTTCTTGACGTCTTCGAGGCCTGCATCCTTCATGGCCACATCAACATGGCCCTGAAATTCCCGCGCCATGCCCCGCATCTTGGTCATCATGCGGCCAAATCCACGCAGAACTTTGGGCAAGTCCTTGGGGCCGATCACAATGACCGCAATTATTGCCAACAAAAATAGTTCCGAATAGCCAACGCCAAAATCAAAGGGCATGAGTTGAGCCGCCTTTTGCGCGTCTTAGGATTTGACCTTCTTGGCCGCTGACTTCACCGGTGCTTCAGCGGCTTGCTCAAGCGATTTTGCATCCTCCGCGGCCTCGGCAGCGGGATCATCAGCCATGCCTTTTTTGAAGCTCTTGATGCCTTTGGCAACATCGCCCATCAAATCAGATACTTTGCCCTTGCCGCCGAACACAACCAGCACGACAACCAGCAAAAGCACCCAGTGCCACCACGAACCGAAACCCATTTTAGTCTCCTAATTAATTCTGAGGGAACAAACCCTCGTTCTGAACGCACTATCGCAGAAACGCTTCGCAACCGCAACAAATGCCATACGCCACACTAGATGATGGCTGGCTTAGACTTATTAAAGGTCAAAATGAGGGCCTGATCGACACGGAAATGGGCAATTTCACCTCTGCCTGGGGCGGCCCCGGCCAACAGAATTTCCACTGCCTCATCAAGGCCTTCAAACAGGACAAGACAGCGGGTTCGATCACCCAGAAAGCGGGATTCGCGAACATAGCCCTCAATGCCTTCACCGGCGCTAGCCAACCGGATGGCCTGCGGGCGGAGCACCACAGCCACCTCAGCCCCTTCCGGATAACCCTTAACGGGAAACGTTCCCAGGGGCGTTTCTATGGCACCCCCACGCACGCTGCCAGCAATCTCATTCACGTCGGAAAAGAAACGGGCAACTTCCAGATCCAGCGGGTGGTTAAAAAGTTCGGGGGACGTGCCGGATTGAACCAGCCGTCCCTGCCGCATCAGAAATATGCGGTCAGCCATATCCATGGCTTCAACCGGGTCATGCGTGACCAGCAAACAGGTGGCGCGGGTTTCCCTGAGCAATGCCAAGGTCTCCTCGCGGACCATCTCGCGCAAGCGCTGGTCCAGCCCCGAAAAGGGCTCGTCCATCAGCATAACCTGAGGGCGGGGGACAATTGCTCTGGCGAGAGCCACCCGTTGTTGCTCGCCACCCGAAAGCGAACCTGGGCAACTATTGCTGAAATTTGCCAAACCAACGCGGTCCAGGGCATGTTGCGCCACACGGCTTGCCTCACGCCGGTTCAGCGCGTTCAATCCGAAGGAAACATTTTCGATCACAGACAAATGCGGAAACAAGGCCGAGTCCTGAAACACCAAGCCGATATTGCGACGTTCCGGCGGCACAAAAGAATTTGGACCGTCAACCTCATCATCGTCGATCAGCACGCGCCCTGAACTTGGCCGCTGAATGCCTGCCGCTATCCGCAGCAGCGATGTCTTGCCACAACCGGATTGTCCGAGCAGGCAGGCTATTTCGCCTGCAGCCAATTCAAAGCTGAAGTTCTTCAAAATTTCGACTGAACCAATTGTGAGCGACACATTATCGAACGTGAGCTTGCCAGCAATCATTGCACCGGCGGTGCCGCGCTGACCCCAATGCTGATCATGCTCCTGAGTGGTAATCGCTGCTCTATCCTGCATTTGAAGGGTCATTACACCAGAATTTGACCAAAGGAAATGCCGGCTTAAGCGGCAGCAAGCGTTACGCGATTGCGTCCATCGCGCTTGGCCGAATAAAGAGCCTGGTCAGCGCGCTTCAAAAGTTCTTCAATCTTGTCCTGCGGACCTGCAAGACCTGCAACGCCAATCGACACGGTTGCATTCAAGGTTATTGACGAACTGCCAATATAGAATGGTTTGGATGAAACTGATTTTCGAACACGTTCGGCTATCTTTTTGGCGATTTCAACATCTGTCGTCGGGAGAATGATAATGAACTCTTCACCGCCAACCCGGCATGGCATGTCAACACTTCTCAAATTGTCCCGCATGCGCGAGGCCAATTCCTGCAACACCTTGTCGCCAGCATCATGGCCATGCGTATCATTAACAGCTTTGAAAAAATCCACATCAACTGACAGTATTGACAACGCCTTTCCGCGATTGATGGAATGCTCAATCAAGTGACTGAGATGGGTTTCCATGTAGCGGCGATTGTAAAGGCCTGTCAGCGCATCGGTCACGGCCATTTCAAGCGAGGCCTGCACGCTCGTCCGAAGCTGCTCGGCATAACGCGCGCGGCGAACCTGGGTGTTGACGCGCGCCAGAAGTTCTTGGCGGTCAATGGGGCGAACAATATAGTCGTTGACCCCCATGTCCAGCGCTCGCATCAATCGGTCCTGATCATCCGGGGTTACGACGACGAGGATTGGAACCTGGCGTGTGCGCTCAAGCGACCTCAGCTGCGAACACAGCCGCAAACCATCAAACTGGCCATCGTCAATGTTGACAATGATCAGTTCATATGAGGCCTCCGTATTGGTCAGCTGAGCGATTGCCGCTGCCGGCTCCTGCATGAGCGTCACTTCATGCTTGCCAGCCAGGGAAATCTTTATGCGATCGAGAAATGAGGCTCTCCCGTCAATTGCCAGAACCCTGCCGGGCCTCGAATCCAGTCTGTTTGCATTGGGAGACATCAGGCCCATGGTTTCACCGGAGGCGGCGCGCGCGCGCAATTCGTCAGACAGCATTTTCAACCGAACGAGACTTTTTATCCGGCAGAACAGCGCAATATCATTGACCGGCTTGGTCAAAAAATCATCGGCGCCGGCATCCAGGCCACGCACCCTGTCTTCGAGCTGGTCAAGCGCTGTTACCATGATAACCGGGATGTGGTGGGCCGTGGGATCAGCCTTGATGCGCTTGCAAACTTCAATGCCATCTATTCCTGGCATCATCACATCAAGCAACACGATGTCAGGCTTGGTGTTCTGGATTGCTTCGAGCGCATCCACGCCATTCATTGCGGTTACAACTTCAAAATACTCAGCCGAAAGCTTGGCTTCCAGCAAACGCACGTTTGCCAGAACGTCATCTACGACAAGTATGCGAGCAGTCATTCCGGTTTGCCGAGAAATCCGTCAATAGTCTTCAGGAAACTGATAACCGAAATCGGTTTGGAGACATAAGCCTCACAGCCCCCTTCGCGTATTTTCTGTTCATCGCCCTTCATCGCAAAGGCCGTGACGGCAACCACTGGAATGGCGCGCAGCTCGTCATCTTCCTTGAGCCACTTGGTGACCTCAATTCCGGAAACTTCCGGCAATTGGATATCCATGATGATCAGATCCGGGTGATGTTTGCGAGCCAAATCCAACGCCGACAAACCATCCTTGGTTTGAATGACTGTGTAGCCATGCGCCTCAAGCAAATCCGTGAACAGCTTCATGTTCAGTTCATTGTCTTCAACGACAAGAACCTTTTTGCCTCTTGAATGCCCCACAACCGGCGCCTTGGTGGTTTCAGCAATACGTATTGATGTATAATCCATGGTTAAATCACTCGAACCTCTTTTAACCGCTCACCCCATTTGACAACCGCCAAGAGAGCTAACAGAACCCCGTCTTGATGTTTATTGTGAGGCGATTATGTCACCAATCACTTAATTGTTTGGAAGTGCCCTCGAGCGCAATTGGACTTGGTTAACTGTGAGCAAAAATGGTAAATAAGATTGCGGACAACGCTGCAGCGGCAGAAATTATTGCATTGAAAGCATTGGGTTTTTTGACAAGCGACGACGACAGGCTGGGGGCGTTTATGTCCCTATCCGGCATCGGGCCCGGCGAGTTGAAGGCCGGTATCGGTGACCCCAACGTATTGGCCGGCATACTGGATCACCTGCTGGAGAACGAATCATTGCTTTTGGAATTCGCGGCCTGGGCAGAACTGGCGCCCCAGGCCATCGTCCGCGCCCGTCAGAAGCTGCCGGGAGCCCATTTTGATTCATGAATTAACCACAACCCAAATCTCTTCGCTGCAACTGGCGCCAGACCGGCCGCTGGTGATCTGCGATGTTGACGAGGTTGTTGTCCACTTCACCAGCGAATTCGAAGAATTTCTGGAAACCCATGGCCTGTGGCTGGATACCTCAACCTGGGAGCGCTTGCATGCCTGCGTGCGGCGCAAAAAAGGCAGACAGCTCGTTGGCATGGCGGAAACCGAGCGCATCATTCACCAATTTTTCGCTGAGCGCACATTGCACATGAGGGCCATTTCCGGCGCCATCAGCGCAATTCTGGATATTTCCAAATTTGCTGACATCGTAATGCTGACAAATTTGCCCCACGAGGCGGGTGACCATC
The DNA here is from genome assembly GCA_031409595.1 of Rhodobiaceae bacterium. Taxonomy (GTDB): domain Bacteria; phylum Pseudomonadota; class Alphaproteobacteria; order Rhizobiales; family Aestuariivirgaceae; genus Aestuariivirga. The sequence goes on from JANNXN010000164.1 coordinate 22,592, forward strand.
GCCGCCAAAACCTGGCGGCACACGGGATAAACTTCCCGGTGATAACCAATTCCGGGCCAAAGGGCCCTGCCATCCAGGAAATTGCATCAAAGGTGACAGCACCCGTCGTTTTCATAGATGACAGCCCGGGCTTTATTGCCTCGGCCTACCACCACGCTCCGCATGTTCATCTCATCCATTTTGTGCAGGACGTGCGCTTTGACCGGCTATTTGAACCGCTGGATTTTGTTTCTCTGCGAACTGGCAAATGGGAAGAAGCAGCGCCGCACATATTGCGGATATTGCGGACACGGTGACCGATGTGTATGCTTATGAAAAATATACCCATGAGGTTTGCGATGCGAACGAATATAGAAATTGACGACAAGTTGATGGCAGCTGCCATGAAAGCCACAAAAGCAAAGACCAAGAAGGAAGCCGTGGCCATTGCATTGCAAGATATTGTGCGGCGGAACAAGCAGTTGGGCATTCTGCAACTCGCTGGCAAAATCGACGGTGACTGGGATGTTGACGCATGGCGGCGTGATTGAAAATTCTCTTGGACTCCAGTATTTGGATCGACATTCTGCGGGCCAACCCACCCTGGACAGTTCAGCACTCAACAAAACTGTTAAGCTCGGAGAATATTTTGGTTGCTGATTTGGTGTTTGTTGAAGTTGTGAGAGGTTCGAAATCTGCCGCGCAGTCAAAATTGTTGATCGCAAAGCTGGATGATTTTGAGCACGTATCAGTTTCGGGCACAGCCTTGGCCCGAAAGGCAATCACCAATCACCAACTGCTGCGCTCCAAGGGCATCACCGTTCGTGGCACTGTTGATCTCATGATCGCAACGTGGTGCATCGAGCACAACGTTCCATTGCTGCATGCGGGTCGAGATTTTGTTGGGTTTGAACAGCATCTGGGTTTGAAGCGTTGGCGGGTCAGTGTGTGAAAAGCTTATCACTGGCTAGTTTTGTTGGACTTCAATCAGCGCTAGTATCTCAGGCATGGGTGAGACGCATGATGCAACTGGTTTCTGTCGTGATTGTTTGACCACTGTCGCGATTGAAACCGCCCGCTGCCCAAACTGCCGCGGTCCAAGGCTGAAACACCATCCGGAACTGCATGAGCTTTCAATAGCCCACATCGACTGCGACGCATTCTATGCAGCCGTGGAAAAGCGCGACAATCCAGACCTCAAAGACAAACCCGTCATCATTGGCGGCGCCACGCGGGGCGTCGTTTCGACGGCCTGCTATGTGGCGCGCATCAAGGGGGTTAAGTCTGCCATGCCAATGTTCCAGGCGCTGAAGCTTTGCCCTGAGGCAATTGTGATCAGGCCCGACATTCGCAAATATTCAGCCGTCGGTCAGCAAGTGCGCGAACTCATGCTTGAACTGACGCCCTTGGTTGAGCCACTCTCAATTGATGAGGCCTTCCTTGATCTGACCGGAACGACAAGGCTGCATGGCAGGAGCCCTGCTCTTTCGCTGGCAACTTTGCTCAGGACAATTGAGGAGAAAATCGGCATTAGCGCGTCCGCTGGCCTGTCCTATAACAAATACCTGGCAAAGGTTGCATCCGACCTGGAAAAACCCCGTGGCTTTTCAATTATCGGCAAGGCAGAGGCGAAGGGTTTTCTGGCGGAGAAATCCGTGAGCCTGATTTGGGGCGTTGGCCGGGCCTTTCAGGCCCAACTCATGAGGGACGGCATCACCCGCATCGGCCAACTGCAAAGCATGGAAAAGACCGAACTCATGCGCCGCTACGGCTCAATGGGAGCGAGGCTGTATCACCTGGCCAGGGGCGAAGATGCCCGCACTGTTTCAGCCAGAGACGAATCCAAAAGCATTAGCGCCGAAACAACATTCAACACCGACATCAGTTCCTACGACGCACTTGAGCGCATTCTGTGGCAGTTATCGGAACGGGTTTCCTACCGTGCCAAAAAGGAAGGCCTTGCGGGGCTGACAGTGGCCTTGAAGCTCAAGACAACGGATTTCAAAACCCGCAGCCGCAACACCACTTTGGAAATCCCCACACAGCTCGCCCACAATATATTCTCCGCCGCCCAACCGCTGCTGAAACGCGAAGCCACCGGAACCGAATTCCGCCTGATCGGCGTTGGCATTTCAAATCTGAGTGAAGCCGTTCCGGAAACCGAAACAGCAACCCTCGACCAACGCTTCGCAGCCCTGACAAAGGCCGAACATGCAATGGACAAACTGCGGGGCAAGTTTGGAAAAAGAGCAGTGGAACGAGGCTTGGGATTTAAGGGTGATGACGATTAAGCAGCGAACGTCATGTCTTTTATTTTTCGCGATTCAATGAGCGGCTTGGCGCGCTGATGAAAATACAGCGCGAACGGGCGCATTCTTGCAACAAGCGTCGATCTCAGCGTACCCCATTCGGCATCACTCGATTGAACGTTTACCGAAAACAGCACATTGCCAAAATCGCCATCCAGCAACGGTATGGAAATTCCATACTTGGTGATGCCATACTTTGCCGCAGTGATCTCCATAGTCTGTGAAACCGGATCTGTAGGCAGCCACTGGTTCCAGTCAATAATCGAATTCTCGGCAATTGAGCTTTCGAACATGGGGTCACCCAGGGGCGTATAGTTCGCCATGTAGTAACTCATGTATGAAGGATCATAAGTCGCAATCCACGAAACCTGATCGGGCGTTCCGTCAACGGTGCTGACCAGCCAATAGGAAAGATGATTGACCTTCATGCGCGCACAAACGGAATCGAGATAGCTAGTCGCTTCTTCAAACGAAGAAAACAGCGACTTTGGTTCATCCGCCAAGTTAAAATCAATCAGCACTGAAGCAACCTTTCGTTGAATTATTCTAAGCTTAAGCAGTAAACTAACCATTAATCAGAGAAATGAAGTGCCGGAATTTGCGGCAGCCAATTTCAGTGCTCGGGGCCGGTTTCAAGCGACATCAGCGCAGCATTGCCGCCAGACGCGGTCGTATCTGTGGAACATACCCTTTCGGTTGCAAATCGGGGCAAATAATGAGGTCCGCCGGCCTTGGGCCCGGTTCCAGATAATCCTTCTCCACCAAATGGTTGCGCCCCAACAACGGCCCCTATCTGATTGCGGTTCACATACATGTTGCCAACCCTTACGCGCTGGCGCACTTCGGTGACGGTTGACTCGATGCGGGTGTGCAAGCCAAGGGTTAAGCCAAATCCAGTGCCGTTAAGGCTGTCACAAACCGTAGCCAGGCGATTTTCGGCATAACGCACTATGTGGAGTACGGGGCCGAATATTTCCCTCTTAAGTTGTATTATCGAGTCAAGCTCATAGGCTGCCGGCGCAACAAATGTACCGAACGAGCAGTCGGCTGGCAAAGCGAGATCGAGAATAGTCCTGGCGCTTTTGGACATCATTGATTTATGCGCATTGAGCTTGTCGCGAGCTTCTGCATCGATGACGGGGCCAATATCTGTCTCGTAATCCATGGGATCGCCAATGCGAAGCTCCGCCATGGCCCCCCGCAACATTGTGATGACGCGCTCGGCCACATCATCCTGCACAAACAAAATTCGTGCAGCCGAACACCGCTGACCCGCACTGTCAAAGGCCGAAGCCAACACGTCACGCACCGCCTGTTCGGGAAGCGCCGAACTGTCAACAATCATGGCATTCATGCCGCCTGTTTCCGCAATGAGCGAAACAAATGCGCCCGGCCGCGCCGCCAGCGTCCGATTGATGATTGCAGCGGTTTCATTGGACCCCGTGAAGGCAACACCCGACAAGGCGGGATGCGCCAGCAGGGTTTTGCCAATGCGAGCACCTTCGCCCGGCAGAAAGTGCAGAATGTTCACCGGCACGCCGGCCTGGTGCAGCAGCTTTACGGCCTCAAAGGCCACCAGCGGCGTTTGTTCCGCAGGCTTGGCAACAACAGCATTGCCGGCAGCCAACGCCGCCGCGACCTGCCCGGTAAATATGGCCAGAGGAAAATTCCACGGTGCAATGCAGGCAAACACTCCGCGCCCGTGCAAGGTCAATTCATTGCGTTCACCCGTGGGGCCAGGGAGCTGCCAGGGACCAGAAAACTCGGCCCGCGCACGAACCGCATAGTAACGCAGAAAATCCACGGCTTCGCGGATATCCGAATAGGCATTGTCGAGAGTTTTGCCAGCCTCCCGCACCAACAGCGCCAGCAGACGAGCGGAATTTTCTTCATAGAGACTGGCGGCCTTTTCCAGAATTGCAGCGCGCGACCCTCCTCCCAGCAAGTCCCAGTCATGCTGATTTTTCGCAGCTGACGCCATGGCCAGATTGACCGCCGCCTCATCAGCCTCATGCGCCACGCCAGCGTTTATGCGATTGTCGTGAGGCGCGTTGATCAAAACCCTGGGGCCATTGCGCAACGCCACACCATCAACCAGGGCCGCTGCTTCAGTGGGCTTCAGCAGTTCCTGTTTGATGGCGGTTACCGTTTTGACACGGGTGGCATCTTCCCACAGCGGCAGGCCAGCAGAATTTTCGCGGCCCGCAAAAATCTTGCGGGGCGGCAGAATGCGGGGATGCGGAATTTCTGCAAGAGCAGCGATTTCGGTGACCGGATCAGCAATGATATCGTCAATGGGCGCATCATCATCGGCAAGACGGTTTACGAAAGACGTATTTGCTCCATTTTCCAGCAACCGGCGCACCAGGTAAGCCAGCAAATCCTCATGACTTCCAACTGGCGCATAGATCCGGCACGGCAAATTCATCTTGGCAGGACCCACAACTTCATCATAAAGCGCCTGCCCCATGCCGTGCAGCCGCTGAAATTCATAACCGCCGTGGGCTCCCGCCATGACACTGATAGCTGCAATCGAATGGGCATTGTGCGTGGCAAACTGCGGGTAGAAAGCGTCCCGGTTTGCCAGCATGAATTTGGCGCAGGCAAGATAGCTGACGTCGGTTGAGACCTTGCGGGTAAACAGGGGATAGGCTTCATAGCCTGCCTCCTGCGCCCGCTTGATTTCTGTATCCCAGTAGGCGCCCTTCACCAGACGGACCGGAAGCCGCCGTCCGGTTTGCTTCGCGAGCGTTGCCAGCCACTCCAGCACCGGCTTGGCGCGCTTGCCATATGCCTGAACCGCCAGGCCCAGCCCATCCCAATTCTTCAGCCGATCATCGCTTGCCATTCGCTCAAACAGCTCCAGCGACAGATCCAGTCGATTGACCTCCTCCGCATCAACCGTGAGCGCCACGTTCAGCGATTTGGCCAATAGCGCCAGTTCGGCAATTTTTGGCAGCAGCTCTGCCAATACACGGGCGCGCTGCTTGGCTTCATAGCGGGGATGCAGGGCCGAAAGTTTTACCGAAATCGAGGGGCGGGAAAATACCTCCACGCCTGTGGCCTTCGCACCCAAAGTTTTCAACGCCGAACGATAGGAAGCAAAGTACTTCCGCGCATCTTCTGCCGTGAATGCCGCCTCGCCCAGCATGTCATAGGAAAAGCGATAGCCCTGCGCCTCAAGTGGCTTGGCAATGCCCAGGGCCTCCTCAATGGTGCGGCCCAGAACAAATTGCTTGCCCATGATCCTCATGGCCTGCTTCATGGCCTGGCGAATGAACGGCTCCCCGGATTTCGTGATCAATCGTTTGAGATAACTGCCCGTGTCGGTTTTGGTGGCTTGCCCCAACTCGACAATCTTGCCCGTGAGCATCAGGCCCCAGGCCGAAGCATTCACAAACAGGGACTCCGATTGGCCAAGATGGCCTTCCCAATCCCTGCCGCCAATCTTGTCAGCAATCAGCTTGTCCGCCGTCTCCGCATCCGGGATGCGCAGCAGTGCCTCCGCCAGGCACATCAGCACCACGCCCTCCTCCGATGACAGCGAGTATTCCTGCATGAAGGCGTCAATGCCGCCCTGGCTGCGCCGGTTTGCCCGAACCGCCAGCACCAGTGTCCGCGCCAGGTCGGCGACGCGCTTCTTGTCTGCCGCAGTGAGCAAAGCCTCTGACGCCAATTCCCTGACCAGAGCTGTCTCATCGGCAAAGAGACGATCCGTAATTGTAGAACGACTTGAACTGGCTGCCATTTCACTCTCCCTACTCGAACCCCCTCTTTACCCATTCCACCTCAGCCACGGAACCAGTAAAGATGAAGCCACTGCCGCCGATTCCATGAATCAGGGACTGCACAACGTGAAGCCAAAAATCGTCCGTACGGTCGAAGGATTGCGCCGCGAAACCGGCAATTGGCGAGCCAAGGACTACAGCTTTGCGATCGTTCCAACCATGGGCGCCCTGCACGAAGGCCACCTGCAATTGGTGAAAGAGGGCCTCAAACTTGCTGATCGGGTGATTGTGTCGATTTTCATCAACCCCAGGCAGTTTGCCGAGGGCGAAGACCTGAGCCGCTATCCCCGCGATGAAGAGGGAGACCTGGCCAAGCTTTCAAAGGCCGGCGCCCACCTTATTTACGCGCCCGGCATGGACCAAATCTACGGCGCGAATTTCTCGACAACGATTTCGCTGGGCGGTCCTGCCAAGGCAAACCTGGAAGACAAGTTCCGCCCGCAGTTTTTTGATGGCGTGGCAACCATTGTGGCCAAACTCTTTATCCAAAGCAGCGCCGATTATGCCATGTTTGGCGAGAAGGATTACCAGCAGTTGCAGGTGGTGAAGTTCCTCGCCAAGGACCTGGACATGCCCATTGAAGTCGTGGGCGTGCCAACCGTGCGCGACCCCGACGGCCTGGCGCTTTCATCGCGCAATCAATATCTGAGCAAGGTGGAACGCCAGCACGCAACCGCAATCTACAAGTCCCTGACGCAGGCCGCCGACAAGATCCACCAGGGCGTTGACATTCAAACCGCGACACGGGCCGCCGCCCGCTCGCTGACAACGCTTGGATTCAGGGTGGATTATGTAACAGCCCGCAACGCCGAAACCCTCGCCGTCCCATCTTCAAATAACGACAAGCCCCTAAGACTCTTCGCAGCAGCCTGGCTCGGCACGACACGGTTGATCGATAATATAGAGGTCTAGTTTTCTACGCCGCTTTGGCAATGTCAGCCTTGAGACGTTTGGCGATCTGTCTGACGCGGTCTTCGGCGAAGCGGCCTATGAACTCGAGATTTTTGGCGCGATCCGCCGCTGGCATGTTCTCATACTGCGTCATCAGGGCTTCGATCAATCGGCGGCCAAAGTTTTCTGGATCCAGTTGAACGCCCTCCCGCTCGGCATCTCGCGTAACATCACAGGCGGCTTGCAAAATCCCAAAGCAGGATTGCGGCAGGCCGGATTTGCCGTGCAGGGATTTGAACCCCAAAAATCCCCGGCCATACATAAGCTCATGGGCGCGCGACAGGCTGACGCCTGCAAGATGCGCCAAGGACCACTGCACAACCCGCATTTCACCAATGGCCGCAGAGCGAACGATGATTGACGCAACGAGAAGATTTTTCGATACGAGAAATGGAATGGCGCGCGCCAGCTCCTCGTTGCTGCCTTCCACCAGAATGCGCAGGATCGCTGTTTCCTCCGCATCTGCCACAAGTTCCGCCGCGTCATTGGCAGGAATCCAGCTTTTCTCCGCCATCAACTGTTGCATCCGGTTGGAGGCCCGCTTGGCCTGCAATATGCGAATGTCCAACGGCAAGTCGGTCCGGCTGAGCAACTTGTCAACCATTTCAGGCGACTGCCCAAAGCGAGTGTAAAGCGTGTGATATCCTTGCACATCAAACTTCACCGCTGCATTGCCAAATAGAGTCAGGCAAAGTTCAAGCGATCCTGATTTCACGATGTGGGCCACCGCCTCGTCAGATATATCTGGCCTTTTGGCAATCGCCTGATGGCGCAAATCATCGCCCACCCGCAGGATGGCCAGCATGTGCCAATGATTGAGTGCGGGCGTTGCGTTCAGGAATGGCAGGGCAATATCATCTTCATCCGCAATGATGGAAAACACGATATCAGCATGCAGGTTTTTGACGCCTGCAAAACCATTCACCAGCGTGCGCCTGACTTCTTTGACGGGATCAACGCACAGGGCCAAAATAACTGGCACAACCTGCTCGCGTTCGCCTTCGGAATTATCCTCATTCGCCACAAACGCAGAGAGCTGCAACGCCAGTTTTGTGCGCGCTACAGAATCCCCTGCTTCAATAATATCGTAAAATATGCGCGTATCGAGGCTGGGCGTGGGTTCAATTCGCTTCACGGGGGCAATCCAATTTACACTTGATGGGAAGAGGTTAGCCAGCAAGGTTTAACAATTGGTTCACCATCGGAATTAACCGGTTGGTAATAGTCGGGCGAAAGTTACAGCGCTGATTGGCGTCCGCTACCCAGCCATTCGAACTGCCCTTATTTCAACCCCGCTTTGCGCAGGCCATCGAGCCAGTGCTGGCGGTCGCTGTCGTTGCGATAGTGGTATGCGGCTGACTTCGCCAGCGTCCAGTTGGGATCGTTCTGGCTGAATTTCGCCATGTCGGACTTAGCGCCATCGAGATTTCCAAGCTGGGCCTTGCTTGCTGCCGTGACGAGAAGCGTGTCATTGGGCGGTTCGGCTATCTTGGCGATGGCATCGAGCGCGTCCTGGTAGCGCTTGGCCATGTAGCAGGCGCGGCCGAGATTCCACCAGTGCCAATAGGGAATTTTTGAGGTGCGGAGCATGGCCTCCTTGATTTGCGTTATAGCTCTATCGGGATCTCCACCATAAATCAGCGCCTCGGCCATGTCCGCCGCTATATCCGCGCCCACGTCCGGATTGTTGGAACTGAGCCGACGTGCCGTATCATACTCGCTGAGACTCTTGTCGAACTCGCCCTGGTTCCAGTAAACGCTTGCAAGGCTCCAGTGGCTGTCGACATCGTCGCTTATGGCGAGGGCCTTATTTGCAATATCCTCAGCCTTTGTGAGGGACGCGGTACGGTCGGCGCTCCATCCGTTCTGGGACTCGCGGACATAAAGATATGCCAACTCGGCATAGGCCGATGAAGACTTCGGGTCGAGCTCGATTGCATTCTCGAACAGAAGGCGAGCCTCGGCATTTCCTTCAACCGTAATCTTGTTCGGATTGGCAATGACGCCTTTCCCCTGCAGGCAACAATCATAGCTGTTCATGCTCTTGGTCTCCCTCTGGTTGAGGCGTTGCCGCTTGGCGGCGAGCCTTTCTACTTTTCTTTCAACCCCGCTTTCCGCAAGCCATCGAGCCAGTGCTGGCGGTCGCTGTCGTTGCGATAATAGTATTCGGCCGATTTCGCTATCGACCAGTCAGGATCGTTCTTGCTGAATGCCGCCATGTCGGATTTCGCGGCATCAAGATTTCCAAGCTGCGCCTTGCTTGCGGCCGTGATGAGAAGGACATCGTTGGGAGGATCAGCAATCTTGGCGATGGCGTCGATCGCCTCCTGATAGCGCTTGGCCATGTAATAAGCCCGGCCGAGATTCCACCAGTACCAGTAAGGAATTATTGGGTTGCGGAGCATGGCCTCTTTGATTTGCATGATGGCTTTTTCGGGCTCTCCGCCATAAACCAGCGCCTCGGCCATGTCCGCCGCCAAGTCCGGGTTGTTGGAATTGAGTTGGCGCGCCGCATCATACTCGTTGAGGCTCTTTTCAAACTCGCCTTGGTTCCAATAGACGCTCGCAAGGCTCCAGTGACCGTCGAAGTCGTCGTTTATGGCGAGCGCCTTCTTTGCAATTTCCTCGGCCTTCTTGAGGGATCCGTTGCGATCCTCGCTCCATCCATTCTGAAACTCGCGTACATAGAGATAGGAGAGATCGGCATAAGCTGATGAAAACTTCGGCTGGAGTTCGATTGCTTTCTCGAACAGAAGGCGAGCCTCGGCATTTCCTTCAACCGTAATCTTGTCCGGATTGGCAACGACGTCTTTCCCCCGCAGATAATAATCGTAGGCGTCTAAACTCGTGACCTCCTTCCGGTCCACGCGTTGCCGCTCGGCGGCACTTACCTTCACCGCAAGCGCAGTCACGATCTGCCGCACAATCTCGTCCTGAACGCCGAATTGTTCAGTCACATCGTGGTCGTAGCGCTCCGCCCATACATGGTTGCCGGTGGTGGCATCAATGAGCTGGGCATTGACGCGCAGCCGGTTGGAGGTTTTCTGCACCGACCCCTCAAGGACATAGCGCACTCCGAGTGCGGTGCCGATATCTTGAACTTTCGACGGCTTGTCCTTGTAAGTGAACGCCGAATTACTGGCGACTACGAAGAGATTTGAGAACTTCGAAAGATCTGTCGTTATGTCTTGGGTGAGGCCATCGCTGAAGTACTCTTGCGCAGCATCGTTGCTCAGGTTGTCGAGCGGCAAGACGGCGATCGACGGCTGCGAGGAAAGCGCGATGGATGGAATGACAGGTATGTACCTCCACCCGATCATGATTGCGATAAGTGCTATGATGACCGCGGCCGCAGCCCGCCCCAATGAAATCTGGCGCCTGCCTAATCGCCGAGAGTTCGTTCCTTTCACCGCATAAACTTGCACCGGGAACGGGATGTTCTTGAGATTTCGGGAGCCAAGGTCATCGAACTCAAAATCCGGCAGGTGTTTCACCTGTTCGTGCAGGCTTCCTGAAATGCAGATGCCGCCCGGCTCGGCCAATCCTTGCAGGCGCGAGGCGACATTTACCGCCTCACCGAAGAGATTGCCCTGCTCCACCACGGCATCGCCAAGGTTCAGGCCGATGCGAAATTGCATTTGCCGCTCGTCGGTTAGCTTCTCGTTGGCAACTGCGAGTTGGTGTTGAATCTTGACAGCACAGCGCAAGGCCTCCACCGGACTTGCGAACTCAGCGATAAAGCTGTCACCCGCGCCTCCAAACAGATGACCATTGCACTCCTTGATAAGCTCAGTGATTACAGCACTGCGTTCATGGAAGACGGCAAGTGCCGCGTCTTCGTCCTCCGCAACCAACCGACTGTAGCTAGCAGCGTCGGCCGCTAGGATGGTGACCAGCCTGCGTTCCATAGCCGTACCTCCGTAATCATCATAGCGCCAATTGCATCGCGGGGGAAGTGCGCCGCGGATCACCTCGCACACGGCTCAACGCCGAAGCGACGATCTTTTCAATAAGTTCAACATGGGCGACGCCCTTCAGCCGGCCAAGGATCACCAGGTCGGAATGTTCCGGGTGGAGGCCGGCCAAAGGGTTGGCTTCGAGAAAATTCGGGCGCCCTTGCACATCGCAACGCAGGTCGACGCGCCCGCCATCGCGACAACCCAAGGCCCTCCAGGCGTCGAGCGCCACCCGAGCGGCGGCCGCACCCGCAGGATCGGCGACCAGGCGGAAATCCACCCGCTGCTCATAATACATCTTGTAGGCAAAGCTATAGACCTCAGGTTCAGCTTCCACGAGCAACCCCATCTCCATGATCCCGAGCGCATAGGCGGCGTCACCCGTGCCAAGCATGCCTACCGTGAATTCCCGCCCCGGCAAGAATGTCTCGACCAGCACCGGCTGGCGAAACCGTGCCAGGAGCCGTTCGCAACCCGATCGCAGTTCCGACTGGTCGCGCACCTTCGAGGTCTCGGAAATTCCTTTGCTGGTGCCCTCGGCTATGGGCTTTATGAACAGCGGGAACGGCAGCGCCAGTTTCTCAATATCTGCAAGTGTTTTGATGATCTGGAAATCTGCGGTTGGAATTCCCTGTTCGCGGACGACCTGCTTTGCCGTCGCCTTATGCAGCGTGACGGATAACGTGAGCGGATCGGAGAATGTGTAAGGGATTTCATAGGCGTCGAGCAGCGCCGGAACCAGTGCTTGCCGGCCGAAGCCATGCATCCCCTCGGCGATGTTGAAGACCAAATCCCAACGGTCACCCCTATTCAGGCGGTGAATGAGTGCCTGCACTTGACCAATGCGATCAGTCGAGTGGCCAAGCGAGTGAAGAGCAAACTCGATAGCCTCAATGGTTTCGATGCTGTCGAATTCGGCGGTTTCCTCGTCGTCATATCCTGCGCGCGCATAGTCTTCGCGAAGATCATATGTGATGCCAATCATCATGCTGAGGCCATTGCACTTTGCAAAGTATTGCCGGGAGTTGGGCCAAGGCTAGCCCAACTACACATTGATGTACATCGCCGCGTGGCGCAAAGCTCCAGAAGTTTTTTTTGGCTCCGGCATCGCTTTCGGGAAAGACAATCTATTTACTTGCAACTTTCTTGGTTGCAATTTTTGCGCAGAACGCAAAGTTCGCCCGTGTCACGCCGCCGTCACAAATCCTGGCAACTGCACAGCGATCCCCTTTGCCGGTTTGGGCCGTACAGGAGGTTAGCAGCGTGTCTTTCTGCGTGACGGCGTACATTGTTGCAAACAGCCCAAAGATAGCGAGCACGACGAGGGCACTTGGCAGAAAAACACTTGATGAATTTTGCATGGTTTTGTCTCCTGTTATCGCGAATTCATGTTGTCCGGGATCATCGCCCGCTGAATTGCGGAGTAAGCCACGACATGAGGACTGAGGCTTTCCAGCCTGGGACTGAATTCATTGAGACTTGCGATATCAACGCCGATATCTTCCAGCAAATGCGGATCCAGGGTTCTCAGATATTCAACAGCGCGAATTTCCTCGCGGCGGGCGCGACGCGCCGCCAACATTTTCCTGAGCCAGCCAAACACAGTTGGAATAGCTGATTGCACCTCATGTTTATGATAGGTGGTATGGACAGACATGGCATCCTCCTTTGGACTGATTATCGCGAAGATCCAGCTCTCCGCCTTGGATCAACCATGTCATGTCGGCAGTCCCCACAGTATGAACTGGATCACAGTTTGCAAGTTTTTCTGGCGTCAGGACTGCACATGCAGGACTTGAATTTCAGGCAGCACCATCAAAAAACAAAATTCCCAGAATTTAATTCAGAATGTGACCGGGATTACATCGCGATCCTGCAGACGCAAGTACATCAACGCTCAGCCACAAGGCTGAATAACTCAACAAGGGAGAGTAAAATGAAAAAGTCCATTATAGCCGCAGCAACACTCGTGTTGCTCTCTGCATCGTCCTTCGCCGCAGGGAACTTCCCAAACACGGCAACCAGCAGCGAGGGCGCCAACGGCAATCCGCTTCCGGAGTTTGGCCGGTCAAATGCGTACATCGATCCAGTAAAAAAGAGCTGGTCTTCGGTCGAGTCCAACTCAACGGACGCTCTTGAAATCGGCGACGAGGGCCGGATGGATCCCATGCCAAACTACATCAACAGGTCGCAACTTCGTTGACCATTGAGGGGGCTGGGCATCTGCCCAGCCCTTTCACTCCAGGCAGTTTCAGGGGGCCTGCTCTTCAGTCAGCATATCCGTAAGCAATTTGATTGAGTATAATAAAGTCTTTCAAATAGATCTTTCGCCGCATCTGGCTGATCAAACCTGCATTTTTCAACTGCATTAGCGCCTTGTTCGTGGCTTCACGGGTGGCGCCTACGAAATCCGCCAGATCCGTTTGGGCAATTTCGATGGATCCATCGGGTTGGGCAATGCTTTCATGTAACACAATGAGCCGCCGGACAAGGCGGCGCTGCAGTGAGAGCAGCGCATACTCTTCGACCGAATCACTGGCCCAGCGAATGCGTTCGCAAAGTACCGCCATCAGATTGACCGCAAGTTGCGGGCAATGGCTGACCGCTTCAAGATATCGGCTGCGCGAAATCGCCTGGAGACTTGAATCCGCAAACGCGACGGCTGAAGCTGAGCGCGGAAGATTGTCGATCATGCTGACCTCACCAAAGCAATGGTTCGGCCCGACCAGATTCAACAGAACCTTTCTTCCATCCGCAGTAACAATTGAAATCTCGATGCGTCCCGTTCGAACAACATACATCGTGCCACCCGCGTCGCCACGCTCAAACAGCCGCTGATCTTTCTTGATGTGAACCGGCGAAACGGAATCCAACAGGGAATGCCTCACGCCATCTGGCACATCCTTAAAAAGGCGGACCATTGGAAGAACGTCTTCGGAATGAAAATGTGTTCTGATCTGGTGCGGCACGAAAAGCGTGTTCCCGACATAATCCACAAGAATACCACTGGACATATATTCCACCCTATTCGGCAGAATGTCAAAACTTGCCTATCAGGGCGGCAATACAGCCGGCAATTTTTTGGATGCACGTGATCTGGATCATAGTTGAGGACCATCAAGGCTGGCATCGTGTTTACACTGCACCCTAAAACGCGATCAACACGGAACAACTAAAATGCGCACTCAAATAATTTCACTCAGCCTCGTCGCTGCATTTGCTGCAATTTCATTGGCGGGCAAACCAGTTGAGGCCGACACCGCATTGGCGTGCGGAAGCCATGATAAACTTGTCAACGTCCTCAGTGAGAGATTCAAGGAAAAGCGGCAGGTTTTGGGGCTTGTAAGCGCGCGGGCGGTAATGGAGGTCTTCATCTCCTCGCAAGGTACATGGACAATTTTGATCACTGACACCAACGGAACGTCATGCGTCACGGCAGCTGGGAATGAGTGGCAAGAGGTTCCGGTTGCCGTGGCAGGACTCGATAGTTGAATGTCCTAGATGACGCCGGCCTGGTGCAATTTGAATTGCAGCAGCTCGCGGTCAAACGGCTGCATGATAAAATCTGCAGCACCTTCCAGAATGGACTGGCTAATCTCTTCGGCATCCGGCTTGGCAGAATAAAGGATCACCACCGTATTTTTGCCCCCCGGAGATTTGCGAACCTGGCGGATAAAATCGCTGGGAGCCATGCCGCCCGCCGAGGTTGCCATAAAGACCACGTCGGTTGAATTATCGTTGCAGTATTTGAGCCCTTCGATGGCGGCGGAACGCTCTGCCGCTTTCAAACCGAGATCACCTAACAACTGCGAAACCCGCTTGCGTTCGTTAGCATCTCTATCGATTAAAAGGCACTCAACCATTGGACTGTTCCTTGTAACTCTACTTATTTACTCACCTCAAGTTTTTCCGATGTCCGACTCCTGCGCCTCCATGGTTAATGAGAGGTTAAGCGAGTTTTCCACAGGTTTTAACCGGGGTATAACTCATTGAATCAACGATTCAAATTTGAGTTATCAACAGGCAGCCAGACTGTGGCAAGATTACGGCGGTCTGCACCAATTCAGGACTCGCACCGCGACTCACCGGATACTGCCTGCATCCCATAGTTGCAGTTGCAACCAATTCAATCCGGCCTTCGCATGCGCCAGGCTTCGGTCACCGTGGCGTATTCTGAATAGCCCAGTCGGGCGATGAGGTGCATGGCGGCTGAATTCACCCGGCCCTCCTTGATGAACCTGTCATCAACGTGAATGCCGATAACGCGGCCAACAACCAGCCAGTTGGCAACTTTCCCCTCATCATTCGGCAATTCCACAATATGATGCAACTTGCATTCAAAGGTCGCCGGGCTTTTCGCAACCCGCGGTGACTTGATGAGTTGGCATGGCGCCTTCTCGATTCCCGCATATTCAAACTCATCAACATGGGCGGGCACGTTGGCCGAGCTTTGGTTCATTTCCTCGCGCATCTCGTGTGATACGAGGTTCACAGCAAATTCGCGCGCTGCCTCCACGTTTCGCAGCGTGTCCTTATAGGTTGTTGACCCGAATGCAACATAATGAGGGTTTTCGGAGAACGCGTTAAAGAAACTGTAGGGAGCCAAATTCGCATTGCCCGCAGGCGAAAGCGTTGAAATCCACCCCACCGGACGGGGCGCAACCAGCGCCTTGAACGGATCATTGGGGAAACCATGCTGGTTGCGTGTGGCATCATAAAACATTGTGCAAAGTCCTCATAAGCTCTGGCAGGGCCGCAATACTATCCAGCGTGTGATCGGCGAGATGGGCTATTTCAGCGTGCGATGCCGAGCCCGTAAGCACTGCGATGGCGAGACCAGCGCCACCATGGCGGGCCTCATCCAAATCATGCGAATTATCGCCGACCATGGCTATTTCGCAAACGTCAATATCCATGCTCGCCGCAAATTTTCGGATCATGTCGCCCGATGGCTTGGGCCTTGGCACGGAATCAGCGCCAATCACGTCGTCGAACAAATCCAACACACCGAGATGGCGCATGGCGTTGCGGGCCGAAAGCTGGCTATCGTTGGTGGCAACGCCAACATGAAAATTCATGGCCTTCAATTGCGTGAGCAAGGGCGCAAGAGGCATGAGCGGTTTCAACACTGAGAGCGCCAACGCCGCGTAGTCGACATCCAGCATGCGAATTTTTTCCGCTGCTTCGGCCTCGGTCAATCCGGGCCACCATGCATCGATCAACTGACGCGTGGTTCCGCTGGCCAGAACTGAATTTGCAATAAACCGATCTTGCGCTGGATCATAACCAACCGGTTGCATCATGGCGTTGGCTTCGTCAGGTCCAATTGAAAACTGCTCGCACAACATCTGGCGATAAATCGGAATGAACGTCCCGTTCACGTCAATAAGCGTTCCGTCCTTGTCGAAAAGAATTCCGCGTATGGCCATTATGCGCCCCAGCGGGTGAGCAGCGACTGCGGATCGGGCCGCGGTCGCTCTTCGAGGGGCACGGTGGAAGTTCCGATATAGACAAGACCTGAAACGCGCTCCGGGGATTTGAGCCCCATGGCGGCACGTGCCTCCGTGTCATAGGCCACCCAATCCGTCTGCCACTGCGCATGAAAGCCAAGTGCTGTTGCGGCCAGCACAATGTTGTAACAGACCGCTGCCGACGATAGCAGTTGTTCCCACTCCGGAATTTTGGCATGGGGGCCAGCCATCGAAACCACAGCAATGACGGCAGGTGCCCGAATGAAGAGCCCCCGTTGAAACGCCAGGCTATCCTCGCCATGTTCCGGATGCAGAGCCTTCCACCGCGCCGCAAACATCTCGCCCACTTTGGCCCGCGCATCCCCCTCAAACAGGATAAATCTCCACGGGTTCAACTTGCCGTGGTCCGGCACGCGCACTGCTATTTCCAGAATTTCATCAATTTGAGTTGGCGATGGTCCAGGCACGCCCAAAGCCTTGACAGAACCAGATTTTCTGGATTTCAGGAAATTCAATACGGAAGACGTGTCATTCAGCTCATTCATGATTCTCGCACTGTGGCTGGAGATGCCTAAAAATGCAATGAATTCAATTGCTGCAGTCGCGTTAACTAAACATTAAGTATAATATTGCGAACGAGGGCTCCTCCATGCTTTTGTTTGTTCACCGGCCGGAGGGCTGGGGGAGAGACTAAACAGGGGGCGACAGCATGCACGATTTCAGCACCCGTGCACTGCCATTCCGCCGTCAGAAGCGCGTTATCTCCATCGCTCTTCTGACGGCGGTTCTATTTTTGCCACTAGCCAATCTGGCTCGTGCTGCATCTGGCCCAGATCAAAGCGCCATGATCACCGTGCCGCCGCCAAACTTTCAGAGGCGCGCCGCCCACGACATAGCAATCGAGATCGTAAAACCAGGCGAAGAAGGCCTCGCACTGACCGCCAGGCTTTCCGAGGACGGCGGCATCATCGAGCGCGATATTGCGTGGAAACTGCGCGATGCCCAAGGCGCTGTCGTCTATAGCGGCAGTGCAAGGCTGGCTGAAATAGACGTGCCCCCCGGAGATTACACCGTTGAGGCAATTTATGGCTCAGCCGGATTTTCACAAAGCGTAACCGTGCTCGCAGCCAATCGCCTTTTTGTGAACTTCATCCTCGATGTAGGTGGCATTCGCATATTGCCCCGCCTCAAGGGCATTGGATTGCCTGCAACGCAACCGCATACGCTGGTCTATGCCCTGACCGGCCCAAACAAGGGCAGACTCATCACGATTTCAAACATCGCGGGCGAAGTTCTCCGTGTGCCAGCAGGCGACTACCGGATCGAAAGCCGTTTCGCCACTGGCAACGCGGTGGCTGTCACTGATGTCAAAGTAAAAGCCGGCCGGATGAGTGCTGTTGACATCAGTCACATGGCGGGGCTGGCCAGGCTCTCCTATCTGGGTGAACCACAAGGCGATGTTACGTGGTCGGTGACAAATTATCAGGGCGAGCACCTGGCCCCGATCAAGGGTCAATCCGCCAACGTGGTTCTGAAGCCCGGCTCCTATTCCGCAACCGCCAAAATCGGCAACAAGACCCTGACCTCCTACTTCGTGATAGCTGAAGGCCAGGATCGGGCAATCGAGCTGGGAAAGTAACAGGCCTCTGATAAGCCTGTCCAAATTAAGCCATATCAAATGATATATTGGCCCAAAGCTTCGGCAAACGTGATAATGACAGGCCGGATAAACACAGGTTTTGAGAGGAATGATCATGATCAGATCCAGCGCCGCACTCGCACTCGTCAGTTTGACAATCCTTGCAGGTCCGGCAAATGCCGATACGCATGGGAACATGAGCGGCGATCCTCACCGCCGCATGATCATGGAAATGATGGAGCGTTATGACGCCAGCAAGGACGGCAAGATTTCGCAGGACGAGATCGACCAGAACCGCACGCAGCGCCACGGCGAATTCGACGCCGACAAGAATGCCAAGCTGTCGCTGGAGGAATTTTCCCAACTCTGGCTTAAGGCCCACCACCGCCGCATGGTGCGCGAGTTCCAGAAATTCGATGTCGATGGCGATGCCCAACTGACATTGGATGAATACAAGGAACCCATGAACAAGATGGTCGAGAAAATGGATTTCAACCGCGACGGCCTGATGAGCCCAGACGACCGCATCAACCCGCATCAGCAAATGATGAAAAAACGCTTCCACGACAAGATGAACATGGAAGACGCCGGGGATCAGGAATAGGCTGAAGAGGCGGACCCCGGCGATTGGCTGTGGGTCAGATGGCTAATTGGGATTTGGACCCATGGAAAACACCGTGTGCTCATTTTGCGGCAAGTCCGTCCCCTGGGAAGAGGCCAAAGGCCAATTTGTCGCGGGGCCAAAGGCGTTTATCTGCCGCGATTGCATCGATTTGACGATAGAAATTTTCGGCGAGGTGGACCCGCAATGGGCAATGCGGACCATCGAAGTTCTCAAATCAATTCCAAACGACATTTAATTTCAAACTGACCCACTACCCTAATTCGACAACTAATTGCCCGCCCGCAATTCATCACTTAGGATAGCGTCAAACCAGGTGAGGATTTCCAACGATGTCAAATACCATGAAAGCCGCAGTCCTTCATAAAATTGGCGGCGGGCTTAAGATTGAGACGATTGCCAGGCCCTCTCCGGGACCCGGCGAGGTGCTCATCAAGGTTGTGGCCTGCGGGGTTTGCCATAGCGACCTTCACGCAATTGATGGCGATTGGACGCCGCATCCGGTGCTGCCACTTATCCCCGGCCATGAGGTTACGGGCCATGTTGAAGAGCTGGGCAGCGGGGTCACGGAATTCGCGAAAGGCGACCGCATTGGCGTGCCATGGATGTTTTGGTCCTGCGGCACCTGCGAATTCTGCCTGCAGGGCATGGAAACCATTTGCCAAAAAACCGAAGCCACAGGCTATAGCAAGCCCGGCGGCTATGCCGAATACATGGTGGCCCCGGCCGCTTTCTGCGGTCACCTCCCAGACACTGCAGATTTATACGAAATCGCGCCAATCCTCTGTGCGGGCGTCACCACCTATCGTGGCCTCAAGCGCACGGGAGCCAAGCCCGGCCAATGGCTGGCCGTCATCGGCATTGGTGGTTTGGGCCACATCGCCGTTCAATACGCCAAGGCCATGGGGCTGCGGGTGGCGGCAATTGATGTTTCCGATGAAAAACTGGCCCACGCAAAACGCCTGGGCGCTGAAGTTCTGGTCGATGCCCGCAGCAACAACCCGGGCCAGGAAGTGAAGGAAAAAACCGGTGGCGGCGCCCATGGCGCGGTGGTGACAGCCGTGTCAACCAGGGCCTTCGAGCAATCCGTCACCATGTTGCGGCCTGCGGGCGCTGTGTCATTTATAGGCCTTCCCGGTGGCGATGCCGATCAAATCCGCCTGTCCATCGGGCAGATCGTCAACGGCGAGTATTCCATCCGAGGATCAAACGTCGGCACCAGGCAAGATCTCAACGAAGCCATCGCATTTGCAGCGCGCGGTCAAGTGAAGGCCGATATCGAAACCCAGCCCCTGGAAAACATCAGCGCCATTTTCGCGCGGATGAAGAAGGGCGAAATCACCGGACGCGTGGTGCTGGCGATTTCCTAGGCCGCAGGCAGCGGGATGAATTCTTTTTCGTCACCTGGAACAATGGCGAAGCGGCCGCGCTTCCAATCATCCTTCGCGGCGTCAATCTTGTCTTTTGAGGATGCGACGAAGTTCCACCAGATGTGACGGGGTCCATCCATCGGCTCGCCGCCCAGCATCATGAAACGGGCATCGGCGCTGGCCGTGATCATGATCTGGTCGCCGGGGCGAAAAACCAGCAACTGATTGACGCCATGGACCTGGCCCGCAATCTCGACCTCGCCCTCCACCACATAGATGGCGCGCTCAACATGATCAACTGGCAGCGGCAATTTCGCGCCGGCGGAAAGTTTCACTTCAACATAGAACAAGTCCGAATGGGTTTTGACGGGCGATGTGGCACCGAACATCGAACCAGCAATGATGCGCACTTCCCGGCCCTGGTCGCGAAACACCGGCAGCGCCGCGTGGGCCACGTGTTCGAACGCCGGGGCCGTTTCTTCATGCTGCCTGGGCAGCGCCACCCAGCTTTGAATGCCGAAAACTTTCCGGCTGCGCGCCCGCTCCGACGCAGGCGTGCGCTCGGAATGCACAATGCCCTTGCCAGCCGTCATCCAGTTCAACTCGCCAGGCGAGATTTGCTGACCCGACCCCAGGCTGTCGCGATGGAACATGACGCCATCAAACAGCCAGGTGACCGTGGCCAACCCGATGTGCGGGTGAGGCCGCACGTCGGCGCCCTGCCCCGCTTCAACAATCACCGGCCCAAACTGGTCAAATAAAATAAACGGCCCCACCATCTGCCGCCCTGCCGCTGGCAAGGCGCGACGCACTTCAAAGCCGCCAAGATCAACCGAACGGGGAATGATGACCTGGGCTATGGCGTCGGCCGCCGCCGCATCGCCGGGCATGGGATCGGGAATATGAAACAGCGTCATGGCTTCTTTCCAACTTCTGCCCGCACCAGCGGCGCAACCCTGGTGCCCATCAGCTCGATGGCGCGCATCATGTCTTTGTGCGGCAGGGAGCCCAGGCCCATTTGTACGAGAATACGGTCATTTGTGAATATTTTGTGAAGCGCGACAATTTTCCGCGCCACATCATCCGGATTGCCGATGATCAAATGCCCGCTGGGGGCACATGAGGCATCAAATTGCGCCCGCGTTGTGGGCGGCCACCCCCGCTCGCGGCCAATCCGCGTCATCACTTCGGCATAGCCCGGAAAAAACTGTTCCCGCGCCTGCTTGGCATCATGGGCCACAAAGCCGTGCATGTTGAGGCTGAAACGCAATTTGCTGGCGTCATGTCCCGCCTGTTTCCCCGCCTCGCGGTACAACTCCGCATGGGGCTTGAAGCGCGCGGGCTCGCCGCCAATGATAGCCAGCGCCATGGGGAGCCCCAGCGTTCCCGCCCGCACCACGGATTGCGGTGTGCCGCCAATGGCAATCCACACGGGCAGCGGATTTTGTTCCGAGCGCGGGTAAACACCAGCTTTCAACAAAGGTGCCCGCGTCGTTCCCTGCCACGTCACATGCTCCTGCTCACGGATTTTGAGAAGCAGATCAAGCTTCTCGGAAAACAGCAGATCATAGTTATTGAGATCATAGCCAAACAGCGGATAGGACTCGATGAACGATCCCCTGCCCGCCATGATTTCGGCGCGGCCCTTGGAGATCAAATCCAGCGTTGCGAAATTCTGATAGACCCGCACCGGGTCATCGGAACTGAGAACCGTGACCGCCGAGGTCAGCCGGATGTTGGTGGTCCGTGCGGCACCAGCAGCAAGCACAATCGCCGGAGCCGACGCCGCATAATCCGGCCGGTGATGTTCACCAACCCCATAAACATCAAGCCCAACCTTGTCGGCCAGCTCGATTTCTTCGATCAGATTCCGTAACCGCTGGCCCGCCGATATGGTTGGCCCCACATCCGCAAACGTATAAATTCCAATTTCCATCATGCCTCGCTTGTGGACTATATATGTAGCTATTGGAATTACATTTCAAGGTAATAGCGTTGCGCTTGCAGATTTCGCTTGCATTTCTAAAATAGATAGCATATATCGCTAGCATGAATAGTCGGCAACGCAAGACGCTGGAAGCCATATTTGCAGAACCAGTCAAATCAAACATTGCGTGGGCAGATATTGAATCCCTTCTGGTTGCAGTTGGGTGTCGTGTAATTGAAGGCGCGGGGTCGAGAGTACGGTTTGAGTGTAAAGGCATCATTGCCGCATTCCACCGCCCCCATCCGGCAAAGGAAGCCAAACGCTATCAAGTTCGCGATGCTTGCGAATATTTGATGAAACTTGAGGTGAAGCCATGATGAATGTTTTGGAATACAAGGGATACAGCGCCCGTGTAGAGCTCGACCCGGACGATGAATGCTTCGTGGGCAGATTGGCTGGGATCAATGATGTCATAGGCTTTCATGGTTCAACCATTGTGGAACTCAAGGCCGCTTTCCATGAAGCCGTGGACGATTATATTGAATCTTGCCGCCGAATTGGCAAGCCACCCGAACGTCCCTTCTCCGGTAAAGTCATGTTCCGCATCGCCCCCGAAATCCACGCCCGCGCTGCACTGGCAGCGCAGCTCCGGGGCATGAGCCTTAATCAGTGGGCAGAGGAAGTTTTGGCGGAGGCTGCGAATACTGCTCCACCTCGCCATGGTCGGGCTTGACTCGAGCACCCAGCTTGGTCCACCGGCTCAAGGCCGATGATGGAGAGAATTAAATCATTTCAAATCAGGTAGTCTATTTGGGTCATAGATTAAATGCAAACTCTCTCCACAGAACCATATCCGCCTAAACTTCACGTGATCGATAGAAGCAATCACCTCTTTCAATTCTTGACAAATGGTATCATCGGGAGAAAAAATTCTGTTTGTTTTATAGCAGAGTAGTTCAATAGGACGTGAGGTGGTATAGTTTTTCAATAGCTTAGTTTTTATAATTTCGGCTGTTGGAGCGTTTGGATGTATCAACTTCGCACCCCCAGTTTTCGGAAGCTGTTTATTCAGCTGAGCCATGCCAGAATCGCACAATTCCACCAACTCAAAACCAACATCGCCATCTTTGCCATGAAACAGCACGTCGGGCTCTGGTGGTTCGCGGACTTCCGATCTGTTCTTTCCACCGTCAATTCCCAGGGCAGTTAGAAAAACTTCAAAACATTTAAGCTCGTAAGTCGCTTTCTTGGAATTCTTTGAGGATACAACCTTATGATTTTTTACCAAATTAGCTTCACCTCAAATCCGGTGCAGTCGCTTCCGCTACCAATGCAGAAACTGCATCCGCCAAACTCAACGACTTCTGATCCTGTGAACCCAGTCTCCGCATGTTCACGGCCTGCTCGTCCATTTCGCGCTTTCCCACAACCAGGATCACCGGCACCTTGGCCAGTGAATGTTCGCGCACTTTGTAGTTGATTTTTTCGTTCCGCAAATCAACTTCTGCCCTGAGACCCGCCTTCCGCAAGTCATCGCGCACTTTCACGGCGTAGTCATCGCCTTCTGATGTGATCGTGGACACCATGACTTGAACGGGCGCCAGCCACAGCGGGAAATGTCCGGCGTGATTTTCAATGAGGATGCCGAGGAAGCGCTCCATCGAGCCCACAATGGCGCGGTGGATCATGACTGGCACATGCTTTTCGCCATCGGCGCCAATATAGAACGCGCCGAAACGCTCCGGCAGGTTGAAGTCAACTTGTGTGGTGCCGCATTGCCAGTCGCGGCCAATGGCATCCTTCAGCACATACTCAAACTTGGGACCGTAAAAGGTGCCTTCACCTTCGTTAACACCGACTTTGACGCGTCCTCCTGAATCCGCTTCGATCTGTTTCAGGATGCGGCGCAACACCTCTTCGGCATGATCCCACATGGCATCGGTGCCAACCCGTTTTTCAGGCCGTGTCGCCAGTTTCACCACGATCTGCTCGAAGCCGAAGTCCTTATAGGTTGACAGGATGAGATCGTTGATCTTGAGGCATTCGTCCGCCATCTGCTCTTCGGTGCAGAAAATATGAGCATCATCCTGCGTAAAGCCGCGCACCCGCATGAGGCCGTGGAGCGCTCCGCTCGGCTCGTAGCGATGCACATTGCCAAATTCCGCCAGCCGCATGGGCAACTCGCGGTAGCTGCGCAGGCCATGCTTGAAAATTTGCACATGGCCGGGACAATTCATCGGCTTCAGCGCAAACACCTGCTCGTCTTCGGTTTCCTCGCCAGCCGACGTTGCCGCAAACATGCCCTCGCGGTACCAGCCCCAATGGCCCGAGGTTTCCCACAGGGATTTATCCAGCAACTGCGGCGCGTTCACTTCCTGGTAGTCGAGCTTCGACAGCCGCCGCCGCATATAGGCGATGAGTTGCTGAAAAATCGTCCAGCCCTTGGCATGCCAGAAGACAACGCCCGGCCCCTCTTCCTGGAAATGGAACAGGTCCATCTCGCGGCCGAGCTTCCGGTGATCGCGCTTTTCAGCCTCTTCCAGCGCCGTAATGTAGGCTTGCAAATCCTTGTCGCTCGCCCAGGCCGTGCCATAGATGCGGGTCAGCATCGGGTTCTTTGAATCACCCCGCCAATAGGCGCCGGCCACTTTCATCAGCTTGAAGGCGCTGCCAATCTTGCCCGTGCTCGTCATGTGTGGGCCACGGCACATATCCACCCAGCCACCCTGGTCATAGAACTTGATGTCTTCGTTGCCCGGAATGGAATCCACCAGTTCGACCTTGAAGCTCTCGTTCCTGGCGCGGAAAAATTCCTTCGCTTCCTCGCGCGTCTTCACTGATTTGGTGAATGGCTTGTCGCGCGCGATGATCTCGCGCATTTTCTTTTCGATGGGCGCGAAGTCTTCTGTCGTGAAGGGTTCATTGCGGAAGAAATCATAATAGAATCCGTTCTCAATAACGGGGCCGATGGTCACCTGCGTTCCGGGGTGCAATTCCTGCACGGCTTCGGCCAGCACATGGGCGCAGTCATGGCGAATGAGTTCGAGCGCCCGGTCGTCCTCGCGGGTTACAATCTGCAAGGTGGCATCGGCGTTGATGGGATCATGGAGATCAACCAGCACGCCATTCACCACGGCGGCAACAGCCTTTTTTTCCAGTGATTTCGCAATTGATGCGGCAACTTGTGCGGCACTCAGTCCCTGCTCAACTTCGCGCTTGGCGCCATCAGGGAACGTCAAAGTAATCATGTTTTCCTCCTGCCCACTCCTGCCAACACGCGCAGGTAAGCCCAAATGTTTCGGTTTCCCGCTTATGTGCGAAGCGGTAGAATTGGTCAAGTCCGCCAACTTTACCCCGAATTAACCTTAACAGATCATGCTCAATGGGTAGTTTGTGGATTTGAGTACCCCAATGAAAACCGCCCTTGCCTGCCTCACTGCCGCGCTGATTTGCGCAACCCCCGCAATTGCTGAAGAAATGGAAGCTGCCGCTCCGTCTGTTGAAGGTTTGAGGCCGGCAACATTCGATTGGGCCGGGCCCTACGCAGGCGCCTTCGTCGCCGGCATCGCAACAAATGGAAATTATGATCCAACCTGTAGCGCTGGCTGTTTGCTTGGCAATCGAGACTTGAAAGGCATGGGCTGGGGCAGCGGCGTGATGCTGGGCTGGAACTACCAGATGGATGACTTTCTGGTTGGCATGGAAGGCGACTATGCATTTGGCGGCAAAGTTGCCGACTATGATGATGCCACAGAATCCACCGAATATTCCCTCGACAACATTGTCACATTGCGGGCTCGCCTCGGCATGACACATGAAAACACCCTGATATTTGCAACCGGCGGATTGGCTTTGGTTGACACGACATTTGCCTCTGGCGACTTGCCCAACACGGGCGGAGCCAATACATCTGATTCCAAATGGCGCGCCGGCTGGGTGATTGGCGGCGGCGTTGAGCACGCCTTCGATGATCGTTTTGCGGCGCGCTTGGATTACAGTTACATGGGCCTGCCGGGCGCCCGCTATTCCCTCACGGACGGCGTTGCCACTGCAAGCATCAGTCAAAGCTTCGACGGCGTGCACATGATCCGGCTTGGACTGACCTACAAGTTGAGCCGCTAGGGCAACCGACGGTCAGTTGACCGCCGGTTGCCCTAGCTCTTTGAGTTTGGCGCATCTTTCACTTCGCAAATGAATCCATTTGCTCGTCCGATGCGCTAATCCCGGTTTTTTTGCCGCCATTCCGGACCATTGTAGACATCCGGCACCGGGTCATAGCCATCGCCTCCCCAGGGGTGGCAGCGCGAAACCCGCGCGACGCTTAACAAAAATCCCCGCCAACTCCCGTGCTTTTCAATTGCTGTTCGGGCATAGTCGGAACATGTCGGTAAATAGCGGCAGCGCCTGCCTACGACCGACGAAAGCGTAAGCTGATAAAACCGGATTAAAAACAAGAGCACAGACTTCATCATGGCCTCAAACAAACCAAACATTCTTTTCATTATGGCAGATCAGCTCGCGGCGCAATTTTTGTCCGCCTATGGCCATAAGCTGGTCAAGACGCCAAATCTTGATCGCCTGGCCAAATCCGGCGTGGTGTTTGAAAATGCGTATTCATCCAGCCCCTTGTGTGCGCCAGCACGTGCCACGGTCATGAATGGCCTGCTGCCATCGCGCACCGGGGTTTATGACAACGCGGCAGAGTTTCCATCCGCCATTCCAACCTGGGCGCATTATCTCCGCCTGCAGGGCTATCAAACCTGTCTCTCCGGCAAGATGCATTTTGTCGGCCCCGATCAATTGCACGGACTGACGGAGCGCCTCACCACGGATATCTATCCCGCCGATTTCGGCTGGACCCCGGACTGGCGCCTGAAGCAGGAACGCATCGACTGGTGGTATCACAACATGACGTCGGTGCTGCAGCCCGGCATCGCCGAAATCACTAATCAGCTGGAATTTGATGATGAGGTTGCCTTCCTCGCCGTGCGCAAGATCTACGACTATGCACGCTTCGAGCCGGATAAACCCTTCTGCCTCATGGCCTCCTTCACGCATCCGCACGACCCCTATGCGGCGCGCGCAAAATACTGGAACCTCTACCGGGATGAAGACATCGATTTGCCGCGCGTGCCGCAGATGCCGCGCGACAAACTCGATCCTCACAGCCAGCGCCTCTACGATGTTTCCGCCATGCAGGAATATGCGGTAACTGAAGCCGATATCCGCGCAGCGCGCCACGGCTACTACGCAAATATTTCCTACATTGACGATCTTGTAGGACAACTGCTGGATGCGCTGGAAGCAACTGGCCAACTGGATAATACCGTTATCGTTTTTACATCCGATCACGGCGATTTTCTGGGCGAGCGCGGCCTCTGGTACAAGATGTCATATCTGGAACCGTCAGCCCACATTCCAATGATCATCAGCGCGCCAAAACACTTTTCGGCGCGCCGCGTGAAAGAACCCGTTTCGCTGACAGACATTTTGCCAACGCTCGTAGATGCTGCAGGGGGAAAGCTGGCCCGCGCAATCGATGGGCGCTCGCTCTATCCGCTTCTCAGTGGCGCTGCGGAAAACCCTGATGCAACGGCCTGGGGCGAATATCTGGCTGAAGGTGCGGTTGCCCCCATGTACATGCTCAGGCGCGGTCCCTGGAAATACATCCACTGCCCGACTGATCCTGATCAACTGTTCAATCTTGTTGATGATCCGGGTGAACTCAACAATCTCGCGGCAAGTCACCCCATTGCGGTCAAATTCCATAGCGAGGTTGTGGCGAAATTCGACATCGCCAAAATCAACGAGAACGTGCTCGAAAGCCAGCAAGCCCGCCACATGATGTTCGAAGCGCTAAAGAGCGGCGGCCACTTCCCCTGGGACTTCCAGCCGCTGCGTGATGCCTCCGAGCAATACACCAGAAACCACATGAGCGTGACGGATCGCGACTTGCAATCAAGATACCCAAGAGCGCCCGATATTGCGGGAAAGAAGAAATAACTAAAACGCCGACCCGTCCTTCTTCGTCAGCACCCACTTTCCGTCAACCTTCGCAGCCTTCATGTCCACATCGGGATAGTGTGATTTTTCATCAGCCGAGCGGGTGCCAATTTCCACATAGGTTGCAGGGACTGACGATCTGTTGACGA
>JANNXN010000165.1:0-20002 GCA_031409595.1 Rhodobiaceae bacterium
GGGGCTCTCCAGCGTGTTTTCACGAAATGAGTCCCAGAAACGTGGATCATCCACCTTGGCTTGGGATACGGGCTCATCGTCGCCCATTTCCTTCAAAACCGCCGCCGCAACCGACAGGCAAAAACTCGTATAGGCATAGCCTTCCGGCCATTGTTTCAGGCGATGATCCACGTCTCCAGGCAGCCCGGCAAGCCTCTGCTTCAATCCGGCAACTGCCTTCAAGGGCGCTGCAGCGATGAGCTCTTTCAGCATCAGCCCGGCGGCGTAAATCACAAAATCCCTGCGATCCGTGGTTGCCAGATATTTGGAGGTGTCAAACGCCATCCGCCAGCGCGAAAAAGCTTCCGCCAGGGCGGCGTTGTCAACTTCCACCGTTAGCCCCGTGCCCTTGAACAACAGGTCCATATTGCGTTCAAAAGACCACAGGATTGTGCGAAAACGCCGCGCCTCATGGACAAGATCATCCACCTTCAGAATTTCAGTTTTGAGGGGTGTCAGCATTTACTTTCATATCCGGAGCAACAAAATACCTGCATAGCCCAATTTAGCATAGCGGACCCCATATTGCAGCAATATCCAGATGCGTCTTTCCGCGGCTTGACGCTCACCTCGATTATGGGCTGAATTGGCCCATGACCAATATGTCCCGAACCGCCGGTAACTTCGCCGCCCACGCCGTTTGCATGGCCGCAGGTCTCCGCGACTGCGCCCGTGCCGCCCAGTTCTATACCCGCGACATGTCCCGCGTTGACGGCCTGGGCAATGCTGACCGCAGTGAACCGCCATTCTTGTCGCGGCTGGTGGCCAGGCTCGCCCGTTTTGCCGATGGCTTCATGACCTGGAGCACCAATGCGGCCATAAGGGTTTTTCTTCCGGGCTGGCGTCGGTTGCCCTCACCGTTTGAACCCGGAATGATTGACGCGGTTGCCGATGCGATCCGAAAAGACAGCCTGGTGCACAATCCCCTGTTCAATGCGTATTTCTTCCGCGCTGCTGTCAGGATCACGGAACGCTACTCAGAACCACCCTACCTGGTGCTCGAACACCGCGTTGACGCATCCCGCAGGCTTTTGGCTAACAGCGAGTTGGATAAGGATTTTCTGTCCCGTGCCCTGCTGGCGCTGGTGGAAGCAGCCCCCGTTGCGCGCATTGGAAAAATCAAAGGTTCTTTCATGGAAAACATCGAGCCCAACGTCGCGGTCTATTCAGTTGCCTGTGTTGCCCTGCTCTTTGCAGAAGAAGGAAAACCCATGGCAATCCACAATGAGGACGAATTTTTCGCAATTGTTGGCGCCCTGATCCAACCCCGCCTCGCAACCATATCAAAACTGATCAGCCAGCGAGACGTCACGGAACTGTCAAGGGAACTGCAGAATATCAAGGCGATGTACTGACGGCGCTACTTCGTTTTTGTCATCTTCATGAAATTCAGGGTGTGTTCAAACGACTCAACACCCGCCTGTGAACCCAAGCCCGTTGCGTTAAGCGCCGATGTCGCCTGGGCGAACCGCACGGTTGTTTCAGGATCAAAGCCCCGTGTGATAGCCACCGCAAAGCCCGCATTGAATGCATCACCACATCCGCAAGTGCATTTGACCGCTATGTCAAAGGCCGGAATTCTGAATTTTGCGCCGTCCCGATGATGATAGTAGGCGCCCTCGCCGCCCAAAGTGAAAACACAGCACTGCGCTCCATAATCCATAAAGTATTTGGCCATGTCCTCCCTGTCGGTGAAGCCCGTGAGCGCCTCGGCTTCCTCAATCGAGGGCATGAAATAATCCGTGTAAGGCAGCACCAGTGCCACCGCTGGCATGTCATCTTTCGAACCAGCAAAAATGTCGACTGTGGTGACGGCACCCGCCGCCTTGGCCAGTCGCATCAGGTCAGCGCTGCGGCCCCCGTCCATTTTCTTCATGAGGCCGACGCCGCCAATGTGAACAACGCTGGCATCGACAACCTGCTTCATCATGTGATCATCGACGTAAAAATCCGCCGTTGCTCCTTTCATGTGAAGCGCTGGCCGCGATCCATCGGGCCGCGTAGTAACAATCGAAGACGACGTTTTCCACGCCTTCTGTTGCTGCATGGTGGAAATATCCACGCCAAAATGCGCCAGCCGCTGCAGCACCCAATCGCCCATCAGGTCGCCGCCGACGCCGCCAACGGCAAGTGTTTTCAATCCCATTTTCGCCGCCGCAATTGCAGCGGTGCCCGCCGCACCCGAAACGGCAAGCGTCAGTTCTTCAATGTAGTTTGTGCCGCCACCGGCAGGAATTTCAGAGAACGGCCAACCCAGGCAATCATAGGTGTAAAATCCGATTGATGAGTAGTCATAGCGCATGGAAATTCTACTCCAGCAACAAGGTCGGCTTCTCAATGAACATTCGAATGGCGCCCAGCAATCGCGCGCCCAAGGCGCCGTCAATAACCCGGTGGTCACAAGTCAGGGTAAGTTTCATGAGAGTGCGAAGCACCGGTTTTCCGTCAACGGGCACAAAACCGTCGATTGCTGAACCAACAGCCAAGACAGTGGCGTGCGGCGGATTGATGATCGCGGTGAATTCCTCGATCCCATGCATGCCCAAATTTGAAATCGCCGTCGTGCCGCCGCGATACTCTGACGGAAGCAATTTTCGCAACTTTGCGCGGGCGGCAAGCTCCCGCATTTCAGATGAGATATCTGCAAGGGATTTTGATTCGGCAGAACGGATAATCGGCGTAATAAGTCCGCCATCAAGGGCCACCGCAACACCTACATCACTCGTGCGATGCTGCCGGATGAAATCATCCGCCCACGTCGCATTTGCTTCGGGTATCTGTTTAAGAGAGTTGGCTAATGCCTTGATAATAAAATCATTTATGGAAAGTCGGGAATCTTCGTTATGATCGGTTTTTTTGACTGAACGGGCATTCAATTCCAGGCGCACGGCCAACAGATTGGTAACATCACAAGTAGCCGTCAAATAAAAGTGAGGAACTGTTTGCGTCGAAAGTGTCAACCTCTGTGCAATGGTCCGGCGCATGGTGTTGACGGGCACCAGATCATACTGGTCGGCGGAATGCAGCGATCCCGCATCTGCCGTTTGAACATCGGTTTTGAGAATGCGTCCAGCAGGCCCACTTCCGGCAACACTGCTAAGTGACAATCCCGCTTCCCGCGCCAGACGTTTCGCCAGCGGCGTTGCCCGAACTTTGCCTGACTCCAACGCGGCAACCGTGAGCCGGGCCTTCAACCCATCTGGAACAGTGGGCGGAATTTTCTCATCCGGTCCATAGATCAGTGCAATCACGCAGCCAACCGGCACCGCCTCGCCCGCAGCAGCAAGTATGTGGCCCACAACGCCGTCGGCATAGGCCTCAATTTCCATCAACGCCTTGTCAGTTTCAATCTCAAAAAATGCGGCGCCCTTTTTGATCGCATCGCCCTGGCGCACGTGCCACCTGGCAACTTTTCCGGTGGTCATGTCCATATCGACTCTGGGCAGAAAGACTTCAATGGGCATGAACTAAATTCTGCCCTTCACCAGACTTCGAACCCGCTCGACGATGACGGGCGTTTGTGGAACCGCCGCCTTTTCCAAAACTGGATTATAGGGGATTGGAGATTCAGCCCCGCCCAGCCGCAAGATCGGCGCATCAAGATATTCAAAAGCTTCGCTTTCGGCGATCATGGCGCTGATCTCTGCGCCAATGCCAAGTGTCTTCACGCCTTCATAAACGCAAACCAGCCGGCTGGTTTTCTTGACACTGGCAATGATGGTCTTGGTATCAAGCGGGCGAAGGGTCCGAAGATCAATCACTTCGAGATCAATGCCTTCCCCTGCCAGCACTTCGGCCGCCTCAAGCGCCCGGTGCACCATGATGGAGGAAGCCACAATCGTAACATCCTTCCCGTGGCGTCGAACTGCCGCCTGGCCAATGGGGACACGGTAAGCTTTTTCCGGCACGTCTCCCTTGAATTTATAAAGCAGCTTATGCTCAAAAAACATGACCGGATCGGGATCATCGATTGCGGCAAGCAGCAGCCCTTTGGCGTCATAGGGTGTCGAAGGCTGCACCACTTTCAATCCCGGCACATGGGCAAGCCAGGCCTCCAAGGATTGGCTGTGCTGGGCAGCAGCCCCCGTGCCAGACCCGCAAGGCAATCGCATGACCAAAGGCACCGAAACCTTGCCACCCAACATGAAACGGAGCTTGGCAGCCTGATTAACGATCTGTTCCATTGCAAGCGTCGCAAAGTCAGCAAATTGAAATTCCAGAATGGGCCTGCAGCCTGCAAGGGCAGCCCCCACGGCAATGCCGGCAGCGCCAAGTTCTGAAATGGGCGTATCCATCACCCGGTCTTCACCAAACCGGTGCACCAGGTCACCTGTCACCTGGAAGGCGCCGCCATAAACGCCGATATCCTCGCCCATGATGAAAACGCGCTCATCGGCTTCCATGGCAGTGGCCAAAGCGTCCTGAATGGCCTGCGCAAAACTCAACTCCCGCATTATGAAACGGCCCCTGTCGTGTAGACATCGCGGGTGACAAATTCGGGCGATGGATCCGTGCCATTCTGGGCAAACACCAGCCCTGCAGCCATTTCCGCATCAACGCTGGCGCGAATGCTGGCAATCGCATCGCCCGTTGCAATGCCGTGGGCCAAAAGCTCCGCCTCAAACAGCAAAATGGGATCGCGCAGCAGCCACTCTTCAATCTCCTCTTTGGTGCGATAGCGGTTGCGGTCACTTCTCGAGTGGCCGCGCGTGCGGTAAGTCTTGCACTCAACCAGCGTCGGTCCCTGGCCTTGCCTCGCCCGCGCCGTGGCTTCCAGCACCGCCTCGCTCACATCTTCGATGCAGTTTCCATCAACAATCACGCCAGGCATGTTGTAGGCGCTGGCCCGGTCCGCCACGTTCGCAACAGCCATGGACTTCTCGGTTGAGACCGACATTCCATACTTGTTGTTCTCGCACACAAAAATAACCGGCAATTTCCAGATCGACGCCATATTGAGTGACTCGTGGAATGCCCCCTCATTGGTGGCCCCGTCGCCAAAGAAACACAGGGCAACGTCATTGCGCTTCTGCTTCTTGATCGCAAGGGCCGCCCCAACAGCAATAGGAATGCCGCCAGCCACAATGCCGTTGGCGCCCAGGTTGCCGCTCTCGATATCAGCGATATGCATGGAGCCTCCCCGGCCCCGGCAATAGCCTTCTTCCTTGCCGAAAAATTCCGCCAGCATCAGTTTGGGATCAGCCCCCTTGCCGATGCAGTGGCCGTGGCCCCGATGTGTTGAGGTTATGTAATCGGTTTTGGAGAGCCCCATGGTGGCGCCAACGGCACTCGCCTCCTGGCCGATTGAGAGATGCATGGTGCCATGCGTGAGGCCTTTCATATAGGCATCCTCGGCAGTTTCCTCAAACCGCCGGATCAGGCACATCCGGCGATAGGCTTCCCTGATTTGGCCAGGTGAAAAATGCCGGTAGAACGCCCGTTGATTGGTGCTGAATTCGTTTCTCTTCGCCATGCTCAAATACCTGCAAGCATTTCGTCTTGCTTCTTGCGCAGTAACACAATTCCAGAATGACTATCAACTGACACATTGCCGTAAGTCAGCAGCTCGCCTCTTTTGATCGGTTTCGTAACCTTGCCATTCTCCAGCAGCCCACAAGGTATAGCCTGCGACGCCTGCGCTTCGCCATATTCCATGATCCATGCGCGATAGGTGTATTCCCCTATTGAATCGAGCTTGTCTCCGGGTTTCAAATCCTTCTTGGCTACGGCGCAAACCTCAGCCGAAGGCCGCGCCAGGGGCTGCATGTCAGCCGCGCCATAAAGCACGGCGCGAGCGCACGACAAGGGAACCTCGAGACTTGTCAGGTGGTAGGGCCTGAAGAATGTATAATAGGGCCCTTTCCCCAGATTCAAATCATGCATGCGTTCTCTGAGCCGCGGATGGGCCATTTCAGCCACCACAAAAACCCCGGGAGCAACCCCCTTGCCGACAGAAAAATCAACCACGCCTTTGCGCGACAGCACACCGCCATCAGCTGTTGGACACAACACAGAGTGGAGCTCAGGCAGCGTCGCGGCAGGCCCATGCATGCCAGCCCGATCCGGTATCAATCCCGTCGCGTTGGCGATAGCGGCCATTTCAACCATCGTCTTCGAGCCATCCACAAATTCAACCAGCATCCGCACATTCATGTTGCGGCGGTTCGCTTCTTCCACATACTGATCCGGTGTTGCGTCAATATTGAGCGGGTTATTTTTGCCCTTGCCCGCCGCAACGATGGGATAGCCGAGACCCGTGACAAAATTGATGAGCTCCATGCAAGACGAGGGTTCATCGCCAGCACCCAACGTGTAAACCACGCCCAGTCGTTTGGCCTGCTGCGCCAGATACGCGCCAATGGTTACATCGGCTTCCACATTCATCATCACCAGGTGCTTGCCGTGCTCCATCGCTGTCAGGCCGATCGCCGCACCAACCGCAGGCCTGCCGGTGGCATCAATGATGACATCAATTTCATCGCTCGAACATATGGCTTGCGCGTCGCCCGTGATGGCTGTTTTTCCAGCCTTGAGACAGGCATCGAATGCGGTCTTGCTATCGGCCACGGCAAAACTGTCCGCTGGCCTTCCAGCAATGCCCAACGCCTTCTGCGCTGCATCAATATGAAGCTCGGCAATCGCTGCAACCGTAATGCCGGTCATCTGGTCACACTGGGTCACGATATCAGTCCCCATTTCGCCGCAGCCTATGAGGCCAATGCGAATGGGCCGGCCTTTGGCCTCAAGCCGGCGCGCAAGATCCGCCGCCAGGCCGTTAACCGGGCCTATGACTTTCGTGGCAAATGACATAACCGAACTCCTAAACTTGCGCCAATAGGCCATTATATCCAATTATGGCGGCGCGTATCGAAATTATCTGAAACCTGCAGTTCGCAATTGTCGCAGCAGATTACAAGGCCTCAAGCTGCGGAAACGAAACGTTGGAATTCCGGTTGCGCACCCACCTGACAAAATCCCTGGCGCGCCTTTCAATCTTGATCGCATGGTTTTCAAAAATATCGCTGATCCGGTGATTGAGGTAGGGATTGTCAAAGCGCTCAAGCGTCATCGCCATATAGCGTCCAGCCTCTTCCTCCATGCCATGCGCTGCAAATCCAGGGATAATTTCGCGCCCGTACAGATCAAGCAACCCGTTTCTTATTGCGGGATCCGACAGAATTTCACGCACAAATTCGCCCGGTGGGCGACCCTGTGATTTCCATATCCCAGCCAGGTAAGTATGCCCAAGGTTTAGAATATGCAGCTTCAGGCGGAGATAGGGTTCAAGAGCATCCGTAATGACAACTGCCGGGTGAATGAACGGCACTTCAAATCCGGGTGCCCGCTGTATCGCCCATAATGCATAAGGTTCACCGACAGCGCCAATTGGTTCAAGCGCCTCTGACACAATCCGGTCAACCAATGTATCACAAATGACCACAGAACCTGCCAACCAGGCTTTGAATTCAACGCTCAAAGCCCAATCATCGGAAAGGCCCTTCAGGAGTTGTCGCAACACTTGGCCATTGTTGCTGATCAACTCGCAAGGCAGGATCAGTAATGGCGCCCCTCCCGCTTCAAACCGCCGAAGCAGAAGGGCAAGCAACTTGGAAACAAAACCGGCTGGCGCTGTGTCAGCGATGTCTGGGCGAACCCCGCCGCCAGACTGCAAAGCATAACCGGCATCTCCAACATTCGAAACCACGATCTCCGTTTCGTGGACAAAGATATGAACAAGGGCTGCCCAATCCTGCTCCGCAGTCAACGCCCGACTGACGCTTTGAACCGTGACAATCTCATCCACCGCCACGCCATCTTTGAGCCCCCTGATGTGAACTGGAAAACCTTCGGGCTTTCCAAAAGCCTCAACGCGCCCGGCCCGCGCTCCGCCAGCGGTCGTTTTGACAACGGTGATGGGTCCGATATCCTGTCCAGCGAGCCGCGCTTCATGCACGAACAGGTCCACATGCGCCTGCAGAAATCTGCTCGTTCCAAACTGTAAAATCCGCTCAGTCATGACGCCTTGTCTTCAAAGCGCCGATCAAAGCACTTTTGTGAATTTCACTCAAACAGCTTCAAATTTCCCTGGTTTTTCTGATTTAAACAGCCCCTTGAGAAGGCGGTCGCACGATTATTGTGTTCGCGCGGCATTCTGTGCTTTGTTAAGGTCGACATGACCGCTGACACTCCACTTCTCAGGCTGGAAAACATCACCCGAAACTTCGGGGCGATCGAGGCCCTGCGCGGCATAAGTTTCGATATTCACCGTGGCGAGGTCGTGGCTCTGCTGGGTGACAATGGCGCCGGAAAATCAACCCTCGTCAAAATCATTGCAGGCGGCCTCCAGCCCACATCCGGCACAATGACCTTTGAAAACCATCAACGCAGCTTTGCCTCGCCCGCCGAAGCAAAAGCTGCAGGCATTGAAACCGTCTATCAGGACCTTTCGCTTTGCACCAATGTTGATGTCGTCGCCAATTTTTTTATGGGCCGCGAAATCGTCAAACGCTACTTCGGCGTTCCCGTTCTCCAGGAGGCTGAGATGCATGCAACTGCAGCCGCCGCGATTGCCAATGCCGGCACTAAAATTCCGTCACTGCGCGTGAATGTCGAGCACCTCTCCGGCGGCCAGCGCCAGGCCATCGAGCTCAACCGTTTTGTCCATTGGGGTGGCAAACTGGTTCTGCTGGACGAACCATTTGCAGCCCTCGGTGTTGAGCAAACCCGCCGCGGCCTCGAAATGGTCAAGCGCATTGCAGCCCAGGGTATCGGCGTTGTAATCATCACGCATATTATGGCACAAGCTTTCCAGGTGGCTGACCGCATCGTGGTCATCCGCCATGGCAAAGTTGCAGGCAACGTTCGCAGCGAAAATACCAGCCCCGACGAAGTTGTCCGCATGATTACTGGCGAAGCCCTAGCGGCCGCAGCCCAAGAAAAGAGGCCGAATGGCCCAAACCTCAATCAATAAACAAAAAAAGGAGACGTCCCGTGAACCGCATTCGTAGACTATTGATCACTTCGCTGGCACTGACCGCAATCGGTCTGGCCTCGCCAGCGTTCGCCCAATCCAAGGGCACCATCTATTACATGGTGCCAACCCTGCTCGATGAATTTCAAACTGAATCCGTTTCAGCCATTGAAAAATTCTTGAAGGATGTGGGCTATGAGGCCATTACGCTCAACGCCGACAACAAGACCGATTTGCAGCAGAGCCAGATGAATGACACAATCTTGCTCAAGCCATCAGCCATCGTTCTTGCTGCGGTGGATTTCAATGCACTCCAGCCTTCAATTGAAAAGGCCCGCGCCGCCGGAATTCCGGTCATGATCTTCGATCGCCAAATCACCGCCACACCGTCTGACTTCACGTCGGTTGCGGGAACAGTTGAGATCGGTTACGTCGCGGCCGGTGAAATCCAGCGTCTGCTGAAAGAAAAGAAGGGCGACGTCAAAGGCAAGATCCTCCAGGTTCTGGGCGATCCCGCTGACCCCTACACGCTCGACATCCAGAAGGGCTTCGAAGAGAAAATGAAAGAGTTCTCCGGCGTCGAGATCATTTCTCTGCCTGCCATGGCCTGGGAAGCATCAAACGCCGGAACCATCGTCTCGGACCAGATGGTGGCTAATCCCGACATCGACTTGATCTTCCTGCACGCCGCCCATCTTTCAGTGGCGGCTGTGGCAGCCCTTGAGGCCAAGGGCAAGAAACCCGGTGATGTGATGATGATTTCGTCCAACGGTGCGCCCGTTGGCCTCGATCTCATCCGCAAAGGTTGGTTGAACGCTGAGGTGGAACAACCGCTCTATGCGCAAGCCGCCGCCATCGCCATGTTTGCAGACAAGGTTGTCAACAAGCAGGAAATCAAGGCGGGCAATTACAGTGTGCTTGGCCTCGACTCCGTCGTCAGCATTGAAGCCTGGGGTCCAAACATCAAAATCCCCGGCGCTGCCATCACCAAGGACAATGTTGATGAGCCGCGCTTCTGGGGCAATCTGAAGGCGCCAGCCGACAAGATTGTGCCAGTTGAATAGTGACTGAACTAGTGTCCCGGGCCTTGTATGGCCCGGGACATTTTCTGGATGCCCTTGATGATCAGTCCCTTCCAAAGAGCGCTCATCGAATTTGTGCTCGATAATCTCGTCTGGTTCATCTTGGTTTTTGTGCTGGCAGTTTTTTCGCTGACAATCCCCAATTTTTTCCAGATCGGCATATTCGCAAACATTGTCGAGCAATCCACTTTTGTGGGCGTTATGGCCATTGGCCTCGCCATAGTGATCATCGCCGGTCATATGGATTTGTCGGTTGAATCGGTGGCAGCCCTGAGCGCCATGATAACCGGAATATTATTCTGCTCCTACGGCATTGGCCAAGGCTACACTTTAACGCCTCCCTGGCTGGTCATACCAGTGGCCGCATTCATCGCAATTTTTGTAGGCGGCGTGATCGGCGCTATGAACGGCTGGCTCGTCGTCAAACTCAAGATGAATGCCTTCATCGTAACGCTTGCCTCTTATATCTGGGTGCGCGGTCTTGTGGTTGCCATTTCCGGCGGCCGTTCAGCCCAGGACCTGGCGCCACCGCTTCGCTTCATCGGCATCCAGACAATTGCTTTCATCCCGTTGATTGCCTGGATAGCCATTATCTGTTTTGTCGTATTCACATTCATCATGGGCAGAACGCCCTTTGGCCGCCACGTAACGATGATTGGCGGCAATGCGGTGGCAACCTTTCGCGCCGGCATCAAAGTCGATCGGCTCGTCATGCTGACATTTGTGCTCGCTGGCGCCATTGCAGGCCTCGCTGGTCTGCTTCTGGCCATCCGAACGTCAGGCGCCACGGCCAACCTTGGCACCGGCATGTTGTTTAACGCCTTCGCCGCCGTGGTGATTGGCGGTGTGAGTCTCAAAGGTGGGGTAGGCAAGCTGCCGGGTGTTTATGCAGGTGTGCTGCTGCTTTCATCCATTCACACCGCGATAAATCTGATGGGGCTTCCCGCC
This sequence comes from Rhodobiaceae bacterium, assembly GCA_031409595.1. GTDB lineage: Bacteria > Pseudomonadota > Alphaproteobacteria > Rhizobiales > Aestuariivirgaceae > Aestuariivirga. The sequence continues at coordinate 11,041 of JANNXN010000165.1, forward strand.
CACTATACGCAGGTCATATTGGGTGCGCTTGTGCTGGCCGCCGTGTTGCTCGATACAGTCAAGCTTTCGATCAAACAAAGGCTGGCATGACCGGGCGGCTCAAAAATCGCGTTGCGTTGATAGTGGGCGGCGCCCGCGGAATTGGCGAAGGCATTGCAACGCGGTTTTTCGAAGAAGGCGCCAGGATCGTCATCGCCGATACCGAGGAAGCGGTTGGCCAGGCAACGGCCAAACGCCTGCAAGGCCATTTCGTCGCGACCAACATCTCGCAAAAAGCCGACGCTGACCGGGCCGTCAACGAAGCCGTAAAAAAATTCGGCGGCCTCGATATCATCGTGCAAAATGCCGGGATCTATCCCTGGACACTGATCGAAAACATTGAGCCCGAAGAATGGGACGCCGTCATGGCGGTAAACCTCAAAGGAACATTCCTTGCGGCCCGCGCAGCCCTGCCCCACATGAAAGCCAAAAAATATGGCCGCATGATATTCACCTCATCAATCACCGGCCCCCGCGTAACCAGCCCCGGCCATGGACACTATTCTGCCAGCAAGGCCGGCATCAACGGGTTCATCAAGGCCGCAGCACTGGAATTTTCCGGCTACGGGATCACGGTCAATGGCATCGAGCCCGGCAACATCCTGACCGAGGGCATGAAGCTTCATCGTTCGGAAGCGTTCATCAAATCCATGGAAGAAGCAGTTCCACTGGGTCGCTTGGGAACGCCTCGCGACATTGCCAACGCCGCCTTCTTCCTCGCCTCCGATGACGCCTCCTACATCACTGGCACAACGATCATTGTTGATGGCGGCCAAACCCTGCCAGAAGGCAAAGATTTCCGCCTCAATCCGGATTGACCATAATGAACATCACTGATTTTTTGACCTTTGAAAATATCGGCTCGCGCATCGGCGATATCGAAACGCCGGTTCCAGTTATTGATATCGATGTCGTTGAACGCAATTTGAAACGTTGGCAGGCGCGTTGTGATGCGCTTGGCATTGCCAACAGGCCCCACATCAAAACCCACAAGCTCGTCGGGCTGGCGAAATACCAGATTGCGCTTGGAGCCAAAGGAATAACCGTGCAGAAACTCGGGGAAGCCGAGGTCATGGCCGATGCAGGCATCACCGACATGTTGCTCACCTTCAACGTCGTCGGAAAGAAAAAGCTGGAGCGCCTTGCAGCCTTGGCGAGGCGGACGCAAATCTCAGTCGTCGCCGACAATGCCGAGGTTGTGGCAGGCCTTGCGGAAGCCGCCAGAAGTGCCGGGCGGCATATTGCGGTATTGATTGAATGTGACACCGGTGCCCATAGAAACGGCGTTCAGTCTCCGCAGGCCGCCCTGGAACTGGCTCAAATTATCGACAGAGCGCCAGGATTGGAATACGGCGGGCTCATGACCTACGCAGGCGTCGGCCAGCGCCTGCAAGCGGAGAAATTTCTGGTTGAGGCCCGCGAACTATGCCGGTCCGCTGGCCTCGAAACCAAAGTCATCACCTCCGGCGGTTCGCCCGATATGTGGAAAGATGAAGGCTTGGCCCAGCTCACGGAATATCGCGCGGGAACCTATATCTACTTTGATCGCTCACTGGCTGAGAGGGGCACCTGCGAATACAGCGATTGCGCCGTGAGCGTGCTGGCAACTGTGGTAAGCCGCCCCACCTCTGAGCGGGCGTTGATTGATGCGGGAACCAAATCCCTCACCAGCGACCTGCTGGGCCTGCAAGGCTACGGAGTAGCCCACACTCTCGCTGACGCCCAGGTTTACGCCGCCAACGAAGAACACGGCTATCTCAATATCTCCCATCTGGCAATGAAACCTGCAATCGGCGAACTTGTAAAAATCACGCCCAACCACGTCTGCCCCGTCATCAATCTCTTTGACAAAGTCGTCTTTGTGAGTGGCAGCAAAGTTCTAGGCGCCGTCAAAGTCGACGCCCGCGGATTGGTAACTTGAAAGATCAGACCGAGGTCAGCAGCTTCAGATCTTCGGCGCTCAACAGCAATCTTGCGCCACGCGCCAGGCTTTCAAGCTGTGGAACCGTTGTCGCCGAAGCAATAGGTGCGGCAATTCCCGGCTGCGCGTTGATCCAGGCCACTGAAATCTCCGCCAGCGCGGCACCTGTGCGCTTCGATACGGAATCAAGTGCAGCCAATAATTTATATCCCCGCGCATTGAGATATTGTTTCACGCCATCTCCACGCGGACTCTTCGCCAGGTCCGCCTCACTCCGATATTTGCCCGTCAGGAATCCCGATGCCAAACCATAATAAGTAATGGCGCCGAGCCCCTCACTCACGGCAATATCCTGAACCGCCCCTTCATATGCATCCCGCGAATAAAGATTGAATTCATTCTGTATCGTCTGATAGCGCGGCAGGCCTTTGTCTTTCGAGAGTTTGAGCGCATTTGCCAAAAGTTTCCCGTCATAGTTTGACGCCCCGATGGCCCGCACCTTGCCCGCCTTGATCAACTTGTCATAGGCCCCCAAGGTCTCTTCTTCCGGCGTCTGGGCGTCCGGCCAATGGGATTGGTAGAGATCAATATAATCGGTCTGCAGCCGCCGTAACGAGCCTTCCACCGCTTTTTCTATCCACGCCGCACGCAGGTCTTTACGCCCCTGCCCCATGTCAGAACCCACTTTTGTGGCAATGATGACCTTGTCGCGATTGCCCCGCGCTTTCATCCAGCGGCCAATAATTTTCTCCGATTCGCTGTCATTGCCCGCCACCCAGCGTGAATAGACATCGGCCGTATCAATCGCCGAAAACCCTTCAGCAATAAATGCGTCAAGCACGGCAACCGAGGCCGGCTCATCCGCAGTCCACCCAAACGCATTGGTCCCCAGCACGAACGGTTCAATATGAATGTCGCTCCGCCCAAGGCGCCTTTTGGCCATGACAATATCTCCATTTCAGAAATGAGTTCACCATGTCACGACACCTCTGCGCAACCGCAAAGCATTTCGAAATCACCAAAATTTAGAGAAAACACTGGCGGAGAGGGAGGGATTCGAACCCCCGGTACGCTTGCGCGTACTTCGCATTTCGAGTGCGACGCGATCGACCACTCTGCCACCTCTCCGCATTTGAAAGTCTGTGGTCGCTGAGGACGCTCATTAGCCAAGACTGAGCGCCCTGCCAACCCCCATTCTGGCCAGCCGTTGACAGCCCGTCCGGACCTGCTAGAAACCGCCCATCATGAAGCCCGCCAAGACTGCCAAGACCAAAAAATCCTAGCCTCATCCCTCGGCCTAGTCGCTCTCGGGGGATGGTGGCCGAACCCCCTATCGCCGAAAGCGGGCCTCCAGGGGTTCCAGAGCGGGCGGAGCACAGACGGACGAGGAGATTTCCATGGGTTACAAAATTGCAGTCGTTGGCGCCACAGGCAATGTGGGTCGCGAAATGCTCAATATTCTGGCCGAGCGCGAGTTCCCAGTGGACGAATGTTTCGCCATTGCGTCGCGTAAATCCATGGGTGTCGAAGTCTCTTTTGGCGACAAAATCCTCAAGTGCAAGGATCTCGAACAGTTTGACTTCTCGCAGGTGGATTTCGTGCTGATGTCGGCAGGCTCTGCCGTATCGAAGGAATGGTCGCCCAGGATTGGCGCGCTCGGCCCCATCGTCATCGACAATTCCTCCTGCTGGCGCTACGATCAGGAAGTGCCGCTCATCGTGCCGGAAGTAAACGCCCATGTGCTGGTGGAATACATGGCCCGCAACAAGCGCAGCAACATTATCGCCAATCCAAATTGCTCAACGGCGCAACTCGTGGTAGCCCTGAAACCCCTCCATGACGTGGCCAAGATCAGGCGCGTGGTCGTGTCGACCTATCAGTCCGTATCGGGTGCGGGCAAGGAAGGCCTCGACGAATTGTGGAACCAGACCAAGGGAATATTCGTGACCGATTCCCCCACGCCCCGGAAATTCACCAAGCAGATCGCCTTCAATGTCATTCCGCACATCGACATATTCCTCGATTCAGGCGAGACCAAAGAGGAATGGAAGATGGTGGTCGAGACCAAAAAAATTCTCGATCCCAAAATCAAGCTCGTGGCAACTTGCGTGCGCGTGCCCGTGTTTGTTGGTCACTCGGAATCGGTGAACATCGAATTTGAAACGCCGCTTTCCGCCGAAGTGGCCCGAGAAATTTTGCGCGAGGCGCCTGGCTGCATGGTGATCGACAAGCGTGAAGATGGCGGCTACGTCACCCCCGTCGAATGCGTCGGCGACTTCGCCACGTTTATCAGCCGCATCCGCGAAGATTCAACCATCGAAAATGGCATCAACATGTGGGTCGTCTCCGACAACCTGCGCAAAGGTGCAGCCCTCAACACCGTGCAAATTGCCGAATGCCTGATCAATCGCGGATTGATGAAGAAGGCTGCTTGAATGCGGGTAGCAACATCAACTCTGCTGTTGCTCACGCTTACAACAATAACGCAGGCTGAAGACATTGAACTCGGCCTGCCCATCGCCTGCGAAATTGGCAAAACCTGCTGGGTGCAGAATTATGTCGATCACGATCCGTCAGCCGCAGTGAAGGATTATTCCTGTGGCGGCCAAACCTATGACGGCCACGATGGAACAGACATCCGTGTACTGAATGCCATCTCGCAGGCTAACGTCATTGCAAGTGCCGTCGGCATCGTCAGGGGCCTGCGCGACGGTGTGGCCGACAATCTCATGCGCACTGAGGCAGATCGCGCCGCCGTCCAAAACCGTGAGTGCGGCAATGGCGTTGTCATTGATCATGCGGGCGGCTGGCAAACCCAATACTGCCACATGCGCCGAGGCTCCCTCACGGTAAAGACAGGCGACAGGGTTGAGGCGGGAACCAAGCTCGGCGAAGTGGGCTATTCCGGCATGGCGGCCTTCCCCCATGTGCATCTCACCATTCGCAAAGACGGCAAGGCTCTTGATCCCTTCGGCGGCAAAGCTGATGGCGGCGAAAACTGCGGAGCGCCTGTAAATCCGCTTTGGAATTCATCTGTTGCCGCTGCCCTTGACTACCAGGAAGGCCAAGTCATTCAGTCCGGCTTTAATCCAGCTCCCGTAGAACTCGCGAGCTTGGAAAATGGAACATTGCCAAAGCAAAATCCTGATGCCAAGTGGCCAGCCTTAGTGGCCTATGCCTGGGCGATCAACCTTGCAGAAGGTGATGAAGTTACAGTGAGCCTTCGGGGTCCCAACGGAATTGAGGCGACCAACACCGTAACCCTTGACCGCAACAAAGCAGTCTACATGTTGTTTGCCGGCAAGAAACAGCCCGCTGGCGGTTGGCCGCCAGGCCAGTATGTCGGCAGCATCAAGGTAGTATCAGCAGCCAATGACAACGCTGCAAAATTCGCGCGTGAATGGCGCGCAAAGATCGAATAAAATGCCTTAACTATTTGCAATTCCGCCAGTCGCCACGCCGATTACAGGGCCGACTTTTCCGGTCTGCACCAGGGCAACCCAACCCTTGCAATCTTTCGGAACAACACTGCTCTTGGGCAATACAAGTTTCATTTCTTCGCCATGCCACATGCCCGCAGGCACGATCTTTCGCACGACATTGTGATAGACAACGGTTTTTCCGGCATTCTCGCCTTTCTTGATTTCAACCGGAATCTCTGGCGCATAGGCCATCAGCCAAAGTGTCGCGTTCTTGTGGCTGGCATGGGCCGAAATGCTGATCATCACATCGGTTTCATTATCCGTCATGGCAACATCAACCCATTGGGTGGTGGAATCCGAGCGGGCCTTGTCAATTCCGTCGGCAACGGCGCCCCGTTGGCTGCCCACATAATGGTCCACGCCATTCACGATGGTCTGCGGCGTGTAAACATTGCGGTCACCACGTGATGCCGCATAGTCATATTGCCGCTGCGAGTATTCGGCGCTGCCCAGAGTATCGCGCCAACCCAGATAGTCCCAGTAATCCACGTGATAGGATAATGCGATGAGCCCGGGCCTGCCCTTCAGCTTCTCAAAATAGGCATCAGCCGGAGGGCATGACGAGCAGCCCTGACTGGTAAACAATTCCATGACAACTGGACGATTGGTTGCGGAAAACGCAGGCTTTGCAAACATCGCGGCAGCACCCAGCGTCAATAGACTTCGGCGGTTCAGGGCATTTGTCATACCATTAACATAACAAACCATCCCGCCCCTGACCACTCACATGTCAGAGAGGTGCGATCACAGTTTCGTTTAAGCCACCTTCGCAAGGTTCCTTAACACGTAGGGCATGATGCCGCCGTTCATGTAATAATCCAGCTCATCCAGCGTATCGATGCGGCATTGCACTGCAACAGACAACGCCGAGCCATCAGCTTTCACAATATCAACTGTAATCATGCTGCGAGGCTTCAGGCCCTCGGCCAGCCCATTGATGGTGACGAGTTCGTCACCTTTAAGGCCGAGGCTCTGCCAGCTCTCGCCGTCCTTGAACTGCAGTGGGATAACCCCCATGCCAATCAAATTGGATCGGTGAATGCGCTCAAAGCTTTGCGCTATCACGGCGCGAACACCCAAAAGCTTCGTGCCCTTGGCCGCCCAATCGCGCGATGAACCCGTGCCGTATTCGCGGCCGGCAAATATCACCAGCGGAGTATTGCTTGCCTGATACTTCATGGCGGCATCATAGATGGGCATTTGCTCCGTTGACGGATAATGTTTGGTGACGCCCCCTTCAACGCCAGGAGCCATCTGGTTCTTGATGCGGATATTGGCAAATGTTCCCCGCATCATCACCTCATGGTGCCCGCGCCTTGCGCCATAGGAATTGAAATCAAGCTTCTGCACGCCGTGATCACTCAAATATTTGCCAGCTGGCGAGGAAGCCTTGATGTCACCCGCAGGCGAGATGTGATCTGTCGTAATCGAATCGAGGAAGAGCCCAAGCACCCGCGCGCGCGCCACATTCTTTACGGGCTGTGGCGTCATGCTCATGCCATCAAAATAGGGCGGGCTGGCAACATAGGTGCTGGCGCCATCCCAGGCATAGGTCAGCCCCTTGGTCACCTTGATCTTGCGCCACTCCGCATCACCCTTGAACACATCCTTGTAGCGCTTTGCAAATGCTTTGCGTGTCACATGCTTGCGCACAAAGCCTGCAATTTCCCGGGCAGCGGGCCAGATATCGCGGAGATAAACCGGCTTGCCTTTTTTGTCGTGGCCAAGGGGCTGCGTGGTGAGATCAACATTCATGGAGCCCGCCAACGCGTAGGCAACAACCAGCGGCGGCGATGCCAGATAGTTTGCCCGCACATCAGGGTTCACCCGGCCCTCAAAATTGCGGTTGCCAGAAAGCACCGCTGCCGCCACCAGATCATTCGCCTTGATCGCATTCGAAATATTCTCAGGCAGCGGACCCGAATTGCCGATGCAAGTCGTGCAGCCATAACCCACAAGATCAAAACCCAGCTTGTCCAAATCTTTTTGCAGGCCGGAAGACTTCAAATATTCAGTCACCACCTGGCTTCCCGGCGCCAGCGATGTCTTGACCCAGGGCTTGGAGGTCAGGCCCTTCTTCACCGCATTGCGCGCCAGAAGACCAGCTGCAATCATCACCGATGGATTGGATGTATTGGTGCATGACGTAATGGCCGCAATCACCACATCGCCATGGCCCACATCAAAGTTCGCATTCTCAACCTTATAGCGCGAGCTCAATTGGTCAGGCTTCATGAATTCATCGGCCATCACCCTGGCAAAACCCGAAGCGGAATCCGTCAGCGTCACCTTGTCCTGCGGGCGTTTTGGCCCGGCCATGGAAGGAACGACCGTGTCGAGATCAAGCGACAGCGTATCGGTAAAATCCGGATCCGCAGATTTCGGCGTCCAGAACATATCCTGCGCCCTGGCATATTTTTCAACCAGCGAAACCTGTGCGGCAGCCCGCGCCGTGCCCTTCAGATAGGAAATGGTCTCCGCACTGATCGGGAAAAACCCGCACGTGGCCCCATATTCCGGCGCCATGTTGGCAATCGTTGCCATGTCTTCCAGCGATAGATGCGCCAAGCCCGGTCCAAAAAATTCGACGAATTTTCCGACAACGCCCTTCTTGCGCAGCATCTGCGTAACGGTCAGCACGAGATCAGTGGCTGTAGTGCCTTCCGGCAATTTGCCGTTGAGCTTGAAACCAATGACTTCCGGAATGAGCATGGAAATGGGCTGCCCCAGCATGGCCGCTTCCGCTTCAATGCCGCCAACGCCCCATCCCAATACGGCAAGCCCGTTCACCATTGTCGTGTGGCTATCGGTTCCAACCAGCGTATCTGGATAGGCATAGGTGACAGCCTTGCCATTTACCTTGTCAGTCCGCGTCCACACGGTCTTGGCCAGATATTCCAGATTGACCTGATGGCAGATGCCGGTGCCCGGCGGCACCACGCGGAAATTATCAAACGCCCCCTGCCCCCATTTCAAAAAAGTGTAGCGCTCGCCGTTGCGGCCATACTCAGCCGCCACATTTTTCTTGAAGGCGCCAGAACTGGCGAAATAGTCAACCATCACGGAATGATCAATCACCAGATCAACCGGCGCCAGTGGATTGATCTTGGTGGGATTCTTCCCCAGCGCCTTCATCGCATCGCGCATGGCCGCCAAATCAACGACAGCCGGAACGCCGGTAAAATCCTGCATCAAGACACGAGCGGGCCGGAACGCAATTTCCTTCTCAGCCTTGCCGCGATTTTTCAACCAGGCCGCAATGCCTTCAATGTCCGCCTTGGTCACCGAGCGGCCATCCTCAAACCGCAACAAATTTTCAAGAAGCACCTTGAGCGAATAGGGAAGTTTGGAAATGCCCTTGAGACCATTCTTCTCCGCTGCCTTGAGGCTGAAATAAGCATAGCTCTTGGAGCCAACTTTCAGGGTCTTGCGGGATTTGAAACTGTCGAGGGAAGTGGCGAGCATGAGGGATTTTTCCTTGGGCCAGGGTTCGCGCTGCATATAATCACTTTTGCAGTGC
>JANNXN010000166.1:0-4373 GCA_031409595.1 Rhodobiaceae bacterium
TGTTGTAACCCCACCCGGGACAACCCCACCCAACACCGGCAACACCACAAATTTGGCAACCGGTGACAAGACCATTGCCTTGGAATCAGCCGTTCTTGTGTCACCCCTGACCGGAGCCCTTTCGACCCTTACCAGAACCGCGGGCCCCAACACCGCGAGAATGCAGATAGATACAAACGCTGCATCGAACGGCAATTGGCCCATACCAAAGGTTATGGAAGAAGATGTTTTCGGAACAAACGCCTCCGGTGGCGTAGGACTTGGCGGCACATACAAGGAGTACCGGTACTTAAGCGCTGATGCCTCCGGCACGCTGACCGACGAGGAATTGCAAGTATGGGACTGGGGCAGCAGTTACGGAACCCAGTATCGCGATATCGCTGGCGCAGGCGATGCGCGCCGCCAAGCCTGGTCTTTTGGCGGCACCGCAACGCCAGCTGCAACCATTACAGCAGCGACTGGCTCAGTTACTTATACTGGCGCCTATGGCGCCACGGCAAAAACCTGGAATTGGGTAGACCCCCCTGTCGCACCACCGGGCAAAACCCTGTCCGCCAACAATACGTGGCAGATCGAGGGCACCAGCAGCCTTACCGCAAATTTCACTGCCGATACACTCACCGGTACACTGACACCCGGCACCTGGACCGCAGAGCAAACACTTAACAGCGCCACAGGTCCCGCAACCGTAAACGCCGGGAATATTGCTAATCCCAACTGGATTGCCTATATGAACGATCAGGTTGTCTTGACAGGCACCATCACCGGAAACACAGTATCTGGCAAAGCACAACTTGATCCCAGCCTGGGTTGGTTCAGCGGTGTAAATCCCATGTATGCCGGCTTCTTTGGTGCTGGAAACAACATAACAGGCATATATACTTTTGTAGCCGCCGTTCCAACCCCTCGTGGCGGTCAAGTTCCACACAACAATGACAGGCGTGGTTATGTAGAGCAAAGCGGCGTGTTCCACAGCACATGCGTGTCTGGTGTTGGTGGATGTCCTTAAAAAGAAGCCACTACACCTCAGCCAGAATGCGCACATTGTTTTGTGCGCTTTCTTGTCTTCTGCTGACATCAACCGCGATCCACGCTGCGGAAACCGTTTCGCCGTCACCCCAGCAGATTTCCGAATATGAGGCTTCCAGCGAAAAGACCCGCATAAATCTCCTCATCCGGTTGGCCAATGCCGGGCAACATGAATTGGCCGCAAGCCTTTTGCAGCGCTACCCCCTCACTGGAAATTTTGCCGCTAATCGCACACTGTTTATCGAAGGCCTGATCCTCAAGGCGCGTGGCGACTTGACCAGTGCCGCCAAAAATTTCCGCGCTGCACTGGCCAATGATCCCGGCCTCACACTCGTTCGCGCTGAACTGGCCCAAACCCTTGTTTTGTTGCAGGAGGACGAAAGCGCCATTCATCATCTCAATCTCCTGATGGCCGAAGCGCCAAATGAAGCTGCGGCCCAAGGTGTTCGCTCCTTTATCGACACCATTGATGCGCGCAGCCCGTTCAAGTTCAACGGATATGTATCAGCAGCCCCCAGCACAAATATCAACAATGGCGGCACTGTTAAGACAATCTATGATCCGGTGACGAACAAGGTGGTCACTTACCGTCCCGATGCATTAAAACAAAGCGGCATCGGATTCGCCGGGGGCCTCAACGCCGGTTATTCAAAGAGATTGGGAAACAAATTTTCCCTTGTTTTGGGTGGTGGCGTTGACCTCCGCCTCTACGATGACAGCGACTACAACAGTTATACCGCCAGCCAATCAGCCGAGCTGCGGCATCTCATTGACGAGGGCTATGTGGGCCTTGGAATAGTCGCAAGCGAAAGCATGAAAACAGATCAGCTGGGTCTAAGCTATTACAGCTATGGCCCACGCGTCAGCTTGCAGAAGGCGTTTACGGCGAAAGACCGGCTAAACGTTAGTACGGTTTACGAGTGGCGCAAATACACCGATAACCCCATCGGCAATGGTGAAGCGCTGATGGTGAATGGTTCATGGGATCACGCCTTCAGTGCAGACTTTGCCGCAAGTCTCGACGCTGGATTTGACCGCCTCGATACCGAGATAACGTATAATTCCTATAGCGCCTATTCTGTTGGACTGGGTCTCTACCGGGAGTTGCCCATGGGAATTACGGCCAATCTGCATGGTGGCGTGCAACTCAGCAAATTTGACGGGATATTTCCAATTATCAACATTGATCGAGAAGACAAGCGTTACTCCGGTTCAGTTACAATCACTAAAAGAGATTTCAACTGGTGGGGATATGCGCCGGGCTTCACTTATTCCTATGTGCAAAACGACAGCAACATTCCGTTGTACGATTTCAATTCCCACGCCATTGAATTCAAGCTCTCCAAAGACTTCTAAAACGCCCGGGTTGCCCTTGGCCCCCTGCTTCGGCTAATCAACTTCCATGCGCTTCAAATCTGCCTCGGAATTTCAAAACTTGCCCGCCAAAGCCGTGACCGTTATGGGCATGTCTGGAGTTGGCAAAACCACGCTTGCCATGATGCTGCAGCAAAGCGGCTGGTTTCAGTATTCGGTCGATTACCGCATCGGCACCCGCTACATGGATGAGGCCATCGTCGACAATTTCAAGCGCGAAGCCATGAAAGTGCCGTTCCTGGCCGGTTTGCTGAAATCCGATTCGATCTATATCCGCTCCAATATCACTTTCGATAATTTGAGTCCGCTTTCAACCTACCTGGGAAAGCCAGGAAACCCCGCACTCGGCGGAATTTCCTTTGCCGAATACAAGAAGCGCCAAAGCCAGCACCGCGAGGCCGAAATACGCGCTCTCCTCGACGTGCCCTCCTTCATTGAGCGTGCCCGGAAAATTTACAGCTACAAGAATTTCGTCTGCGATTCCGGCGGCAGCTTGTGCGAAGTTGTGAACCCCGATGATCCCAATGACGCAGTATTGAAGAGCCTGAGCGAAAGCACCCTGCTGCTCTACATCGATGGCAATCCCGGGCACACCAAGACGCTGGTTGAGCGTTTTCGCAGATACCCGAAACCCATGTATTACCAGCCGGAGTTTCTCGATAGAAAATGGGCCGAATACAAGGAAATCGGAAAAATCCGCAACGACGACGATGTGGTGCCGGATGATTTTCTGGTCTGGGGCTTTGAGCAATTGCTGCATCACCGCATTCCAATCTACAAGAAAGTCGCCGCCAAATTTGGCTATGAAGTGCGCATGGAGGATATTCCGGCCATTCGTTCAGAAAGTGATTTCATGAATTTGGTTGGCTCCAGAATTGATCGGCGCTGAAGTCCATGCCCATCAAAATTCCCAATGATTTGCCAGCCCGCCTGACCCTTGAGAAAGAGGGCGTCATGATCATGACGGAGGATTCCGCCAGCCGTCAGGATATTCGTCCCCTGCGCATTGGCCTGCTCAACCTCATGCCAAACAAGATCAGGACAGAAACCCAGTTCGCAAGATTGATTGGCGCAACACCCCTGCAGGTGGAGTTGAGCCTCATCAAGATTACAAAACATGTGTCCAAGAACACGTCAAACGATCACATGATAGCTTTCTACAGCGATTGGGAGGCTATCCGCCATGAGAAATTCGATGGCCTCATCGTAACCGGCGCGCCCGTCGAACTGCTGGAATTTGAGGCGGTCACCTATTGGGATGAGCTGCAAAGAATCTTTGATTGGACCCAGACAAATGTGCAATCAACTTTCAATATCTGTTGGGGCGCCCAGGCAGCGCTGCATCATTTTCACGGCGTGCCCAAACATGCATTGGCAAAGAAGGCCTTTGGCGTCTATCGCCACAAGAACCTGAGTCCCGCCTCGCCCTATCTGCGCGGCTTCTCGGACAATTTCTCGGTGCCGGTCTCGCGCTGGACCGAAGTGCGGCGCGCGGACATCCCCGAGGGCAGCGGCTTGCGAGTCCTGATGGAGTCGGACGAGACGGGGCTATGCCTTCTCGACGATCCCGCGCGCCGGTCGCTGCACATGTTCAATCACATCGAATACGATTCGAACTCGCTGCGCGACGAGTATCGCCGCGACCTCGCGGCCAACAAGCCGATCGCCCTGCCGCGCAACTACTTCCCCAGGGACGACCCGAACCGCGAGCCGAAGAATCGCTGGCGCAGCCACGCCCATCTGCTCATCGGCAACTGGATCAACCAGCTCTACCAGACCACCCCGTTCGACATCACCGCGATCGGGCGGTGACGGGCCGACGGCTCAGACGGCCCTGGAGGCCGGGGCCATCCAGGGAGTCCAGAAACTAGGCTGGCCGCAGCCACCTCCGGCGAGTCAATAGATTGCTCGCCTCTCCGGATTGCGCGAGGGTCAATGCTGTGACGCGCGACGCCCTCACCACGCAATGC
>JANNXN010000167.1:0-3355 GCA_031409595.1 Rhodobiaceae bacterium
AAAGACCACTGGTGAAGAGCTTGCAAAATATTCAAGCCCACAACCAATTCTAACTGCTGACGGAAAATTAGACGTACGACCCAATGCCGAGTTTGATGTCTTAGTTGCAAGTCAAGACTTGCGTGCTCTTCCCATCAGGCAGCAGCGATTGATTAATGTGATTCTCGATGATTTGCCTCACCAAGCGCCGCGTCACTTGAAGTCTTCACTTGAGCATTATGGAGAAGAACTCAAAGTTCGTGGTGTCAATCCTTTTCTGGGTATCCTCAAGGATATGGCCGAAATTATTGTTGTGGCAAGTGCCGAGAATGATGGCGAGTGGCTACAACCAGGGTTGCGAAAAAGCTTTGAGTTGTTCAGTGCAAATCATATCGTATTCATCGAACACTTTCCGCTCGATATTGAGCGTGAAAAGCGATTTGGTGAAATCGCTGTTAATGAAGACTCCGCAATTGGAGAAGCGTTTGTAAATCCCTTCAGAGAAGTAGAATCTGCTGTCAAAGCATCTATTTTCGTTACAGCCAATACTGTTGTTGTCATGGAGCGAATGCGGGAGTTGGCAGAGATTACTGCTTACATGCCACCCCTACATGGTGGTTATCTTGATCCGAGAAATGTTGTTCCCCAGCCAAGTGACCATTTCGCAGTTCCGAGTGTAAGGAAACGACTGATTTTACAAATAGTTGGTCTTTTAAGTGCGTGTAAGAGTATGTTGTCGCCAGTCGCAAAACTTGTTGATCTCTTTTATAAATTCAGCAAGTTGATTGAATTGTTCCATAGGTATTTCCCCCACCCCTTATGATCTTGTTGAACAAAGTCTGGTTTCCGGCTTTCGCCGGAATGACGAGGTGGGTTGTGCTGTTTGGGGTGCGAAGGTGGAAGAGTAAAGTGAGGCAATGAGGACGGCCCCTCTCCCGATTTGCGGTTCCCGCAAATCGTCCTCTCCCACAAAGGGGCGAGGGCTGAGGTAAGAGAATGATTAGAAGGTGAGATGTGACTGTTCCTGAAACTTCGCTTCATGATTTTGCGCTGACCGGGATTGACGGGAAACCCATGCCGCTTTCGCAGTTTGCGGGCCGTGTGGTGCTGCTGGTCAACACGGCTTCTGAATGCGGATACACGCCGCAGTATCAGGGGTTGGAGAAGCTTTGGCTTGAGTACAAAGACAAGGGGCTGGTTGTTGTGGGTGTTCCCTGCAATGATTTCGGGGCGCAGGAGCCGGGGGAGGCGGCGGAGATTGCGACCTTCTGCGAAGTGAATTATGGCGTGACGTTTCCGTTGACTGCCAAGACTGTGGTGAGCGGGGAGGCGGCACACCCACTTTATCGGTGGGCTGGGGCGCAGGCTGGCATGTTGGGGCGGCCCAGCTGGAATTTTCATAAGTATCTGTTTGGGCGGGATGGAAAGTTTGTCGATTGGTTTTCAACGCCTACAAAGCCCTCGAGCGGAAAAATTATCGCTGCGGTGGAAAAGGCTTTGGCTCAGTAGTGGAATCGACATTGAGCGATAAGTAAACTGCCTTCACTGACACGATAGACCAAGCGGTGTTCTTCGGTGATGCGACGCGACCACCAGCCTGACCAGTTGCCGCGCAATGGTTCTGGCTTGCCGATGCCGACAAAGGGATTGCGCTGACAATCCTTTATGAGGGTATTCAAGCGATCGAGAATTTTCCGGTCATTTGTTTGCCAATATAGGTAATCGTCCCAACCATCTTCGGCGAACGTGACTTTCACTCAATGAGTTTCCGTTCCGTGCCACCACCTGCTTCCAGCTCGGTGATGGATTTAAGCAGGCGCTCCGCATTGCGGGGGCTGCTGAGGAGATAGGCAGTCTCGTCCAAAGAGGCATAGGCTTCCAGCGACATGAGCACCGCGGAAGGCTTGCCCCTATCCCTCGTGATGATTACGGGTTCGCGGTCGTCGTTCACCTTGTCCAGATTGGCGGCGAGGTTTTTGCGAAATTCACTGTAAGAGGTTGCGCGCATATTATTTAAGTACGCGTTTAGGTACGTGAAGTCAAGCGGACTTTTAGGCCCACTTAACTTTCAAAATCTCGTAGGATTTGCCGCCGCCGGGGGTGTTGACCTCGACGCTGTCGCCCTTCTTTTTGCCGATAATGGCGCGGGCTATTGGCGAACTGATGGAGATTTTGCCCTTCTTCACGTCGGCTTCGAATTCGCCGACGATCTGGTAGACGGCCTCGCCTTCGCTTTCTTCATCGACCAAAGTGACCTTCGCACCGAACTTTACAGTGTCGCCGGAAAGCTTTGATATATCTATGATTTCGGCACGGCTGATCTTGTCCTCCAACTCGCTGACGCGGGCTTCAGTCCAGCCCTGCTGCTCCTTGGCGGCATGATATTCGGCGTTTTCAGAAAGGTCACCATGGGCGCGCGCTTCTTCGATGGCACGAATGATGCGGGGCCGCTCGACGGTTTTGAGATGCTTGATCTCATCCATCATCTTGGCGTGGCCTTCCAACGTCATTGGTACTTTTTCCATAGGAATTTCCAGTCAATAGGGGAAAAAACGAGACCCGGCCAAGCGCTTTAGACGCTTTGATCCGGGTATGCAGTAACATGACCCATATGTGGGCAAATTTCAAGGGGGTCCATTTGAAGTAATCCTGCAGCGGACGTACTTGAATTGTATCAGCTTTTTGGGCCGCGATGGCTTTGGTTACGGCGAGGATGCCGGGGAGGGTGGTGTAGTAGGGGACTTTTTGCAGCATGGCGCGGGTGGCGATTTTCGCTGCGGGATGCTGGCAGGATGACGGCGGAAGATATTACCCGTTGAAAGATGTTTAAAAGTAACTACATTTGTGATTACATAGTGCAATGGCATTTGAATGGGATGAGGAAAAAATAGGATCAATATCGGCAAACATGGGGTTAGCTTTGAAACCGCCATGCGCATATTTGAGGGACCAGTTCTGTCGTGGACTGATGACCACAAGGAATAAGGCGAAGTCCGATTGCGCAGCATTGGCCAGGTTGACGGCGTTGCGATCCTGGCCGTGATCCACACCGAACGCTCAGGCAAGACCAGAATTATTTCCGCCCGTCCTGCCGACCGAATTGAAAGGAGCAGATATGAAGAAGCCATACAAAAAAGAACTGGGCATTAAAGAGTTGGCCGCGATCACGGATGAAGATATCGACTACAGCGATATTCCTCGTCTTGATGAAAAGTTCTGGAAGAACGCCAAGCTTGTCGAGCCAGAGAACACGCAGCAGGTAACGCTCCGTGTGAAAAAGTCCGTGCTTGAAGCTTATAAAGCCACGGGCAAGGGCTATCAAACCCGCATGAACGCCGTGCTGGAAAGCTTCGCGCGGACTTTGGGGAAGGGTTGA